>CAZOTR010000098.1:1662-4425 GCA_964582755.1 uncultured Methylococcaceae bacterium | reverse complement strand
TGAAGGCGCTGGCCGACCTGCCGCCGGGCATCCGCCGCTGCCTGGGCGGCGCGGAGGCCGGCCTCGCCGAGGCGGCCCGCCGGGAAATTGCCCTGCTCGAAACTGACGCGGGCGGCGTGCTGGTGTTGGCCGAGCAACTGTCGCCCGCGAGTGCGCACAGCCTGCGGGATCTGCGGGCGCGGGCCGCCCGGAGCGGCCGCGCCATCGTCGCGGAGCACCGCGCGGCGTCCGGCCTGATCCCGCTGATCTACCAGCACTTCGCGGAGCCGGTGGCGCAAGGCGGCCCGGCGGTGGACAGCCGCGCCGCCCAGGCCTTCGAGGATCTGGTCTGGCGGGCTGGCGAGGCGGGGGCCTCGGACATCCACATCGTCGTCCGCCGCCAGTCGGCGGAGATCCTGTTCCGCGTCCACGGCGAACTTGAATCCGTCGCCCAGTGGACCCGCGAGCAGGCCTACGCCATGTGCGCCTGCGCCTACACCGTCCTCGCCGAGATCCGCGACACCACCTGGGTGCCGGAGCGCCGCCAGGACGCCAACTTTGCCCACCCGATCAAGGGGCGGCTGCACCGCATCCGCTACGCCCACCACCCGGTCTACCCGGAGGGCGTCCATGTCGTGCTGCGCATCCTCTCCACCGGCAAGGGCTTCGCGTTCGCGCCCTCGCTCCAGCACCTCGGCTACAGCGACGCCCAGGCCGATGCCATCGCCCAGATGGTGGCCGAGCCGTCGGGCATCCTGGTGGTTTCCGGCGAGACCGGCTCGGGGAAGTCCACCACCCTGGCCAACCTCATGAACCTCCTGGTCCGGGAGGCGGGCGGCGGCCTCTCCCTGCAGACCGTGGAGGACCCGCCCGAGTACGAGGTGCCCGGCGTCATCCAGAGCCCGGTCATCCACAGCCGCGACGACCGGGCGCGCGGCGTCAGCCCCTACGCCGAGGCCATCCGCAGCGCCATGCGCTGCGACCCCGACATCCTGGTGGTCGGCGAGATCCGCGACCTGGAGACCGCCCGCCTGGCGGCCTCCGCCGCCGAGTCCGGCCACCCCGTGCTGACCACGGTCCACGCCAGCCGCGCCCTCGCCATCGTCGCCCGGCTGGAAGGGCTGGGCTCGGCCCTGCCGAACAACCCGGTCAACCGCGCCCTGCTCTGCGCCCCGCAGTTCGTCGCCGGGCTGATCCACCAGACCCTGGTGCCCGTGCTGTGCGCGGACTGTGCGGTCCCCTTCGGCCAGGCCGTGAAGGCGGGGGGCGTCGACTCCGGCCTGGCGGCGCGGGTGCGCGCCGTGGCGGGCGGGGATCTCGCGCACATCCGCCTGCGCGGCCCCGGCTGCGCGGACTGCCGGAAGGGCGTGTCCGGCCGCACCGTGTGCGCCGAGGCCGTCGTCCCCGACCCGCACATGCTGAAGCTGCTGCTGGACCGCCGCGACCAGGAGGCGTTCGAGCACTGGCTGGGCCACGGCGGCTATTCGATCCGCGACCACGCCATCGACAAGATGTGCCGGGGGCTGCTGTCCCCGGCGGACGTGGAGGCCAGCCTCGGGCGGCTGCGGCGGGAGTCCGGGGGCGCGAAGCGGAAAAGCCTCAAGGCGGTGGCCGAATGAAAACCGCACACGACCTTTGCAACGGGAAGAACCCGTAAGGAAAAAAGCCATGCACCCGTACAAAAAAACCTGGCTGCGCCTGGCCGTCTTCGGCGACGGGCCGCGCGGCGAATTCCTGGGCAACCTGGCCGGCCTGGTGGACGCCGGGATACCCGTCTACGACGCCCTGCAGGAGATGGAGAGGGTGTTCCGCCGCCAGCGCGACCGCCGCGCCGACATCCTGCTCGACGCCATGCGGCGGCTGCACGACGGCAGGACCGTCGGCGAGGCCCTGCGGCCCTGGCTGGCCGCGCACGAGGCGCAGATGCTGGGGGCCACCACGCGCGGCGTGGAGCTCGGCGCTGCGTTGCGCAACGCCGCCGACCTGACCGGCAGCCGCCAGCGCATCGTCGGCGCGGTCACAGGCTCCATGGGCTATCCCCTCGTGCTGCTGCTGGTCGGGGCGGGCATGATGGCGGTTTTCGCCACCCAGGTCATCCCCACTCTGGGCGGGCTGATCCCGGCCGGCCAGTGGGACGGGCTGGGCCTGTTCTACCACCGGCTGTCCTCCCTGGTGCGGAACCACGGCCTGGCGATCTCGGGACTGGCCCTGGCGGCGCTGGCGGCGGCGCTCTGGTCGCTGCCGGTGTGGCGGCCGGACAGGCTGCGCGGCTTCCTCGACCGCCATGTGCCGCCCTGGAACCTGTACCAGGTCTACCAGGGCGCGATCATGCTGATCACCCTCTCGACCATGATGCGCGCCGGCATCGCCATGGGCGACGCGGTGCGCATCCTGTGGGACAACACCCCCTCGCCCTGGTTCAGGGCGCACCTCGACGGCATCCGCCGCAAGCTCGAGCAAGGCGCGGGGGTGCGCCTGGCCGCCCTCGACAGCCCCGTCTTCCCCGCCGACGTGCGCGTCGCCGTGGCCCTGTTCGACCGCCTCGGCGACCCGGACAAGGCCATGGCCCGGCTCGGCACCCAGGCCGCCGAGTCGGCGGAGAAGGCCGCCAAAAAGATCGGCGCCGCCGCCAACGCCGCCGTCCTGCTGCTGGTCGGCGCCCTCGTCGGCGGCGTCATCCCGGCCATCATGTCCGTCGTCATGAAATTTTACACGCAGGCCACCGGGGCCATGCGCCTATGAACCGCCACCCGCTTAGGAGGAAAACCCGCGCGGCCGCCAGCC
>CAZOTR010000098.1:0-1562 GCA_964582755.1 uncultured Methylococcaceae bacterium | reverse complement strand
CCTTTCATTTTCCAACCCAACCACAGACCGGAGTCCACGCGCCATGAAAAACCCAAACACACCAGACACCCGCATCGCCACTGTCCGCATCCACTCCCGCAGACGCCAGCGCGGCTTCACCCTTATCGAGTTGTCCATCGTCATCGCCATCGGCCTGCTGCTGATCCTGGCCGGGCTCAAGTTCGGCCCCACCCTCATGCGCGGCACGCAGGTGCAGAGCGAAGTCCAGAACGTCGGCCAACTGGTGACCAGCGTGCGCAACCTCTACCGCGGCCGCTACGCCAACCTCACCACCGCGGCGGCGATCCAGTACAACCTGGTCCCCACCGACCTGGTGAACGGCGCGGCCCTGGCCGGTAACTGGGGCCCCATCTCCCTGGGGCCGACCAATTTGACGGGCGCGGCGGGCAACACCGCCCTGGCCGTCAACATGCAGAACATCCCGCAGCCCGTCTGCACCCAGTTGGCCCCGGCCCTGCTCGGCATCGCCGACGAACTCGACGTGGGCGGCACGGCTAACCTGAAAAGCGTCGCCAACCCCAACCCCTTGAACGACACGGTCGCCGCCGCCTGCGGCGCGGCCGGCGGCACGGTCGCCATCATGATCCGGGCGCAGTGACCACTCGGATGGAAGCCACCGACGTCTACCTCCCGGAAGGCCAGCCCGCGCGGGCGCTGTTCTACCCCGGCCCGCGGGAGGCGGGGGCGGATGCCCGGCTGGCCGCGCTGGCCGCCCGCCTGGCGCGGGAGGGGGAGGCCCGCAAGGCCGACGACTACTTCACGGTCCGCGTGCCGGTGTCCGGGGACGGGGAGGGCGCGGACGCCGGGGACTGGCTGTTCCGCGCCCAGCGGGCGAAGACGGTGTCCGGCAGCCTGCTGGTCTTCCGGCGGCTGGCGGGCACCCCGCCGGAGTTGGAGGGCTTGCTGCCGAAGCCCGCCACCGGCTTGCTGGCCCACCCATCCCTGTGCAAGGGCGGGCTGCTCGTCCTCTGCGGCGGCCCCGGCCAGGGCAAGACCACCACCCTCGCCGCCACCGTGGCGGCGCGGCTGCGGGCGTTCGGCGGCCTGTGCGTCGCGGCGGAGGACCCGCCGGAGATCCCGCTGGAGGGCAGGCACGGCGGCGGGCACTGCCTGCAGGTGGAGGTGACGGCGGAAAACCCGCTGGAAAAGGCCATCCACACCGCCATGCGCATGTTCCCCGTCGGCGTCCCCACCCTGCTCCTGGTGGGCGAGGTGCGCAGCCGCCAGGCCGCCGACGAGGCGCTCAACGCGGCCCTCAACGGCACCCTGGTGTGCATGACCCTGCACGCCTCGTCCCAGGTCGAGGCGCTGCACCGCCTGGTCGGCCTGGCCGGCGGCGGCGAACACGCATGCAACGCGCTGGCCGCCTCGCTGCGGCTGGTCCTCCACCAGCGCCTGGTCAACCGGGAGGCCAGGGTGCGCCCCCTGGCCGTCCCCGAGGCCGGCGGCGAGAGCATCCGGGGCAACATCCGCAAGGCCCGGTTCGAACTCCTGGCCAGCGACATCGAACACCAGGAAAGGCTGCTGGCGCAAGGCAAGCC
>CAZOTR010000097.1:12457-16046 GCA_964582755.1 uncultured Methylococcaceae bacterium | reverse complement strand
TTCATTCGTCACCTCATGCGGTTGAAAAGTAAGGGAAGCACGTTGTAGCGCCCAGGCCAGGGCGCGGGCAAGCGTTTACCCTTGCAGCTTGCTCTTCAGCAAATCGTTCAACTGCGCCGGATTGGCCTTGCCCTGCGTGGCTTTCATCGCCTGGCCGACGAAGAAGCCGAACAGCTTGTCCTTGCCCGCCCGGTACTGGGCAAGCTGGCCGGGGTTGTCGGCGATGATCTGGTCGATGATGGCCTCGATGGCGCCGGTGTCGGTGATCTGCCTCAAACCCTGTTGGTCGATGATTTCATCGGCGCTGTCCGCACTTTCCCACAAAGCTTCAAACACCTGCTTGGCGATTTTGCCGGAGATGGTGTCGTCCGCGATGCGGCGGACCAGCCCGGCCAAGCGCTCGGCCTGCACCGGGCTGTCTTCGATCTCTAGCCCCGCCTTGTTCAGCGCGGCGGACAAATCGCCCATCACCCAGTTGGCGCTGAGTTTGGCCTCGCCGCCCGCCGCCGCCGTCACCGCCTCGAAATAATCGGCCAGTTCGCGGGTGGCGGTCAGCACCGTCGCGTCGTAATCGTTCAAACCATATTGCGATTTGAAGCGGTCGCGCTTGGCGTCGGGCAGTTCCGGCAGCTTGCCACGCACTTCTTCGATGAAATGCCCATGGATTTCCAAGGGCAGCAAATCCGGGTCGGGGAAATAGCGGTAATCGTTGGCCTCCTCCTTGCTGCGCATCGAGCGGGTTTCGTCTTTCACCGAGTCGTACAGCCGGGTTTCCTGCATCACCTTGCCGCCGCCTTCGATCAACTCAATCTGCCGCTCGACCTCAAAGTTAATCGCCTTTTCCACGAAGCGGAAGGAATTGAGATTCTTGATTTCGGCGCGGGTGCCGAATTCCTTTTGGCCTTTCGGGCGCACCGAGACATTGGCATCGCAGCGGAACGAGCCTTCCTGCATATTGCCGTCGCAGATTTCCAGATAACGCACCAAGGCATGGAGTTTTTTCAAATAAGCCACTGCCTCTTTCGCCGAGCGCATATCCGGCTCGGAGACGATTTCCAGCAGCGGCGTGCCGGCACGGTTCAAGTCGATGCCGCTCTGGCCATGGAAATCCTCATGCAAGGATTTGCCGGCGTCTTCCTCCAAATGGGCGCGGGTGACGCCTACGGTTTTCTCCTCGCCGTCCACCAAGATATTCAACTGGCCGTTGCCGACGACCGGCAGGTCGTATTGGCTGATTTGATAGCCTTTCGGCAAGTCCGGGTAGAAATAGTTTTTCCGGGCGAACACCGAACGCGGGGCGATGTAGGCGCCGATGGCGAGGCCAAACTTGACCGCCATGCGCACGGCTTCGGCGTTCAACACCGGCAAAACCCCCGGCATCCCCAAGTCGATGGCGCAGGCCTGGGTATTGGGTTCAGCCCCGTAGGCGGTCGGTGCGGCGGAGAAGATTTTGGACTGGGTGGCGAGTTGGGCGTGGACTTCAAGCCCGATGACGGTTTCCCATTGCATGATGTTTGCCTTGTGTTTTTAACTTGAAAGGTGGGGCGTTGATTTTTAGCGGTTTAGGCAGTTATTCTAAGGGCTTTTCCTAAACGCAAAAACATAATAGTTTAGCAGGCGAAGCCGGCTGACCGCCTCAATGGCCAATGTTGTGAAAAAGGCTATGAAAGGCGCGGACGCTCCAGAATGCTCCCCGTCTTTTTTGGCCAGCAAGGATCTTAAGTAACGATAGGTGGGTAGGATGTTGGCGGTGACGTCCCGGTCCACGCGCACGGCAAGCTTGTTTTGCTCCGCCAGCGCATGGTAATTGTCGCGGGTGTGGCGAACATCGCAGGCGCCAAAAAAGGCACTGTCGAGACGCCCTGAAAACCTGAACGGCGAGAACTTGCCGGGGATGAAGTCGGACAGGGCCAGATAGCCGCCCGGCTTTAATACCCGGCAGGCTTCCTTAAAGAATTGTTCGCGGCTGGGAAAATGAAAAATACATTCCACAGCCAGCACGGCATCGAATGAGTCGTCCGCAAAAGGCAGGGCGCAGGCGTCGCCTTGCCGGAACTCGATGGTGTTGCCGCCCATGGGATGGACTGTTTGCCGCGCCCTCTCCAATTGGCGCTCGTCGATGTTAAGGCCCACCAAGCGCAGCCCCGTGCGGGTTTCATTGAGGCTGGCAATGGTTCCGCCAAAGCCGCAGCCTACGTCAAGCACCGCTTGCCCGTCCGCGATTTCTGCCGCACTTGCAAGCAATTGGCTGAGGTTTTCCGCCGCCTGGGCGAAATCGTCCACGGCAAGGGTGGCTTGCTCCGGCTTTTCCCAGTACCCCCAATGCACATGGCGGCCAAAGCTTTTTTCCACGGTTTCATCTTTGCTTTGCAAGGATGCCAGTAAATAATCAAAATACGGTAGCTTTTTCATGGTCAATCAACAACGCGGGGATGAACGCTTGCGGCGGATGCCGGGTCTGGCTCGGCATCATCGGCATCCCTGAACAGGCCGTTTTCATATTCGTCTATCCATTGCCCGATGAGTTTTGAATTGTCTTGCTTCCAGGGGTGGAAGAAGGGCAGGTAGTAAGCCAGATACGGCAGCATGATTTGCCTCACCAGCCCGTTTGGATGGAAAAGCAGGCCGGGTATTCCCGCAAGCCATCCCTTGGTTTTTCCAGGTAAGCGGGCCTTTTGCATGGAGCTTGAGAGCGTCACCATGGCAAAGCCGGCCATGATCGCGGCGAGGAAGACAATGGAGGTGGACAGCATCACCCAGCAGCGTTCCAGATAGCCCAGCAATCCGCCCGCGACCTGTTGGTAGACATCATAACATACGGCTTTATGCTCGGTTTCCTCTATGGCATGCCAAATCCATAATTTGGCATAGACAGGATGGGCGTTGTTCTTGAATGCCGGAGTCGCCAGCAAGTCGTTGGCGAACAGCGCGGTGAAATGTTCCAACGCGCAGGAAACAGCCAATTGGGTGCGTGCTGGGAAGAAACGCCGGACATTGCCCAAAATAAACTGGGGTATTCTTTCAAGCCGGGCAAGGTGCGGGTGTTGGATTTTGAGCAGCCGGTTGCACAACTCATGTTGCTTGCTGTGCATGGCTTCTTGGGCAATGAAGCCCGCCACGGCTACGCGCAAGGCCGGGTCTTGTATTTTGTCTTTATAATGCCGGACTGAATCAATAAAAAATTGTTCGCCCACAGGAAACATGATGGAAATGACGTTGCACAGCGTGAAAATGGCTGGGTTGCCGTCATACCATTGATAGGGCAGTTGCTCGGTGAAGCCAAAATTTAGTTTTCTAGGCTTGATGGTTATCTGTTTGGGTGTTTTAGAATCCATTGGGCGGTGTTAAGTTTGCAGTGCAATAGGGTTTGTTAGGGTAATGGATTCCTGTTTTAATACTTTGTGGCGGGTTTTAAAATCCAACGCTTTCCTAGCCATGGCTTCGGTGCCGTATATTGTAGATGCAGCCTCATGATAAAGCCCCTTTCGGGCTAGGCTTCAAACAAAGCCGAATAAGCGGTTTTATGTCAATACCACTTGCTTGTTGTTCACACCCTAGTCAAAAATCAGCCCGAAACCGCCACGCCACA
>CAZOTR010000097.1:0-12357 GCA_964582755.1 uncultured Methylococcaceae bacterium | reverse complement strand
ACTTGCTTGTTGTTCACACCCTAGTCAAAAATCAGCCCGAAACCGCCACGCCACAACCACATTGCAAGACAATTTCGGCAGGTGCCAGCAAACGTTCCGCCTTCCCATGCCTGACATGCAAAACTAGCAATGTGGCGGGGTCGAACACAATCACGTCTTTTACCCCTTGCGACAAATAAAACGGCGGGCCGATTTCCAAATCCTTGGCTTCATAGCCTTTGCTGACCACTTCAACCACCGCTTCGGGAATCAGGGTCAGCGCATTTTCCTGTTCCTCGTCGCTAGGTTCCCGGCAAAACACCGATATGTCTGGGCGTTTCAGTCCATTGGGAAACTGGATGTACACATCCATCGCATGGACGCATTGGCAATGATTCCCTTCAACGGGCCGGATGGATTGGGCAATGCGTTCCACGGCTTTCTGGTGTTTGTACAGCGGCTGGGCTTCCCAAATCGCCAAGCCGTTCACGATTTCCAAGCGGACGCCTAATTCGTCGGCGCGGAGGAAACGTGAATTCAGCATGGGCTTAAAAAGCCTTGGGGCTTTTCTGGTGCCAATCCGTGACTTGCTGATACCGATGCGCGACATTCAGCAAGCGGCCTTCGGAGAAATAATCGCCGATGATCTGCATTCCCACCGGGAGCTTGTTGGAAAAGCCGACGGGTATGGACATGCCCGGCAGGCCGGCCAGATTCACGGCGATGGTGTAAATGTCCGAGAGGTACATGGCTATCGGGTCGGCGCTCTTTTCGCCGAAGCGGAAGGCGACGGAAGGCGATGTCGGCCCCATGATGACATCCACTGCTTGGAAGGCTTGCTTGAAATCCTCGCTGATGAGGCGGCGGATTTTCTGCGCTTTCAAATAATAGGCGTCGTAATAGCCGGCGGACAGCACATAGGTGCCGATGAGGATGCGCCGCTGCACTTCCGCGCCGAAGCCTTCGCCACGTGAGCGCATGTACAGGTCTTTCAAGTCCTTAGGGTTGTCGCAGCGGTGGCCGTAGCGGACGCCGTCGAAGCGGGCGAGGTTGGAGGAGCATTCCGCCGGGGCGACGACATAATAGGCCGGGGCGGACAGGTGCATGTTGGGCAGCGAGATTTCTTTGACCTCCGCGCCGAGCTTGCGGTATTCGGCGACGGCCGCGTCGATTAGCCGGGCGATGTCGGCGTCCAAGCCTTCGCCGAAGAATTCTTTCGGCAGGCCGATGCGCAAGCCTTCCAAGCTGTCATTCAGGCTGGCTGGGTAGTCGGGAACCGGCTGGTCCACGCTGGTGGAGTCTTTTTCGTCGAAGCCTGCCATGGTTTGCAGCATCAGCGCGCAGTCTTCGGCGGTGCGCGCCATGGGTCCGCCTTGGTCGAGGCTGGAGGCGAAGGCGATCATGCCCCAGCGCGAGACGCGCCCATAAGTCGGCTTGATGCCGGTGATGCCGCAGAACGAGGCGGGCTGGCGGATCGAGCCGCCGGTGTCGGTGCCGGTCGCGCCGGGGGCGAGCCGCGCCGCCACTGCCGAAGCCGAGCCGCCGGAGGAGCCGCCGGGGACGGTGCCGAGATCCCAGGGATTTTTCACCGGGCCGTAATAGCTGGTTTCATTGGAGGAGCCCATGGCGAACTCGTCCATGTTTAGCTTGCCCAGCATCACCGCCCCGGCTTGGTTGAAGCGTTCGACGACGGTGGCGTTGTAGGGCGAGATGAAGTTGTCCAGCATCTTCGAGCCGCAGGCGGTGCGCACACCCAGTGTGCAGAAGATGTCCTTCTGCGCGATGGGGATGCCGGCCAGCGGCCCGCCTTGGCCTGCGGCCAGCAGGGCGTCAGCGGCCTTGGCTTGCGCCAGGGCTTGTTCTTCGGTGACGGTGACGTAGGCGTTGAGGCTGGGGTTGTGCTGGCGGATGCGTCCTAGGAAATGCTCCGTCAACTCCAGGCTGCTGAATTGCTTGTCGCGCAGTCCCTGGGAAAGTTCCGTGATGGTCTTGTTGTGCATCGTTCAATATCTCAAGCGGATCTCTGTGTTACGCTGTGGCTGGGCTTATTCCGGCCTGGGCGGCTATTCGATGACCTTGGGGACCAGGTAAAGCCCGGCTTCCACCAGCGGGGCTTGGGCCTGGAACCGTTCGCGCTGGTCGGGTTCGGTGGCCACATCAGGCCGCAGGCGCTGGGCCTGGTCCATGGGGTGGGCCATCGGCACGACGGCGCTCGTGTCCACCGCGTCCATCTGCGCGACGAAGTCGAGGATGCCGGACAAGTCCCGTGCGTAAGGCTCGATCTTGTCGGGGTCGATGGCGATGCGGCCTAGCCAGGCGATTTTGTTGACCTCTGCGGCGCTTAGGGACATTGTCTTCTCCATTGTTCACTAGATCGAAATATCATAACCTATCTTGCCCTTACGCCCACTACCTTGTTACATTGGCACAATTTTTTACTAGGGTACAGATGTTCATGTTCAAACGTCTACGCGGGTTCTTCTCCAACGACCTGTCCATCGACTTGGGCACAGCGAATACGCTGATTTATATCCGTGGGCAAGGCATCGTCTTGAATGAGCCGTCGGTGGTGGCCATCCGCGAAGACCGGGCGCGGGGCTCCAAGACCATCGCCGCCGTGGGCGCGGCGGCGAAGTCCATGCTGGGCCGGACGCCCGGCAACATCACCGCCATCCGCCCCTTGAAGGACGGCGTCATCGCCGACTTCACCGTCACCGAGAAGATGCTCCAGTATTTCATCCACAAGGTGCATAAGAGCAAGATGCTGCGGCCTAGCCCGCGTGTGTTGATCTGCGTGCCTTGCGGTTCCACGCAGGTCGAGCGCCGCGCCATCAAGGAGTCGGCGGCGGGGGCCGGGGCGCGGGAGGTCTATCTGATCGAGGAGCCGATGGCGGCGGCGATAGGCGCGGGCCTGCCGGTGGCGGAGGCGCGCGGGTCGATGGTGATCGACATCGGCGGCGGCACCTCGGAGGTGGCGGTGATTTCCTTGAACGGCATCGTCTATGCCGCCTCCGTCCGCATCGGCGGCGACCGCCTCGACGACGCCATCATGAATTATGTCCGCCGCAATTACGGCACTTTGATCGGCGAGGCCACGGCGGAGCGCATCAAGCATCAGATCGGCACCGCCTATCCGGGCAGCGAGGTCAAGGAAATCGAAGTCAAGGGCCGCAACCTGTCGGAGGGCATCCCGCGCAGCTTCGTGCTGAACAGCAACGAAATCCTCGAAGCCTTGCAGGAGCCTTTGGCCGGCATCGTGCAGGCGGTCAAGCTGGCGCTGGAACAAACCCCGCCGGAGCTGGGCGCGGACGTGGCCGAGGGCGGCATCATCCTTACCGGCGGCGGCGCCTTGCTGAAGGACATCGACCGCCTCATCGCCGAGGAAACGGGGCTGCCGGTGTTGATTGCCGAGGATCCGCTGACCTGCGTGGCGCGCGGCGGTGGCCGGGTGCTGGAGTTGCTGGACGAGAAAGGCTCCGCGCCGTTCTCGCTTGAGTAAGCCGGTGTCCGCCGGACACGGGCCGGTTTTCGAGGCTTAAGGGGGGCTTGCAGTATCAAACCCATATTCACCAAAGGCCCCTCCCTCAACATCCGCTTGTTCGTCTGCGTGTTCGCCTCTCTGGCGCTGTTGGTCGGCGAGCAGAAGGCGTTGTTGAATCCTGTGCGCGTGGCGCTCACTTCCGCCGTTTATCCCTTGCAACAATTGGTCAGTTCGCCGACGCAGTTCGCGGGAAAGGTGCGCGAGGTTTTTTCCTCCCGCGTCCTGTTGCTCGAAGAAAACCGGCGGCTGCGCGAGGAGGCGTTGCTGCTGCACGCCAGGCTGCTCAAGTTTGCCTCTTTAGAGCAGGAAAACCTCCGCCTGCGGGGCTTGCTGGACACTTCGTTCAAACTCAACGAGCATGTGATGATCGCCGAGTTGTTGGAGGTCAACGTGGTCCCTTATGAGCATGTCGTGGTGGTCAACAAGGGCAGCCGCTTCGGCGTCTACCCCGGCCAGCCGGTGATGGACGCCGGCGGCGTGGTCGGCCAAGTGCTGCGCGTGACCCCGTATAGCGCCGAAGTCATCCTGATTACCGACCCGAACCACGCCATCCCGGTCCAGGTCAACCGCAACGGCCTGCGCACCATCGCCCAAGGCACCGGCCAGATTGACCGGCTCGCGCTGCCCTATTTGAGCGGCAACGCCGACATCCAACCCGGCGACCTGTTGGTCACTTCGGGCATGGGCGGGATCTTTCCGCAAGGCTATCCGGTGGCGACAGTGGCGGCGGCGCCGTCCGGCGGCCCGGCGGGCAAGATGGGCGCCACGCCGGTGGCCAAGCTGGACCGCAACCGGGAGCTGCTGATGGTGTGGAGCAAACAAGATCCCATCCCCCGCGTTCCCGACCTGCCCCCGGCGCCGGCGGCGGCTCCGGCACTGCCCCCACCCCCGCCCCCGAAGGGGAATCCTCCAGGCCATGCCGCAGAATAAAGCCATCGTCAAACTGGTGGTCGTGGCGAGTTTGGCCTTGGCCATGGTCCTGCGCATTATCCCGCTTCCCCCGGAGTGGTTTGTTTACAATCCCGATTGGGTATTGTTGTTCCTGATATATTGGGCGATAGCCATCCCCGAGCGGGTGGGCGTGGGGTATGCCTGGTGCGTTGGGCTGTTCTGCGATGTGCTGACCGCCAGGATGCTGGGTCAACACGCCCTGGCTTATGCCGTGGTCGCGTACATCTGCGCAAGGGTATATCGGCAGTTGCGGCTTTACCCGGTTTACCAGCAAATGTTTTCGGTATTGCTGCTGTTGCTGCTGGACCAGTTGCTGATTTTCTGGACGCAGCACATCAAGACAGCCAGCGCCGTCGATTGGATGTATTGGCAGGCAGCCTTCGTCGGCGCGTTGGTTTGGCCGGGCATTCTGTTTTCCCTGCGCTGGCTGCGGCGCTGCTACCATATTTTCTGACGTTCGATTGCTTGCGGGAGCGTTTTTTTAAACTGCGGCCTTTCGGCGCCGCCACGGTCAAAAACCGCTCCCCAAGGATATTTCACACCGGGCCACGATGAACCTCGATTTCAACGAAAAAGACCGCTTCTACGAGAACCGGGTGTTTCTCAACCGCATCGTCGCCAGCGTCCTTTTCATCATCCTGGCCACGATGGGCTTGGTGGCCCGGCTGGTCTATCTGCAAGTGGTGGGGCATGTGCATTACGCCGACCTGGCCCGCGACAACCGCGTGAAGATCTCCCCGCTGCCGCCCGCCCGCGGCATGATTTTCGACCGCAACGGCGAGGTGTTGGCGGACAATTTCCCCACCTACAGCCTGGAGGTGTTTCCCGAGCAGGTGCCGGACCTGGAGGCTTGCCTGGCGGAGTTGAAGAAGCTGTTGAACTTGAGCGACGAAGAAATCCAGCGCTTCAACACGCTGCGGCGCAGGCACAAGGGCTTCGAGGGCATCCCTTTGCGCCTGCAACTCAGCGAGGAGGAAATCGCCTTGTTTTCGGTGCGGATGCCGCATTTTCCGGGGGTGGAAATCCACGGGCGCATGTTGCGCACCTACCCTTACGGCGAGTTGACCGCCCATGTGGTGGGCTATGTCGGGCGCATCAGCGAGGCCGAGTTGCAGAAGCTGGACCCGTCGGTGTACAGCGGCACTTACCATATCGGCAAGAGCGGCGTCGAGAAAGCCTATGAAGACGTGCTGCACGGCAAGGCGGGCTACGAGGAATTAGAAACCAATGTGCAGGGGCGCTCGATCAGCGTGATCGGCCAGACCGAGCCGGTGTCTGGGGCCGATTTGCACCTGAGCCTGGATATTAGGCTGCAAAAGACCGCCGTGGACGCGATGCGCGATTACACCGGCGCGGTGGTTGCCATCGAACCCGCCACGGGGCAAGTGTTGGCGATGGTCAGCAAGCCCGGCTTCGATCCCAACCCGTTCGTCCAGGGCATCAGCCGGGCGCAATTTGAAACCTTGCAAAACGATCCGACGCGGCCTTTGTACAACCGTGTGTTGCGCGGCATCTACCCGCCCGGCTCCACGGTGAAGCCGTTCATGGCCTTGGCCGGCCTGGAATATGGCGTGATTACGCCGGGCAAGCGGGTGTTTTGCCCCGGCTTCTACCGGCTGGCCAATGTGGACCACAAATACCGCGACTGGAGCCATTACGGCCATGGCACGACAGATTTGCGGCTGGCCATCACCCAGTCCTGCGACGTGTATTTTTACGACCTGGCCTTCCATTTGGGGATAGACCGCATGGACGAATACATGCGCAAGTTCGGCTTCGGCGAAAAAACCGGGATCGACATGGACGGCGAAAAGGCCGGCATTTATCCCTCCACCGAATGGAAGCGCAGAACCCGCAAGCAGCAGTGGTTCCCCGGCGAGTCGCTGATCGCCGGCATCGGCCAGGGCTATGTGCAGGTCACGCCGGTGCAGTTGGCGCGGGCGCTGGCCATCCTCGCCAACAAGGGCCGCGTCATCGAGCCACGGGTGGTGCAGAGTATGAAAGCCCCGCCGGACACCGAAAACCCGTTTCCTCCGCGCGTCGGCGAAGACATCCGCATCCCGCCCGCCCATTGGAGCGCCGTGGTGGATGCCATGATCGACGTGGTGCATAGCCAGCGTGGCACCGCCAAGGGGATTGCGCCGGGGCTGGCCTACCATGTCGCCGGCAAGACTGGCACGGCGCAGGTGTTCAGCGTGCGCCAGGACCAGAACTACAAAAGCATGAGGGTCAAGGCCAATCTGAAAGACCACGCTTGGTTTGTCGCCTTCGCGCCGGCCGAAGATCCGCGCATCGCCATTGTCGTGATCGCCGAGAACGGGGGCCATGGCGGCTCGGTCGCCGCGCCCATCGCCAAAGCTGTCATCCAGCAATATTTGAAGGGCCAGTGAGTATGATGAACAGCGAAGCCGCTTCGACGGAAATTCCGCTTTACGAGCCGAAGGCCGGCAATTCCCTCGCGCAACGGCTGCATATCGACCTGCCCTTGCTGTTTGGCCTATTGACCTTGTCGGGCGTGGCCTTCGTCGTGCTGTACAGCGCCGGCGGGCAAAAAATCGACATGGTGCTGCGGCAGGCGGGGCGTCTGGCGCTGGCGATGGGCATCATGCTGGCCATCGCGCAGATCCACCCGCGCTATCTGCGCCTGTACAGCCCGCTGCTTTATCTGGTCGGCGTCTTGTTGCTGGCCGCCGTCGCCGTGGTCGGCGAAACCTCCTTGGGCGCGACGCGCTGGCTGAACTTAGGCGTGGTGCGCTTCCAGCCGTCGGAGATGATGAAGCTGGCCATGCCGATGATGACCGCTTGGTTCCTCGCCTCCCAGCCCATGCCGCCGGGCTTGCGCCATGTCTTGGCGGCGGGCACGCTGATTGTCGTCCCCACCTTGCTGATCGCCAAGCAGCCCGACTTGGGCACGGCCTTCCTGGTCGGCGTGTCCGGCGCGGCGGTGCTGTTCATCGCCGGCTTAAGTTGGCATTACATCCTGGCCTTGGCGGCGCTGGGCGGCAGCTTGTTGCCGGTGCTGTGGCATTTCATGCACGGCTACCAGCGCGACCGCGTGCTGATGTTCCTCAACCCGGAGTCCGACCCGCTGGGGCGCGGCTACCACATCATCCAGTCGAAGATCGCCATCGGCTCCGGCGGCCTCTACGGCAAGGGTTGGCTGCACGGTACCCAGTCGCATTTGGACTTCCTGCCCGAGCCGTCCACCGACTTCGTGTTCGCCGTGTTCGCCGAGGAGTTTGGCCTGCTGGGCTGCGTCGGGTTGTTGGCGATTTACCTGTTCATCCTGGCCCGTTGTTTTTACATCGTCGTGCAGGCGCAGGACAAGTTCGGCCGTTTGTTGAGCGGGGCGCTGACGCTGACCTTCTTCGTCTATGTCTTCGTCAACACCGGCATGGTCATCGGCATCTTGCCCGTGGTCGGGGTGCCGCTGCCTCTGGTCAGTTACGGCGGCACTTCCATGGTGACCTTGCTGGCGGGTTTCGGCATGTTGATGTCCATCCAGACCCACCGCAAGCTCCTGCCTCCCTTGGAGTCGCCATGAACCGTGCCGAACCCTGGCGTGTTCTCGCCGCGTTGGCCGCGTTGGGCATCGCCGCGCCCAGCGCGGCGGACATCGCCGCCCGTCCCGAGGTGGCCGCTTTCATCCAGGAAATGGCTACCCGCAGCCATTTCGACGCGGCGGAGCTGGCCAAGCTGTTCGCCCAGGTGGACATCCAGCGCAAGATCATCGACGCCATGGACCGCCCCGCCGAGTCCAAACCCTGGTGGCAATACCGCAAGATATTGCTGACCAAGGAGCATATCGACGGCGGCGTGGAGTTTTGGAAGCAAAACCGCGCCTTCGTGGACGAAGCCGCCAGCCGTTATGGCGTCGCGCCGGAGATGATCGTCGGCATCATCGGCGCGGAATCGCGCTACGGTCAGGTCTTGGGCCATTACCGGGTAATCGACGCCCTGTCCACCCTGGCTTTCGACTACCCCCGCCGCGCCGAGTACTTCCGCAAGGAATTGGAGGAGTATCTGTTGCTGTGCCGGGAAGAGGGCATCAATCCCACGCAGCCCCATGGCTCCTACGCCGGGGCGATGGGGATGCCGCAATTCATGCCCAGCAGCTACCGGCTCTATGCCGCCGACCTGGACGGCGACCGCAAGCGCAACATCTGGACCAACCCGGCCGACGCCATCGCCAGCGTCGCCAATTATTTCGCCCACGCCGGCTGGCGCCAAGGCGAGGCCGTCGCCTTCCCCGCCAAAGTCACAGGCGAGGCGTTCCGCCGCGTGTTGGCCCCGCCCCAGGCCACTTCCTCCATCGCCCAGTGGCGCGGCTTGGGCGTGGAAGCACTCGCGCCTGTGGCCGATGCGACGCAGGCCAAGCTGCTGGCCTTGGACGGGGAAAGCGGGCCGGAATATTGGCTGGCTTTGCATAATTTCCAAGTCATCACGCGCTATAATCACAGCCCCTTGTATGCCATGGCCGCTTTCCAGTTGAGCAAGGAGATATTGGCGCGCAGGGGAGGGGGATGAGGCGCATACGCTTGCAGTAGGCGTGCTTGCGCAAAGGTTTCCATTATTGCTGTCTGGAGGAACTATGAAAATAACAAAAACAAATCTCTCCCAGGCCGAACGCGCCGCTTGCCACAACCGGCAGACCCGCTGGATTTGCGGGCAATGGACCGATATTGCCATGGCGGTGAGCTGGGTGCCTTTCGCTTTGCTGGCGCTGGCCGTCATCGACAACGCGGCCTTGCTGAAGGCGCTGATGTTTGGCACCTTCCTGTTTTCCTTCACCCACCAGCCTTTGAGTTTGTTCCTAGTGTATGGGGACAAGGAAAGGTTTAACCTGCGCCGCAATCTATTCACCTGGAGTCCCGTGGTGTTTGGCGTGGCGGTGTTTTTTGCGGTCAATCACAGCCCCGTGCTGCTGGCGATTCTCGCCGGAGCGTGGAATGCCGAACACACGTTGATGCAGCGTTACGGCATCGCCCGCATTTACGGGCGGATGGCGGGGCAGACGCAAGGCGGGATCGAGCTGGTGATGTTCTTTTCCTGGCTGATACTGGCGGTCATCTGGGCCGCCGCCGACCCGAACACGCTGGGGCATGTCTCGGCGCTGGGCATGCGCGGGGCCAACCGCTCGACATTTGAACTATTGGCCGGGCTGCGGCCTTTCGCCGAGTGGTTGCTGGTGCCGATGTTTGTCGCCGTGCTGGGGATTGCCGCCAAATGGTGTTGGGAGGAATATCATCGCCCGGTCAACCCGGCCAAGCATTTCTATTTGGCGACGACGCTGGGGCTGTTCATCGTGATATTGATAAACCCGATAGTCGGCTTTATCGGCTATGTCGGCGCCCATGCCTACGAGTATTTCGTCATCGTCAACCGCAGTCTGGAAAAATCCTACATCGAGCCGAAAAGGACGGACAGCGGGCTGGGCTGGCTGGCCAATTTGCCGATAGGGCGGGTCAGGCTGCTGCTGGGTTATCTCGGACTGATTGTCCTGACGGTGTATGTGCTGGAAAATTTCGCCTCGTTCATCGTCTATTCCATGGTTTTCTTCACCTTGGGCGCGTTGCATTTCTTCTACGACGGTTTCATTTGGAAACTGCGCAACCCGCGTGTGGCGCAAAGCGTGGGCGCGGAGGCTTGACCCGCCGCGCAATGCCGTCAAGTTAAGCGAGAAGAGGGTCCAATATTCTTGGGAGCGCTGTAGGGCGAATTTATTCGCCCCTACAGCGCCATAGCGCGATTGCCCGGCGGGCGCGTCCGCTTTAATCCGTCCCCGCCGCGCTGCCCATGCGGCGGCATCCTCCTTCCCTCTGCCCCCGGCCTGCCCATTTGGACGCAAGCGGCGTTGGCCCTCACGTAGCCCCGCAATTCCCGCGACGGCGGGTGCCTCCTCTAAACGTCCATCTATCACCGTGCCGTTTCATCAATGTTTCACGGCGCTGGTTTTCTGGCGCAGGATGTTGCACGGTGAATCATCCATCGCTCCAGCCTATTCCCGTTCCGGTCATTTTTGTTTTATAACAATGACATAGCCTCCGTGCGTGGGCTGGCATGGGATTTGTCTATACTTGGGTATAAAACCAGAGGACTCCCACCATGACCACCCATCGCATCGTCAGAATCGTCGCCGGAACCTTCGTCCTGCTGTCCCTCGCCTTGGGCGCGCAGGCCAGCCCCTTGTTCCACAGCGCCAATTGGCTGTGGTTCACCGCGTTCGTCGGGGCCAACCTGTTGCAAAGCGGCTTCACCCAGTTTTGCCCCTTGGAGATCGTTTTGAAGAAACTGGGCGTCAAAGAAACCTGCCAGGGCTAGGGTGGCCCTCCCGCCAAAAACGGCTTAAACCAACGCCAACTACAATAACAACAACAACACTCAACCCACCACGCACCGGAGAACACAATGGCTAAAATCGCAATCCTAGGCGCCGGCATCGGCGGCATCCCCATGGCCTTTGAAATGAAGCAACTGGCCCGACAGTCAGACGAGGTGATTGTCATTTCCGACAGCCCCACTTTCCATTTCGTGCCGTCCAACCCCTGGGTGGCGGTGAACTGGCGCAAGCCCTCCGACATCAAGGTCGAGCTTGCCCCGGTGTTCAAGAAGAAGGGCATCACCTTCGTGCAGAAGAAAGCCGCCCGCGTCGTGCCGCAGGAAAACCGCGTGGAAATGACTGACGGCAGTTCTGTTGAGTATGACTATCTGGTTATCGCCACCGGCCCCAAGCTGGCCTTCGACGAAGTGCAGGGCTTAGGGCCGGAGGGCCACACCCAGTCGGTCTGCCATGTGGACCATGCCGGGCCTTCCGGCGAGTTCTGGGACGGCTTCGTCAAAGACCCAGGGCCGATCATCATCGGCGCGGTGCAAGGCGCGTCCTGCTTCGGTCCGGCTTACGAATACCTGTTCATCGCCGAGACCGACCTGCGCAAGCGCGGCATCCGCAACCAAGTGAAAATGACCTATGTCACCTCCGAGCCGTACATCGGCCATTTAGGGCTAGGCGGCGTCGGCGACACCAAGGGGTTGTTGGAATCGGCCCTGCGCGACAAGCATATCGACTGGATCTGCAACGCCAAGGTGGACAAGATCGAAGAAGGCAAGATGTTCATCACCGAGGTGGACGACACCGGCGCGGTGAAGAAGCAGCACGAACTGCCGTTCAAGCACAGCATGATGCTGCCGGCGTTCAAAGGCGTGGACGCCGTGTTTGGCATCGAAGGCTTGACCAACCCGCGCGGCTTCATCCAGGTGGACAAGCACCAGCGCAACCCGACCTTCAAGAACATTTACTCGGTGGGCGTGTGCATCGCCATCCCGCCGACCGGCCCGACCCCGGTGCCGACCGGCACGCCGAAGACCGGCTACATGATCGAGTCCATGGTCACCGCCACCGCCCACAACATCCGCGAAGAACTCGACGGCAAAGAGCCGACCCACGAAGGCACCTGGAACGCGCTGTGCCTGGCGGATTTCGGCGACAAGGGCATCGCCTTCCTGGCGATGCCGCAGATTCCGCCGCGCAATGTGCAATGGTCCGCCGGCGGCCGCTGGGTGCATTGGGCCAAGCTCGCCTATGAATGGTACTTCCTGCGCAAAGTCCGCAAAGGCATCAGCGAACCGTTCTACGAGCGCAACACGCTGAAGCTGATGGGGATTTTCAGGGTGAAGGCGAAGAAGGCTTAATTGATTGCTCTGGTTCCCAAGCTCTGCTTGGGAACCTAAACCTCGGAAGCTCTGCTTCCCGGTGCCATCCGATCTTCGGCAAGCAGAGCTTGCCAGCCTGCATTCCCAAGCGGAGCTTGGGAACGAGAAACCTAAAGTTTTGCTCTGGTTCCCAAGCTCTGCTTGGGAACCTTAAGTCTTGGAAGCTCTGCTTCCCA
>CAZOTR010000096.1:0-16123 GCA_964582755.1 uncultured Methylococcaceae bacterium | reverse complement strand
AAGAGGAAATCCTTAAACTAACGAAAACTGTTGCGCTTCAAAATTGAGACCGCCACCTGAAAAACCTTAAACCGCCGAGATCCTTGTTTTCCCGTTCTCCTGCCCCGTACAGCAAGATATGAGAAGAAAGCATGAAACCGTTCGCGGCAAGATTCTATGTTACCTTTCGCTGCAACTCGCGTTGCGAATATTGCAACGTTTGGAGTGATCCGAAATACAAATGGAAAGCTGAACTCAATGAAGCCGAAGGGGAGCGGGTCATCGAGGAACTTTACGAAGCCGGTGTGCGATACATCGACTTCACCGGAGGGGAACCGAGCCTGCATAAAGGGTTGAAGGCGCTCCTCAAAGCCAGCAAGACGCTGGGAATCAAGACTGAAGTCACAAGCAATGGCATCGGTGGAAGGGAGGCAAGAAACCGGCTTTTGGAATGCCTTCCGTGGATTGACAAATTCAACATCTCTCTCGACACCCTGAATCCGGCACGTTATAGGCAGGCACGTGGTATTGATCGGCTTGAAGAAGTGGTGGAAACAATCGAGGAAACAAGCAAGGTCAAACCACCAAAACTGATGGTGGTGGTCACGAATGAAAACAAAGACGAACTGGACGACATTCTGGCCTTCGCGAGAAAATACCGGGCCATGGCCTACCTAAGTCCCGTCTTCAAATACTTCGAAGGAGGAAAAGAACACGACGATGTGGAAAGGGTAATCCGGGACAAGTTCTTCGCCCCGAACGCAATTGTCCACCTCCACTTCGCACGCTTTTTCAAGAGACAGTCCAAAAACAAACATCAAAAACCCCCGTGCTCGGCAAACAGCCAAGTGATTACGATCGGGCCAGATGGAACGCTTGTTCTTCCTTGCTATCATGCAATGGCAAAAATGGAAAGTTGGACCGGGAGGCTGGGAGAACACCTTGCAAGGGAAGATATGAAAGCATGGCGAGGGGGCGGCTTGGAATGCTGCAATGGATGTACCGCAATCCCCTACTTCGGAGGCACATTCAACCTAACCCTGAATGGGGAATTCTTACTGCAATCCTACTCACACAATCTCGCCCGGCTCAAAACCGAGTTCCTGAGCGAGGTACCTGACGTTGGCGGCGAGAGAGAACTACACGAACTACTCGGGGATCTGGAAAGGCTTGCGGACAGCTTGGGAGCAGAAGCAGAAGCGCCCTACGAAACAGGAACGGATCATCCGTTTTTCTACCCAGGAGGGCAAGACTGCCCACTCTTCAAGGAAAGGCTCAGTAAAGAAGAATATGAACACGATCTACTTCAAGAGGATTGCTGGGGGCTTTCAAAAACCCCACACCGAAGCTATGAGGCGTTTTATTCGAATACCTACCCCGAGCTTCGAAGGAAGAGGGAGCACGGTGAGATCACAGAAGTGGAATACCAAGAAGAAATCCGGAAAAGCCCGGAAGTACAATTGCGGTGGTGGATAGATAAGATCAAGGAGATATTTCGGACAGAGCGGAAAAGCGGTTCGTATAAGATGGGGTGAATGGATCTGCCACGCCAAAGTCAACTATCGGAGCAGGGCAATCGCATCAAGCCAATGCTTGCATTCCGAGCAGTTTTTCCATATAGGCATTGTCCCAGCCGGCCTTGAGGCGGCAGTTTTTGACGCCGGTCTTGCGCGTCTTGTCGAGCCGGATCAGGTTGAGCGTGATGCGGCGCAGGATCGAGAAGTTCTCTGCCGAGTTGCCCTCGCGCATCCTGGCCTGGTCTTCGCCGTAGGACACGTCCAGCGACCAGTGCAGGCGGTTCTCGACGGCCCAGTGCCCGCGCACGGCCTGCCCCAGGTGGCCGGCGTCGGCCCGGCGCGACGATATGTAGTAGCGCCGCTCCATGCTGGCCGCGCCGTCGATCTCGCGGAGGTACTGTCAAGTTACCGAAGCTTATAGGCGAAGAATATTTTTGAGGGACGAATTTCGAAGTTTAAGAGGGGGGATAGGTGGGGTCAGGCGGCGCGGCGGACACATGTGACCTCCTGCCAGGTTGCAAAAGCCTGGCTACGGGCAGCCCGATAGTCGGAGGCTGTTTCGTAACGATGACGAATTCGAAAAATGTTGCCGACATGGGCGTGAACTGACAGGAACCTTTGTGCCTGCCCCGGTGACTTAAACCTCCGCATCTGCCGCTCTTTTTGCCGGGTGGGTTGGTGCGACAATTCGGCCCGGTTGTTGAGGCCCTTGTGTTGCCGGTGTTCGACGCCCGGCAGGATTTCGCGCTTGGCCGCCCCGTAGCTCTTGAGCTTGTCGGTGATGATGACGCGCGGCACATAGCGCAACCCTTTTAGCAGCTTGCGGAAGAAGCGCTTGGCGGCCTTCTTGTCGCGCCGGGGTTGCACCAGGATGTCGAGCGTGTAGCCGTCCTGGTCCACCGCCCGCCAGAGATAGTGGTGCCCGCCGTTGATCGTGAGCACGACCTCGTCCAGGTGCCACTTGTCCCCGCGCAGGGGCTGCCGCCTACGGAGCGCGTTGGCGTAGTCCTGCCCGAACTTCAGCGTCCATTGGCGGATGGCCTCGTAGGTCACGATCACGCCGCGATAGGCCAGGATTTCCTCCACGTCCCGGAAGCTCAAGGTGAAGCGGAAGTAGATCCACACTGCGTGGCTGATGATTTCGGCCGGATACCGGTGTCCGGCGTAGCGATTCGTTTTCTCATCCATTGCCGAAACGTACCGGATTTCAGGTCACTCGGCAACTTGACAGTACCGGCCGATGTAACCGGCCAGAGGCTCAACCCCCTTCGCCAGCATCGCAAGGTAGGGGTTCGCCAGCGGATGCCCCGGCAACCAGTACCGCAGCACGGCGTAAACCACGGCGGCAAGAACGGCACTCACCCACCAGGGAAGATCCGCCAGGACAGCCAAAATGTTTTCATTCCTACGGCTACGAGCCATGCCCACCCCCAAAAAAAATTTGCGAAAGCTGCATTGTAGCCATGCGGGTTCCAAATTTTCGGCTAAAATCCCAGCTTCCACGCCAAGGCCGCAGGACTTGGCCCCGCCCACGCACACAAGGACAGCCCCATGCGCCGCGCCCTCGCGCTTTCTCTGCTCTGCCTATCCGTCGCAGCCTGCGCCCCCGGCCAGCGGACCAGCAAGCCGCAAAGCCAAACCGCCGCCCCCGGCCAACAACAAACCCAGCCGCCGCAAGCCCTATCCACGGGCGCGTTGCCGGCCACCAAGACCAGTAAGGAAGGCAAGCTGCTCCGCCTCGACTACGAGGGCTTCACCGTCTGGCTGGACTACCGGGAGCGCGGGCCGGTCAAGTTCCGCTACAACGCCCAGCGCGACACCGGCAGCGCCCCACGCGCCGAGGACTTCAAGCTTGACCCGAACGTCCCGGCAGAATGCCAGCAAACCAGCGCGGCCGCCTACGGCCAGGGCTACGACCGGGGCCACCAAGTCCCGGCGAACCATCTGGACGCCTCGCCGGTCGCCATCAAGCAATCCAACTACATGACCAACATCTTGCCGCAAGTCGCGCAGATGAACCGGGGCGCGTGGCTACTGACCGAAGAGATTGTTGAATGCTACCGCGACATCGACGAGCTGCTCGTGCTTGGCGGCGTCATCTGGGGCGACAACGCGGCGGACGATTTTTTCGTCAAATCGCACGGCATCCGCACCCCGGATGCATTTTGGAAAGTCATCGTGCGCGGCCACGGCGACGCGATAGCCTGGATAGTGCCAAACACGAAGGATGCCACCAAGGCCAAGCTCGACAGCTACATCGTGACGGTGGAGCAAATCGAGAAGCTGACGGGAGAGAGGCTGCCGGTGACGAGGGACGCCCGGACGGCGAAACCCAAGGGAAGCTGGGTGGTGCCGGTGGGGTGTGACAAGAGTTGATGACGATGAGCAATTTTTCACCATCCGATTTGAAATCCATCCTTCACTCCAAACGCGCCAACTTATATTACCTGGAACACTGCCGGGTGTTGGTGAACGGCGGGCGTGTCGAGTTTGTCACAGATGAAGGAAAGCAATCATTGTATTGGAACATTCCTATCGCGAACACCGTAACTGTTATGCTAGGCACTGGCACTTCAATTACACAGGCGGCAATGCGTGAATTAGGAAAATCCGGGGTAATGGTTGGATTTTGCGGCGGCGGTGGAACACCGCTTTATAGCGTTAATGAAATGGACGTTGAAATTGCTTGGTTCAGTCCACAAAGCGAATATCGGCCAGTGGAATACCTTCAAAACTGGGTGCGTTTTTGGTTTAACGACAGTTTGCGCCTTCAAGCCGCAAAAACCGTCCAAAGAATTCGCTTGGAGCGTCTTGAACAACATTGGTCAAACGCACGTTATCTAGCCAAAAATGGCTTTTCCGTGGATATGGAACGCCTGTTGTCAGCAGTTAAAGAATCCAAGAATAGTCTTGAATCTGCGGTAGACAACCAAGCCTTGATGGCTGAGGAGGCTCGACTTACAAAAACACTTTTTAAGCTTGCTGCTAAAGCCGTCGATTATGGCGAATTCACTCGGGCAAAACATGGAACAGGTAGCGACCCGGCAAACCGTTTTCTCGACCACGGAAATTATCTAGCTTATGGCTTGGGAGCGACAGCCACCTGGGTTTTAGGATTGCCACATGGATTGGCGGTGCTGCATGGAAAAACCCGGCGTGGTGGCTTAGTATTCGACGCGGCTGATTTGATCAAAGATGCCATTATTCTTCCACAAGCCTTTATTTCAGCAATGCGCGGCGATGACGAGCAAACCTTCCGCCAAGCGTGCATAGACGCATTCGCCCAGACTGAAGCCCTGGATTTCATGATCGACACGTTGAAGGCCATCGCACTGGAAATAGGTGGAAAGGCGGCATGAATATCTTGCTGGTGTCCCAATGCAGTAAAAACGCGTTGACTAAGACCCGGCAAATACTTGACCAGTTTGCCGAACGGCGCGGCGACCGCGTTTGGCAAACCGCCATCACACAACAGGGGGTGGAAACCCTGCACCGCCTTTTGCGCCAATCCGCCCGCCGCAACACGGCTGTTGCTTGCCATTGGATACGCGGCAAAGATCATAGCGAATTGCTTTGGGTGGTGGGCGACGCCCGGCAATTCAACGAACGCGGGGCGGTACCTACCAATATCACGGCAAGGGACGTGTTACGGGCGGGGGACGAGAACGACTGGCACACCGGAGAGGACATTCGCCTGCTGGCCAGGATGGCGGCGTTGTTCCATGACTTCGGCAAGGCGAGCGAGGCATTTCAAGCCAAGCTCAAATCCGGGCAAGCCATTGCCGATGCATACCGCCATGAATGGGTGTCACTGCGCTTGTTCGAGGCGTTGGTCACGGACACCGGCGGCAGCGACAAGGATTGGCTGGGCCGCTTGGTTGAGTTGGGAAAAACCGCAAGCAAGGACTGCGCAATCAGCCCGAAAAGAGACGGCCTTGATTCATGCCCGTCGCCTTTTAAAACACTGCCGCCACTGGCACAGATAACCGGCTGGCTAATCCTCAGCCATCACAGGATGCCGACTCCAGACAAGGAATTTAACTCGGGCCTTCTGAAAAAGTTGCCCACGCCCATCGCGGCTGATTGGTACGGCAACCTCTCCGATGAAAAATCGACCAAAGCCTGCTGGAATTTCAAAAACGGCCTGCCGATAAACAGCCACCATTGGCGCGAACATGCGGCCAAGCTGGCACAGGCCATGTTGCAGCGGCCCAGCCTTGCCGGAGAAAGCGCGGCTAGCAAGCTATTGGACGACCCTTATGTACTGCATCTTTCACGCTTGGCCTTGATGCTGGCCGACCACCATTATTCCTCCCTGCCAAGCCATGCCCGCTATGGCGACCCCATCACCAAGCCAGATGCAGGCTTGTATGCCAACACCGACCGCCAAGGTGTGCTGAAACAACGCCTGGACGAGCATTTGATTGGCGTGGAAGTCAGCGCCGGGCGCATTGTGCGCAGCCTGCCGCGCCTGGCCGACCGCCTGCCGCGCATCGCCCGCCACAAGGCTTTCCGCGAACGCAGCCCAGCCCCTTTCCGTTGGCAAAACCAAGCCTTCGACTGCGCCACCAGCGTGCAGGAACGCTCGGCCCGGCAAGGTTTTTTTGGCGTCAACATGGCCTCCACCGGCTGCGGCAAGACCTTGGCCAACGGCAAAATTATGTATGCCCTGTCCGATCCCCGGCGCGGGGCGCGTTTCACCGTGGCCCTAGGGCTGCGCGTGCTAACTTTGCAAACCGGCCAAGCCTACCGGAAACGCCTGCATTTGGGCGACGCGGACTTGGCGGTATTGGTCGGCGGCTCGGCCTATCGCGCACTTTACGATAGGCAGCAGGACAAGGCCGAGGCCGAATGGGCAAAGACCGGCTCGGAGTCCAGCGCCGCCCTGCTGCCCGACTATAACTCAGTCCATTACGAAGGTAGCCTGGAAGACGGGCCGCTGAAGGAATGGCTGGGCAAAAGCGACGCCCTGCGCCTGCTCGACGCGCCCATCCTCGCCTGCACCATCGACCATTTGATGCCCGCCACCGAAGGCACTCGGGGCGGGCATCAAATCGCACCCATTCTACGGCTGATGACCGCTGATCTGGTGCTGGACGAACCGGACGATTTCGCCATCGAAGACTTGCCAGCCCTCACCCGGCTGGTGCATTGGGCAGGGCTTTTGGGCAGCCGGGTATTGCTATCCTCCGCCACCCTGCCGCCCGCCTTGGTGCGCGGCTTGTTTCAAGCCTATCTCGCCGGGCGCGTAGCCTACCAAGGCAACCGGGGCATTCCCGGCCAGCAGCCCAATGTCTGCTGCGCCTGGTTTGACGAATACGGCACGGAGGCCAACGAACACCCAGACGGCCAAAGTTACCTGGAGGCGCACCGCCGCTTCGTCGAACGCCGCTTGGCTAAGCTCGCCGCCTCCAGCCGCGAGGCAAACCGCCGCCGGGCGGCCATACAGCCCTTGCCTATCACCCCCGGGCTGCGCCGGGCCGAACTCTGCCGTGAACTGGCCAAGCACCTGCACCGCCATCTGCACACCCTGCACCGCCAGCACCACAGCACCGACCCCAAAACCGGCCGGCGCGCCAGTTTCGGCCTGATCCGCATGGCCAACATCGACCCCTTGTTTGAGGTGGCGCTGGCGCTGTTCGCGCTGGGCGCGGAAGCCGGTTGCCGAATCCATCTGTGCGCCTACCACTCTCACCATCCCTTGCTGGTGCGTTCGGAGATTGAAGGCGTATTGGACGCGGCGCTGAAGCGCGGCGACCCCGACCCGGTGTTTGCCATGCCTGCGGTGCGGGTAGCACTGGACGCCAATCCTGAGCCAGACCACATCTTCGTCGTGCTGGCGACCGCCGTCGCCGAAGTCGGGCGCGACCATGATTACGACTGGGCGATTGTCGAGCCGTCCTCCATGCGCTCGATCATCCAGTTAGCGGGCCGTGTACGCCGCCACCGGGCCGGAAACTGCCCGGAAGAGCGGCCCAACATCTACTTGCTTGACACCAACCTTCGGCATTTGCAAAACGGCGCGGACGATTTGCCGGCCTTCAAATGGCCGGGGTTTGAAAAAGCGGGCAAGTTCCTCTTGCGCAGCCACCGCCTAAGCGAACTGCTAAGCCTCGAACAATACCAAATACCCACCGCCGCCCCGCGCATCAAAGAGCGCGAACCCCTGGCCCCACAGGACAACCTGGCCGACCAGGAACACGCCCGCCTTGTGGATTTGATGCTGGGCGCGAGCAATGCCGATCAGCAAGAAGAACTGCCGGTTAAGCACTGGTGGCACACCCGCGCCGCTCTAAGCGGCTATCTGCAAAAGAAAACTCCGTTCCGCCAGGATGCCCGGCGCAGGATGCGCTGCGTCCTGCTGCCTGATGACCACGGCGAGGCGGCTTTATATCGCTTGGCGGAAGACGGAAACAAAACCCTGATTGGGTTTTCATCCGGCGGGCTGGTGCGTGAGATAGACGACCTGCTGTTGGGCGAGCGCATCGCACCCTGGGCCGTGCCGCGCTACCTGGACGCGCTGGAAGCCCTGGCCGAAGAGCGACAAGAGGAGCCTGGCGATTGCGCCCAACGATTTGGCTTGGTTGACCTGCCGGAAGAAGACGCCCAGCCTTGGCGTTACCACTGGGCGTTGGGGTTTAGCCGCGAACGCTAAGAGTATTGCAGTGATGCATCTACACTTCGCGTTTAACTAAGCTGCCTATCCGGCAGTAAAAACAGTCACTTAGCGCAACAAAAAGTAACCTTTCCTAAGCTGCCTGCCCGACAGTGTTGCAATTGTCTCATCAATTGAAGAAAATGTGGACAGTTTGCGATTTTATATCTAAGAACAAATAAAAGTAACCTGGATTTTGACACCCCAGACGAATGGGTGCCAAACAAGCAAAAGCCGAGGTGGTGATGACACCCCGGCTTTCCCGCAAGCAACTCGCGCTCCCACGAAGCCCAACCGTCCGGTTATGACGGCAAGGAGGTCACACGATGTCCGGCCCGCATCCCTCTAGAAGAGCTTGAGATGAGTGCCGCCCCACAGCCTAGTGTTGCGGGGGGCATTTTATCTTATCCCTTGCACTAACACACTAAACGAAAGGAGCATCGTCAATGACCCACCCACCCCCGGCCTCAAGCGAAGCCATCCGCAACGCTATCCAAACCTTCCTGCAAGAGCGGCTGCAAGCCAAGCTCGACAAGCTCAAGGAAGGCCAGGACGAAGAGCGCAACAAGCTGCTGGAAATCCACCGAATGCAAACCTGGATCGCCGGCGCCGTAAGGCGCGTGGCACAAATCCAGCAAATCACTCACGCTCTCAAGTACATACACCCAGATGCACGGGGATCGAACCTCAAGACGGCGGGCAACCCAAACGCGGGCGCTACTGAGATAGGCACCCACAGCCTAGGCGAACCCATCGCGCCAGACATAGTCGGCAATGCCGCCGCCCTCGACGTACACAAATTCTTATTGGTGGATGTCGGCGGCCAAACCCTATTACAACGCTGCATCAACAAAGACCCGGCGCTGGCCGCCGCCTTCTCCGACAATGCAGAAACCGCACAGGTCTGGATGGCCGCCTTTTCGGGCTTGGCAAACCCAAAAGGCAAACCGGCTTCCCACACGCTTGCCAAACAAATCTACTGGCCCCTGGGCGGCGGGCAATATCATTTGCTGTCGCCGCTGTTCCCCACTTCGCTGGCCCATGCGGTCTGGCAACGTTTGCGCAAGGACCGTTTTTCCGAAGAAGCCAAAGCCGCCCGCCAAGCCCGCCGCGACCAGCGCCCGCACCCGCACGGCTACCACGAATATCCAAATCTGGCGGTGCAGAAATTCGGCGGGACGAAACCGCAGAACATCAGCCAATTAAACAGTGAGCGTTACGGCGAAAACTGGCTGTTGCCTTCCCTGCCGCCGCAATGGCAATCCGATCCAGTGCGCCCGCCGCATGGCGTCGAAAGCGTGTTCCTGCGCCGTTTCGGGCGGCGGCGGACAGTCTGGGAACTGACCGAACTATTAAAAAAATTCCTCGCAAGCGTGGCAGACGACAACAATGTCCGCATTCGCAACAAACGCGCCGAACTTGTCCGCCACATTCTCGACGAGCTATTGCAATACGCCGCCGAGATTCAAGAACTGGACGGCGGCTGGACGCTGGAGGCAGCCTGCAAGCTCAACGAGGCCGAGCAATGTTGGCTGGACCCCAAGCGCGCCGAGGCCGACCCGGCGTTTGCCGCCCTGCGCCAGCAAGGCGCGTGGCAGGACGATGTGTGCCGTCGCTTTGGCCTGTGGCTCAACAGCCGCTTGCATAGCGACAAGCTGCCCGTGGGCTTGGTGGAATCGCTGGAATGGCAGGGGCTTTTGCAAGCCGAACTGCGGATGATCCGCCAGGAGCTATAGGCCATGGCCGAAACCTTAATCGAAGCCGGCGGCTTGTTGCGGCTGCCGCGCCTGCGTGTGCAAAACGCCAACGCCATCACCGGCCCCTTGAGCTGGGGCTTTCCCGCCCCGACCGCCTTCACCGGCTTTGTCCACGCCCTGGAGCGCCGCCTGTCAGGCCGTTTGGCGGAAGGCTTTGGCGGGGTGGGCATCGTCTGCCATGGCTTCGCGGCGCAAGCCTCGCAGCCCGCCGGGCGGCACCACCAGGTTTTCCACCTCACCCGCAACCCGGTGGGCAAGGACGGCGGCGCGCCCGCGCTGATCGAAGAAGCCCGCGCCCATTTGGAAATCACCCTGCTGATTGCCGTGCGCGATGTGTTGGACGAGGAAGACGGGAAGGCGCTGGCGCAAGCCGCCTTCGCCCAAGCCCTGGGCATGAGGCTGGCCGGCGGCAGCATCCTTCCCGCCCCGCCCGGCAAACGCTATGGACCGGGATGGCACACCCTGCCGGAAAATCTGCAAGGCCAGCGCGAAGTTTTCCTAAAACTCCGCCGCCCCCTGCTGCCCGGCTCCGCCCTGGTGCAGCGCGAAGACCTGCTGCGCGGCCGACTCGCCGAAATGCAGGCCGAACACGCGGCCACCGCTTTGGATGCCCTGCTGGATCTCTGTCGGCTCAACATCGAGCCGGATCCGCCGGCCAGCGAAGACGCGGAAACCACCGAATGGCACATTCACAAGCGCCGCCCCGGCTGGCTGGTTCCCTTGCCTGTGGGCTACGCCGGGATTTCCGAACTGTACCCGCCCGGCCAAGTCGCCAATGCCCGCGATGGCGAAACCCCGTTCCGCTTCGTCGAAGCCCTGTATTCGCTGGGCGAATGGGTCAGCCCGCACCGCATCGAGACTCCCGGCAGCTTGCTGTGGCACACGGAGGCCGACACCGAAGTCGGCCTTTACCGCTGCGTCAACCGCTACGCCGACACGCTTCCCCAGCCCACCGAATCGAACCAACCCCACAAGGAGAACACCCATGGCTAAAGCAACCGACCTCAAAACCGCTTCCGTCCTCGCCTTCGAGCGCAAGCTCGACCCCTCCGACGCCCTGTTCAGCGCCGGGCCTTGGGAAGCCCGTGACGACAGCGCGAACTGGCCCGCCGTCACCGTCCGCGCAAAGTCCGTGCGCGGCACGATTTCCAACCGCCTGAAAGACAAAGACCAAAACAACGCCGCCAAGCTTGACGCCTCGATCCAATCGCCCAATTTGCAAACCGTCGATGTCGCCACCCTGCCCAACGACTCCGACACCCTGAGTGCCCGCTTCACCCTGCGCGTCCTGGGCGGCACCGGCACGCCTTCGGCCTGCAACAACGCCGACTACCAAGCCAAGCTGCTCGCCACCGTGGAAGCCTACCGGCAAGACACCGGCTTTGGCGAACTCGCCCGCCGCTACGCCGCCAACCTCGCCAACGCCCGCTTCCTCTGGCGCAACCGCGTCGGCGCGGAGCAAATCGAAGTGCGTGTCAGCAAGCTCAAAGACGGCAAGCCGGAGCAAACTTGGGTCTTCGACGCCCTTGCCCATTCTTTGCGCAATTTCGACGACTCGCCGGTTTTAAGCGAGCTGGCCCAGACCATCGAAGCGGGCCTTGCGGGCAAAGACTATGTGCTGCTTGAAGTCACCGCCTACGCCCGCGTCGGCGCGGGCCAGGAGGTCTACCCCTCGCAAGAACTCATACTGGACAAAGGCGACAAGAAAGGCCAGAAAAGCAAGACGCTCTACGCCGTTGGCGACACCGCCGCCATGCACAGCCAGAAGATCGGCAACGCCTTGCGCACCATCGACACCTGGTACCCGGACGAAAACGGCGACGGCCTAGGCCCCATCGCCGTCGAACCCTACGGCTCTGTCACCTCGCAAGGCAAAGCCTACCGCCAGCCCAAGGACAAGGCCGACTTCTACAGCCTGCTCGACAACTGGGTGCTGCGCGACAAGGCCCCCACACCGGGCGACCAGCATTTCGTGATCGCCACGCTGGTGCGGGGTGGTGTGTTCGGCGAGAGCGAAAAGGACTGACGCCATGGATGCCTACCTGGACATCAAGCTGCTGCCCGACCCGGAGTTCGCCCCCAATCTGTTGATGAACGCCCTGTTCGCCAAGCTGCACCGCGCCTTGGTCGAGCATGGCGCGGGCGATGTCGGTGTCAGCTTCCCCTGCCTCGGCAACAAAAGCCTGGGCGCAAAGCTCAGGCTGCACGGTCGGGCCGACGCGCTGGAACAGCTCATGGCCTTAGACTGGCTGCACGGAATGCGCGACCACGCCGCCGTCGGGCCGGTCGGGCCGGTGCCCTCCGACGCCAGCCATGTCATCGTCCGCCGCGTCCAGGCCAAAAGCAGCGTGGAGCGCGAACGCCGCCGCCTAGCCGCCCGGTTGGGGCTGGATCGGGAAGAAGCGGTGCTGCGGATACCTGACACCGCCGCCGAAACCCTGGCCCTGCCTTTTGTGATGCTGAAAAGCCAAAGCACCGGCCAGCACTTCCGCCTCTTCGTCGAGCACCTGCCGCCGCAAAGCGAACCCCGCCCCGGCCCGTTCAGCGCCTACGGCCTCAGCCCCGCCGCCACCGTCCCCTGGTTCTGACCCTTTTTTTCCGGCCAGGAAAAGCTCCTTTGCAAATCAAAAGTTTGCAAGGGGGCTAAATTTTTTGGTTATTCGCCAGAATTGCCAACATTTTCTTTAACAATTAAACTGTTACGGCTCTGATGGCCTTCTTTACTGCCGGATAGGCAGCTTAGAAAATCCAACATTTTAAAGAGGGCGTTGAAATGATCTTTACTGCCGGATAGGCAGCTTAGAAAGGTTATCGGGTTGGGCGGTGTTGATGGGTTGTCTTTACTGCCGGATAGGCAGCTTAGAAAGTTATTGTCATGCGGCAGCTTTGAGATTGATACTTTACTGCCGGATAGGCAGCTTAGAAAAGGACGTGTTCCTCGAAATGGTCGAGATGGTCCTTTACTGCCGGATAGGCAGCTTAGAAAGCGTAGTTTTCCGCCCACATGTCGCGGAACTCCTTTACTGCCGGATAGGCAGCTTAGAAACGGCGGTTGCGCTCCGTCTGCGCCTTCGCCAACTTTACTGCCGGATAGGCAGCTTAGAAATAGGTCAAGAGTGACCGCGCCCGCGTCGGGAGCTTTACTGCCGGATAGGCAGCTTAGAAACGTCGGGCGGGGTGTTCATCGCGGCCACGGAGCTTTACTGCCGGATAGGCAGCTTAGAAAAGCATCCCGCCGCCCACCGCCCCGGCCAAGCCCTTTACTGCCGGATAGGCAGCTTAGAAAGCCGCCAGGGCGCACATCGAGGCGGGCGAATACTTTACTGCCGGATAGGCAGCTTAGAAACGCCATCGCCGCCAACTCCTACAGCATCGGCTCTTTACTGCCGGATAGGCAGCTTAGAAAAGCCAGCCCGCCGCGATAGCCTTGCCGCCGTTCTTTACTGCCGGATAGGCAGCTTAGAAATGCGCCAGCATCCCAAGATCCTGATGGCGGTGCTTTACTGCCGGATAGGCAGCTTAGAAAGCTCCTCGCCATGCGGTTCTTGGAGATTTACGACTTTACTGCCGGATAGGCAGCTTAGAAACAACCGCCCGCACGGCGCAGATAAACCCCATCCTTTACTGCCGGATAGGCAGCTTAGAAAGCGCTGAGGGCGAAGAAGCCCGACCCGGCGGACTTTACTGCCGGATAGGCAGCTTAGAAAGCTGTGGTATCTGCGCCGCGACGATAGCGCGTCTTTACTGCCGGATAGGCAGCTTAGAAAAAATCGGTTGCTTCCTCGCGCATTTCTTCGAGCTTTACTGCCGGATAGGCAGCTTAGAAAGCGACGGCCGCAGGACTTGATTCTGTCGTGACCTTTACTGCCGGATAGGCAGCTTAGAAATAGTGTCGGGAGCGGTGGAAAGCCTGCCACTACTTTACTGCCGGATAGGCAGCTTAGAAATGCCGCGTAGCCGATGGCGGCGACGGTAGTCACTTTACTGCCGGATAGGCAGCTTAGAAAGCGCCCACCGTGCCGGGCGCGGGCGGCGGGTCCTTTACTGCCGGATAGGCAGCTTAGAAATATTGCCGCCTCCAACACTGTCGCCTTTCGCCCTTTACTGCCGGATAGGCAGCTTAGAAAAATGGCGCGATGCCGTAAACCAACACGCTATCCTTTACTGCCGGATAGGCAGCTTAGAAACTATCCAAACGGTGCGGACCGATGAGTTTTGTCTTTACTGCCGGATAGGCAGCTTAGAAAGCCGATGCCAATCGGCGCGTCAGCACAATTACCCTTTACTGCCGGATAGGCAGCTTAGAAATTAGACAAACCAGGATTGAGGCGGGCGCTATTCTTTACTGCCGGATAGGCAGCTTAGAAAATCATGATCGGCTACACCGATAAAACGGCGACCTTTACTGCCGGATAGGCAGCTTAGAAAACCTTGGCCTGCGTCAGCCAGGGTGGCTAGGACTTTACTGCCGGATAGGCAGCTTAGAAATTGCAGACGCGCCTGCTGAAATTGGCGGTGGCCTTTACTGCCGGATAGGCAGCTTAGAAATATCATGGCTCCCCATGGGAACGCCCCCGCACCTTTACTGCCGGATAGGCAGCTTAGAAATGCCCGAGCAACTGTTCCAGCTCGCGCTTGTCCTTTACTGCCGGATAGGCAGCTTAGAAAATTACCTTCCGCCTGTCAGTGCGCCAAGTGGCCTTTACTGCCGGATAGGCAGCTTAGAAAGGTATCGAAGTCTCGGAGATGTCAGAAGGTAGCTTTACTGCCGGATAGGCAGCTTAGAAACGGTCAACGCCGAGCTTTTGCAGGCGTTTGTGCCTTTACTGCCGGATAGGCAGCTTAGAAACTCGCCGCCAGGTGCGAGGCATTGGACGCATCCTTTACTGCCGGATAGGCAGCTTAGAAAATTGTCCGGGGGCTGTGCCATACTGCCCGGCACTTTACTGCCGGATAGGCAGCTTAGAAAAATCCGGGCGAAGCTGTCGCCGCTCTGCGGGGTCTTTACTGCCGGATAGGCAGCTTAGAAAGCCGCCCTTGGATGCATTGGCGTTCTCCACATCTTTACTGCCGGATAGGCAGCTTAGAAATGGATCGACCGCAAGGTCGAGCGGGCGCTGTTCTTTACTGCCGGATAGGCAGCTTAGAAAGCCACCGCCGCTGCGCCGACCACCCAAGCAAGCTTTACTGCCGGATAGGCAGCTTAGAAACGCGACGCCGGCAACACGCAAGCCGTCTCCGACTTTACTGCCGGATAGGCAGCTTAGAAAATCGCCTCGGCGGTGCCGACCGTGGCGCTTGCCTTTACTGCCGGATAGGCAGCTTAGAAACTGGACCACCTGCGGCTGGGTCCGTACAGGAACTTTACTGCCGGATAGGCAGCTTAGAAACGTCCAGCGGAGGCGGATGGTGGTATGTCGCCCTTTACTGCCGGATAGGCAGCTTAGAAATCGCAAACGCGCCCCGCCCCGGCACTTACAGTCTTTACTGCCGGATAGGCAGCTTAGAAACCGACGCCGTCATCCTGGTACGTCATCCCCCCCTTTACTGCCGGATAGGCAGCTTAGAAAATCGAGCTGACCATCGAGCAGATGCGGCTCCTACTTTACTGCCGGATAGGCAGCTTAGAAAGTAAACATATGCCAGTTTGTGTCGTAGCTCCAACTTTACTGCCGGATAGGCAGCTTAGAAATGTTCACGCGCAGAAATATCCGCTATCTGCTGCTTTACTGCCGGATAGGCAGCTTAGAAATGACCGAACGGCAAGCCGGCAAGCGGAAAGAGCTTTACTGCCGGATAGGCAGCTTAGAAAGGCACCACAAGGGGGCCGACGTAAAGCTGTGCCTTTACTGCCGGATAGGCAGCTTAGAAAAGCTTATTTCGCTAGTTGATATATAGCAATGGCTTTACTGCCGGATAGGCAGCTTAGAAAATCAATGCCAACTGAAAGGCGTTGTTCATCCACTTTACTGCCGGATAGGCAGCTTAGAAAATAATCCTCATCCAACCGAAGCCACGACAGCGCTTTACTGCCGGATAGGCAGCTTAGAAAGCGAACGCCAACACTGGCAAAGTCGCCGTCAACTTTACTGCCGGATAGGCAGCTTAGAAACCGTGCGTTGCCTTGAAATCAGCACATGATGCCTTTACTGCCGGATAGGCAGGGCAGACTCAAAAATGAAGTGCAACACCCCAACTGTGGTAAGGTGTTGCGA
>CAZOTR010000095.1:10552-16364 GCA_964582755.1 uncultured Methylococcaceae bacterium | reverse complement strand
GGGTTTAATTGATTTATTGGTATTTTCCGTAGGAGCGGCCCGTGGCCGCGAAAGGTTTCGGGCAATGGGTGAAGCCCAAGATCGCGGGCATGGCCCGCTCCTACAATTCAATCAATTAAACCCACCACCCCCGCAGGAGCGCCCCTGGGCGGGGGCCGCAAAGCCGATGGCCGACGCTCCCGCCCCGCAGCGCCCGCCTTGCCGCAAAAGAGGGATGAAAGAGGGATGGCGGCAGCATCATAAGCGGGCATAACCATACATTTTTCAGGCTTGACAACTTTCCAGCCAGGCTTTAAGTTGCATCTCCAATGCCGCTTAAGAAAGCCATGGGCTGCTTGCCTATGCTTTCGCCAGCCGCAGAGCCAACGCATAAACCCACAAGACAAAGACAACATCTGGAGACCCCCATGACTGAAAAACAAAGCCTGTCAGCCTGGTACGACGACAAATACGGCAAGCTGAAAAACCCTTCCCTGTACGAGCAACTGGGCGGCGAGGCCGCTGTCAACGCCGCCGTCGACATCTTCTACCGCAAGGTGTTGAACGACGCCCGCATCAGCCGTTTCTTCGAGGGCGTGGACATGGAAAAACAGGCCGCCAAACAAAAAGCCTTCCTGACCATGGCGTTTGGCGGGCCGCACAATTACACTGGCCTGGACATGCGCAAAGGCCACGCCCACCTGGTCAAGCAAGGCTTGAATGACAGCCACTTCAACGCGGTGGTGGAAGACCTAGGCGCCACGCTAAAAGAGCTGGGCGTCGCCGACAATTTGATCGCCCAAGTCGCCGCCATCGCCGAAACCACCCGCAACGACGTGCTGGGCCGTTAATCCTCCCGACGGGTACGCCTTATGACCACAATCAGTTATCAGCAACACAGCTATGAACTCGAACCCGGCCAGTCGGTGCTGGACTGCCTCGACGGACATGGCGTGCCCGTCCCCTATTCCTGCCGCGCCGGCGCCTGCCAGACCTGCATGATGCGGGCGGTAGCCGGCGCTCCGCCCGCCGCCGCCCAGGCGGGGCTGAAAGACAGCCTGAAGCTTTCCGGGCATTTCCTGGCCTGTTTGTGCCAGCCGTCGGAAGATTTGACGGTGGCCCTGCCTGACGACGCCCACTTGTCCACCCACGCCATCGTCCGCAAGCTGGAGCTGCTGAACCACGACATCATGCTGGTGGAATTGGAATGCCAGGAGCTGCTCTACTACCGGGCCGGGCAATTCATCAACCTGGTGCATGACAGCGTCCATGTGCGCAGCTACTCCATCGCCAGCGTCCCCCGCCTGGACAAGCACATCCAACTGCATGTGCGCCGCCTGCCGCAGGGCCGGGTCAGCGGCTGGATCCACGAGGAATTGCAGATCGGCCAGAAGGTCGAGATACGCGGCCCGGCCGGCGATTGCATCTACGTCCCCGGCAAGCCCGAGCAGCCCTTGCTGCTGGTTGGCACCGGCTCCGGGCTGGCCCCGCTGTACGGCATCCTGCGCGACGCCCTGGACTTGGGCCACAGCGGCCCGATCCGCCTGTTCCACGGCAGCCGCGACCCGCACGGGCTTTATCTGGTCGATGAGCTGCGCGAAATCGAGCGCCATTTTCCCAATTTCAGCTATTACCCCTGCCTGTCCGGCGCGGAAGTTCCCGAGGGGTTCACGGCGGGGCGCGTGCATGAGGCCGCGTTGCGGGAAACGCCCGGCCTCAAAGGCTGGCGGGTCTACCTCTGCGGCCACCCGGAAATGGTCAAAGTGACCCGGAAAAAAGCCTTCCTGGCCGGCGCGTCGATGCAAGAGATCCACGCCGACGCCTTCAACGTCAGCCACGCCTAAGCCTCCAGCGGAACCGCCATGGACACCCACACGTTGATGAAAGACATCGCCCTAGGCCACCCCGCTTGCGCACGGGTGCTGGACGGGCTGCCGTTGAATTACTGTTGCGACAGCGGCGGCAGGCTCAGTCTGGCGCAAGCCTGCCAAGCCGCCGGGCTGGACGCGGAAGCCGTGCTGGCCGAATTGCAGCAAGCCCAAGTCCAAGCGCCAGCCGCCGCGCCGCAATGGGGCTTGGGCCAAGCCAGCGCGCTGGTCCGCCACATCCTCGACACCCACCATGCCTACACCCGCAGCGAACTGGCGCGGCTGGAACCGCTGCTGGACAGGCTGGTCGGCCGCCATGGCGAGGCCCGCCCCGAACTCCAAGCCATCAGGGCCTGTTTTCTGGACTTGCGCGACGACCTGCTGCCGCATCTGTGGAAAGAGGAAAACATCCTATTCCCCTACATTGAAGCTTTGGAGCAGCACTGTCTCGGCGGCACGGACTTGCCGCCCGCCTGCTTCGGCGCAATTGACAATCCTCTGCGGCAAATGGCAAGCGAACACGAAGCGGTGGGCGGTTTGCTCAAGCAATTGCGGCAGACCACCCACAGCTATGCCCGTCCGGCGACCCTCTGCTCAGGCTACCGCGTCGCCTTGCAAGCCTTGGAGGCATTGGAAGCCGATTTGCTGTGGCACATCCATTTGGAAAACGATGTGCTGTTCCCCGGTGTCCGTGAATTGGCGGCGATGGCTTAAGCGATGAAACCTGTCCATTTTCGCCATGCACCTAGCCCTCTGCCTGCACCCGCCGGGCGGCGCTAGCAGGTCTGGGCGCTGATGCAGGAACACCGCATCAAAGCCCTGCCGGTCATCGACCGGGGCCACCATAAACTCGCCCGCCTGCTGACCGAGCGCGGCATCCACCAAGTGCCGGTCATCGACGGGCGCAACAAGCTGGCGGGCATGATCACGCAAACCGATTTGATCGCCGCCCTGTACCGCAGCATGACCACCCACCGGGACAAAGCCGCGTGATCGAACCCGTCGCTCTGCAAGATTTCTTTATCACCTTCTTTGCCTCGGCCCTGGTCATCCTGTTCGGCGCGGGCTATGCGGGCCTGTATGCCTGGGCCAAGCTGCGCGGCAAGCCGGGCTTGCTGTTCTGGGCCTACGCCTGCTACGCCGTCCTCGCGGCGGCAGTCGCCGTGCTGGCGCGGGCGGCGCATTTCAGCGGCGAATGGCGGATTCTGGCGGGGCTGATGCTGGCCGGCTATCTGCTGGCCCCGCTGGGCATCTGGAAGCTATGCCAAGCCAGCCACGGCGAACGCCCGTAAGCGCCCTATAGGCGCGGCCCATTCGCGCCTCGCCGGAGCGGATTTGTCACAGGCTTAAGCCCGCCCGGCAGATGGCAAGCCGCCCCGCTTTTTTATTGATGTATTTTAAATACCACCTATAATTGTTGTGGAAGTTTGGCATGCCGCAGACAGCGCGATGCCATGCCTAGGCGACTGAGCAGTTATCAAGTATTTGGAATGCATCTTATGAAAACATTGCAAGCGTCCTTGTGGGTTGTCTTATCCCTGTTCGCATGGAGTTTCAATGTGCGGGCGGCGGCCACGGAGGAGGAAAAGCTCTACGTCGCCATCGAAGGGGAAGGCAAAGTCGCGGTGTTCGACACGGCGACTCGGCAACTGCTGCGGCAGATCGACCTTGCCCGCGAACAACACGGCATGGCGATGGCGGTTTCCCCGCACAATGTGCAAGTGGCCCCCGACGGCAAGACGGTTTGGGTAACCGCCAACGGCAGCCATGGCGGGCATAAAGCCCAGCCCAGCGCCGCCACCCAACATGACGATGGCGACGGCCCGCACGGCATGGCGATGGAGACGCCCGCCGACGAGGTGCTGGTGATCGACCCGCAGACCGACACGCTCATCCAGCGGATTCCCCTCGGCCCAAGCTTGCACCTGGCCCATGTCGTGCTGACCCCCGACAGTTCGACGGCGTATGTCACCGCGCAAAACGAAAACGCCCTCTACAAACTCGACGCCCGCCATTACACGGTAACGGGAAAGATACTCGCCCCGCCCGGCAGCCAGCCCCACGGCCTGCGCGTCGCCCCGGACGGCTCGAAGGCTTACGTCGCCTTGCTGCAAGGCAAGGGCATGGGCATTCTGGATCTGGCCAGCGGCAAGCTGGAAGCCCTCCCCTTGGACGGCGCGGCCGTGCAAACCGCCGTCACCCCCGACGGCAAACTCGCCATTGCCTCCCTCTACGACAGCAAAAAGCTCGCGGTCCACGACACCGCGACGAAAGCCCTGCGTTACATCGAACTGCTCAAACCCGCCTTAGGCCCGGTGCAACTGTATCCCACCCCGGATAGCAAGCATGTCTATGTGGCCGACCAAGGACGCTACTTCGGCCAGCCGGACAGCCAATGGATTTTCAAAGTGGATCTGGCGCAATCCCGCACGGTCTGGTCCATCAAAGCCGGCACCGCGCCCCATGGCATCGTCATCGCCCAAGACGGCGGCCATGCCTATGTGACCAATCTGGGCAGTGACGACCTGTCGGTCATCGACTTGCAAGCCGACGCGGAAGTGGCCCGCATCCCGGTCGGCAAACAGCCCAATGGACTAAGCTTGTGGAACCGGCAAAGCGGCGGGACGCCCTAAATATCTATAGGTTGGCCTTCGCTCGGCGGGCCAACGCTTGAATGCCACCCGCCCACAGATCTGTCCAAAGAACTTCTAACGGAATAAGAACGTGACCGCCATCAACCCCCGCCAACAAACCCAGGCGCTGGCCGCCAGCACGGTGGCTTTCACCGTCTGCTTCGCGGTGTGGACTATTTTCTCCATCATCGGCCTGCAAATCCGCCAAGACCTGCATCTGAGCGAAACCGAATTCGGCCTGCTGGTCGGCACGCCGATTTTGACCGGCTCGCTGGTCCGGCTGGCCTTGGGCATCTGGACCGACCAATACGGCGGACGCTTGGTTTATGTGTCGGTGATGCTGTCGGCGGCGGTCGCCACTTTCCTGTTGACCCATGTCAGCACCTACCCGATGTTCCTGGTGACGGCCTTGGGCATAGGCATCGCCGGCGGCTCGTTCGCGGTGGGCATCGCCTATGTCTCGCGCTGGTTCCCGCCGGAGCGGCAAGGCTTCGCGCTGGGCATCTTCGGCTTGGGCAATGTCGGCGCGGCAGTGACCAAATTCACCGCGCCTTTCGTCATGGTCGCCTTCGGCTGGCAGGCGGTGGCGCAAATCTGGGCCTCGGCGCTGGTGCTGATGGCGGTAGTGTTCTGGTTCACCACCGAGGACGACCCGGTGCTGAAATTGCGACGGTTGGCCGACGCGCCGCCCGAACCCTTCCTCAAGCAACTGGAACCGCTGAAAAACCTCCAGGTCTGGCGCTTCTCCCTTTACTACTTTTTCGTGTTCGGCGCGTTCGTCGGCCTGGCGCTGTGGCTGCCGCGCTATTTGATGGGTGCCTACCATTTCGACGTGAAGACCGCCGGCATGGTCGGCGCGTTGTACTCGATCCCCGCCAGCCTGTTTCGCGCCTACGGCGGCTGGCTGTCGGACCGCTACGGCGCGCGCGCGATCATGTACCTCACCTTCATCGTCTCCGCCGCCTGCACCTTCATCCTGTCCTACCCGCCCACCGATTACATAGTCCACGGCAACAAAGGCGACATCGCGTTCACGCTGGCCATCGGCCCGGTTTTCTTCATGTTGCTGATGTTCGTCCTCGGCATCTTCATGTCCTTGGGCAAGGCGGCAGTGTACAAACACATCCCTCAGTATTACCCCAACAACGTCGGCGCGGTCGGCGGCGTGGTCGGCATGGTCGGTGGCCTGGGCGGGTTTCTGCTGCCTTTGACTTTCGGCATGTTGCTGGATCTCACCGGCTTGTGGAGCAGTTGCTTCATGTTGCTGTTCGTGCTGGTGATGACCGCCTTGCTGTGGATGCACTTCGCCATCCTCCGCGCCGAGCGCCGCAT
>CAZOTR010000095.1:7247-10452 GCA_964582755.1 uncultured Methylococcaceae bacterium | reverse complement strand
GTCAGCGTCGTGCAAGCCGTCGTGCCGCTGGTCATCACCTTCGGCCTGTTCGGCTGGCTCGGCGGCGAACCGCAAACCTGGGCCAAGGACGGCGTGGCCAAGTCGCTCTGGCTGCAAAACGCCGGCTTCGTCTGGGTGCCGTTCATCCTCGCCGCGACTGTCGCCGCATGGTTCGGCATGAACGACATCGCCTCGGCCAAAGCCTCGTTCAAAGACCAGGCCGTCATCTTCAAGCGCAAGCACAACTGGCTGATGTGCTGGCTCTACACCGGCACCTTCGGCTCGTTCATCGGCTACTCGGCCGGCCTGCCGATGCTGATAAAAACCCTATTCCCTACGCTGGACCCGACCCAATATGCGTTTTTAGGCCCGCTGGTTGGCGCGTTGATGCGGCCGGTCGGCGGCTGGCTGGCCGACAAACTGGGCGGGGCGCGGGTGACCTTCTGGAATTTCATCCTGATGGGCTTGGCGGTGTTCGGCGTGTTGCACTTCATGCCCCATGGCGGCGCGGGCGGGAACTTTTACGGCTTTCTGGCGATGTTCATGCTGCTGTTCCTGACGACCGGCATCGGCAACGGCTCGACCTTCCGCATGATCCCGGTGATTTTCCTGACCGAACGCCAGCGGGCCTTGGGCGCGGGCAGCGAGCAAGCCCGGCGCGAAGCCGCCAAGGAATCGGCGGCGGTGCTGGGCTTCAGCTCGGCGGTCGCGGCCTATGGCGCGTTCTTCATCCCGAAAAGCTACGGCACATCCATCGCCCTGACTGGCGCGCCAGACGCGGCGTTATATTGCTTCTTGGGGTTTTATGTCAGTTGTATTGTCATGACGTGGTGGTATTACTCGCGAAAAGATGCGGAAATGCCTTGCTAAAAATCCCCCTCCCTGTGGGAGAGTGACTTAGGGTGAGGGCCGCTGTTCCAGACCGGCGGGCAAAAGACTAAGCTATCTGCCCCATGAGCATCCAAGAGGACCAAAGCCATGAACGAACCCGCCCGCAAATTGGCAAGCTATGAAGACCTGTTCGACCTGCCGGAGAACCTCATCGGCGAAATCATCAACGGACGCCTGATAACCCAACCCCGGCCCGCGCCGCGCCATGCGCGGACCCACTCAAGCCTAGGCGTGAGGATAGGCGGGCCTTTCGACCTAGGAGATGGCGGTCCCGGCGGCTGGTGGATATTGATAGAACCCGAATTGCACATAGCCGGCGACATCTTGGTTCCCGACTTGGCAGGCTGGCGGCGGGAACGGATGCCGCGCCTCCCCGACACGGCTTGGTTTGAAGCCGTGCCGGATTGGATCTGCGAGATATTGTCGCCCTCCACCGCCCGCGACGACCGCGCCGAGAAAATGCCGCTGTATGCCCAAATGGGGGTAAAACACGCCTGGCTGGCCGACCCGGTTCTGCGGACTTTGGAGGCTTATGAAAACCAACAAGGCCGCTGGCTGCTATTGCAAACCCTGAAAGATAATGCGCGGGTGGCTGTCGCGCCGTTTGATGCGGTGGAGTGGGAATTGGGGGTGTTATGGGCGGATTGACACGTTTCACAGGATGTTTTGCCACGCAACTTAATATTGAATGACGAGAATTCTCATGCCGACACACCTAAACAGAATTACTTTTGACGCTGCCGTCATGGGTGGCAAGCCTTGCATACGCGGCCTGCGCGTGACGGCGGGCATGTTGGTTGGGTTGGTCGCCAGCGGCCATTCCCGTGAGGAGATATTGGCGCTTTATCCATACTTGGAAGACGAAGATATTACCCAGGCGTTGCGTTATGCCGCATGGCGGGCGGAAGAGATTGAATTACCATTGGCTGTCGCATGAAGCTGTTGGTTGACATGAATCTTTCCCCGGTTTGGGTTGAGGTATTAAAGCAAGCGGGTTTTGAGGCTATCCACTGGAGCGAAATTGGCGCTCCCAATGCGCCAGACACCACTCTATTTGCCTGGGCGCGGGAACAGGGCTATATCGTATTGACCCATGACATGGATTTTGGAGCGATGCTGGCCGCGACGGGTGCGGATTCTCCCAGCGTATTCCAGATCCGCACTGATGATGTCAGCCCCAAAGCGCTTGCGCCCCGCGCCATAAGCATACTGCGCCGTTTCACGCCAGAACTTCTTGCAGGCGCGTTGGTTGTGGTGGATGAGGCCCGTGAGCGTGTGCGGATATTGCCTCTTGTTAGGCAAGTTTAATTAGAATATAAAATAAAAGGAAAAACCATGAGCCACTTCCTAGACCGCTTGATGTTCTTCAAAAAAACCGCAGAAACCTTTTCCGGCGGACACGGCATACTGACCGACGAGAGCCGGGCCTGGGAGGACGGCTACCGGCAGCGATGGCAACATGACAAGATTGTCCGCTCCACGCACGGGGTGAATTGCACTGGTTCGTGTAGCTGGAAAATCTATGTCAAAAACGGTTTGGTGACCTGGGAAACCCAGCAAACCGATTATCCCCGAACCCGGCCCGAGCTGCCCGACCATGAACCGCGTGGCTGTTCGCGGGGAGCGAGTTATTCCTGGTATTTGTACAGCACCAACCGGCTGAAATATCCGATGATACGCGGGCCATTGGCGAAACTGTGGCGCAAGGCCAGGAAAACCCTGGAACCCGTCGAAGCCTGGGCCTCCATCGTCGAAAATCCCGAGAAAGCCAAGGCGTATAAATCGAAGCGTGGCCTGGGTGGCTTTATCCGCGTGGAATGGGAAGAGGCCAATGAGATCATCGCCGCGTCCAACATCTACACGGCCAAACAATATGGCCCCGACCGCATTATCGGCTTCTCGCCGATTCCCGCCATGTCGATGGTGTCCTATGCCGCAGGCTCCCGCTATCTCTCGCTGATTGGCGGCGTGTGTATGAGTTTTTATGATTGGTATTGCGACCTGCCGCCCGCCTCGCCGCAGACTTGGGGGGAGCAAACCGACGTGCCGGAATCCGCCGACTGGTACAACTCCGGCTTCATCATGATGTGGGGTTCCAACGTGCCGCAGACGCGCACCCCCGACGCTCATTTTATGACCGAGGCGCGTTACAAAGGCACCAAGATCGTGACGGTTTGCCCGGATTATTCCGAGGCCAGCAAATTCGCCGATTTGTGGCTACATCCCAAACAAGGCACCGACGCCGCCTTGGCGATGGCGATGGGCCATGTGATCTTGAAGGAATTCCATATCCAGCGGCAAAGCGAATATTTCA
>CAZOTR010000095.1:4266-7147 GCA_964582755.1 uncultured Methylococcaceae bacterium | reverse complement strand
ATGGGCCATGTGATCTTGAAGGAATTCCATATCCAGCGGCAAAGCGAATATTTCACCCAATATGTGCGCGAAAACACAGACCTGCCAAACCTAGTGTTATTGAAAGAACAGGATGGTATTTACATCCAAGACAGGTTCTTACGCGCCAGCGATTTCAGCGGCAGTTTAAACCAAGACAACAACCCGGATTGGAAAACCGTCGCGCTTGATGAAGCCACGGGTGATGTTGTCGTGCCTAAGGGTTCGATAGGTTTCCGCTGGGGCGAAGCTGGAGGCTGGAATATCGAACAGAAAACCGCCGACGGCCAGCCTGTGCATTTGCGCTTGAGTCTGATCGACCTCCCCGACGCTGTCACCACAGTGGGTTTCCCTTATTTTGGCGGGGCCGAACACCCGCATTTCACCTGCTCCCCCCATGAGGTGATTCAACGCCGCCATGTACCGGTGAAGAAAATCACCTTGGTCGATGGTTCTGAAGTATTCGCCGCGACGGTGTTTGATTTATTGGTGGCGAATTATGGAATAGATCGAGGTTTGGGTGGCGGCAATGTCGCGGCCTCTTATGATGATGACCTGCCCTATACCCCGGCTTGGCAGGAGAAAATCACCGGGATCAGCCGCCAACAAGTCATCTCGGTGGCCCGCGCCTTCGCCGACAATGCCGAGAAGACCAAAGGCCGCTCGATGGTGATCCTAGGCGCAGGATTGAACCATTGGTATCACATGGACATGAATTACCGGGGCATCATCAATATGTTGATGCTGTGCGGCTGTGTCGGCCAGTCCGGCGGCGGCTGGTCGCATTATGTCGGGCAGGAGAAACTGCGCCCGCAAACCGGCTGGCTGCCTTTGGCGTTTGCCTTGGATTGGAAGCGCCCGCCCCGGCAGATGAATAGCACTTCGTTCTTCTACGCCCATACCAGCCAATGGCGGTATGAAAAACTGAAAGTGCAAGAAATCCTCTCGCCCTTGGCCGACGCTTCGCAGTGGCCTGGAAGCCTGATTGATTTCAATATCCGCGCCGAACGCATGGGCTGGTTGCCGTCCGCCCCGCAACTCGGCGCGAATCCTTTGCAAGTCGCCAAACAAGCCGAGCTTGCGGGCAAGAATCCGGCAGATTATGTGGTCGAACAACTAAAATCTGGCGCGCTGAAATTCGCCTGTGAAGACCCAGACAACCCGCAAAATTTTCCGCGCAATCTGTTTGTTTGGCGCTCCAACCTGCTGGGTTCATCCGGCAAGGGCCATGAGTATTTCTTGAAATATCTGCTCGGCACCAATCACGGCTTGCAGGGCAAGGATTTAGGCCAAGAAGGCGGCATCAAGCCCGAAGAAGTCGTCTGGCATGAAACCGCGCCGGAAGGCAAGCTGGATTTGCTGGTAACGCTGGATTTCCGCATGTCCACGACTTGCCTGTATTCGGACATCGTGCTGCCCACAGCGACTTGGTACGAGAAAAATGACTTGAATACTTCGGACATGCACCCGTTCATCCATCCTTTGTCACGGGCGGTCGATCCGGCTTGGGAATCGCGCTCGGACTGGGAAATCTACAAAGGCTTGGCGCGGAAATTCTCCGAACTGGTGCCGGGGCATTTAGGCATAGAGAAAGATATTGTCACCGTGCCGGCCCTGCATGACACGCCGGGTGAATTGGCCCAAGCTTTTGACGTGAAGGATTGGAAGAAAGGCGAATGTGAGCCGATACCGGGCAAAACCATGCCCACGCTTGCCGTCGTTGAGCGCGATTATCCCAATGTTTACAAAATGTTCACCGCGCTCGGGCCGTTAATGGCAAGACTCGGCAACGGCGGCAAGGGCATAAGCTGGAATACCGAAGCCGAGGTTAGACAGTTGGCCGAACTCAACCGCGTCGTCACCGCCGAAGGCATTAGCAAAGGCCTGCCGCGCATTGAATCGGACATCGACGCAGCGGAGGTGGTGCTAATGCTGGCCCCGGAAACCAACGGCCAAGTGGCGGTAAAAGCTTGGGCTGCTTTGGCTAAGAATACCGGGCTGGATCACACCCATCTCGCCAAGCCTCGTGAAGATGACAAAATCCGCTTCCGCGACATTCAGGCGCAACCGCGCAAGATCATCTCCTCACCGACTTGGAGCGGGGTGGAATCCGAGCAGGTCTGCTATAGCGCGGGGTATACCAATGTCCACGAACGCATTCCTTGGCGCACTTTGACCGGACGCCAACAGTTTTACCAAGACCATCCTTGGATGCGGGCTTTTGGCGAAAATCTGTGCGTGTACAAACCGCCAGTCGATACCCTGTCAATTACCCCTGTCTTGGGCCAAAAGCCCAATGGCAATACCGAACTGGTGCTGAATTTCATCACTCCGCACCAGAAATGGGGCATCCACAGCACCTACACCGACAACCTGCTGCTGTTGACGCTGTCGCGGGGTGGGCCGATAGTCTGGCTTAGCGAGACGGACGCGGGCCGGGCGGGCATCAAGGACAACGACTGGATTGAAGCCTATAACGTCAACGGCGCGTTGGTGGCTAGGGCCGTGGTCAGCCAGCGGGTGCCGGAAGGCATGACGATGATGTACCACGCCCAAGAGAAGATCGTGAACATGCCGGGTTCTCAAATCACAGGTGGGCGCGGAGGCATCCATAACTCGGTCACGCGGGCGACTTTGAAGCCTACCCATATGATAGGTGGCTACGCCCAGCAAAGTTATGGCTTCAATTATTACGGCACGGTCGGCTCGAACCGTGACGAGTTTGTGATTGTGCGCAAAATGGATAAGGTGGATTGGTTGGATGACCCTCACCCCTCTCCCCAAGGGGAGAGGGGCATATCAACTGAATTGGGAGAGAAACAATGAAAATCCGCGCACAAATCGGCATGGTGTTGAATCTGGA
>CAZOTR010000095.1:0-4166 GCA_964582755.1 uncultured Methylococcaceae bacterium | reverse complement strand
TTGGGAGAGAAACAATGAAAATCCGCGCACAAATCGGCATGGTGTTGAATCTGGACAAGTGCATCGGTTGCCATACTTGTTCAGTCACCTGCAAAAACGTTTGGACTTCCCGCGAAGGCGTGGAATACGCTTGGTTTAACAACGTCGAAACCAAACCAGGACTGGGTTTCCCGAATGAATGGGAAAACCAGGAAAAATGGAAAGGCGGCTGGAAGCTCAAACCCGATGGCAAGCTGGAGCCACGGCAAGGCGGCAAGCTGAAAACTTTGCACAATATCTTCGCCAACCCCAACATGCCGGAGATTGACGATTATTACGAGCCGTTTGATTTTGATTACGCCCATTTGCACAACGCGCCAGAATCCAAAGCCGTGCCGACGGCAAGGCCACGTTCTGTCATCACTGGCGAGCGGATGGAGAAGATCAAAGGCGGGCCGAACTGGGAGGAAATTCTCGGCACCGAATTTGAATCACGCTCAAAGGATGTGAATTTTGCGGAGGTCGAGAAACAGATTTACGGCCAATTTGAAAATACATTCATGATGTATCTGCCCAGGCTTTGCGAGCATTGCTTGAATCCTTCTTGCGTCGCCGCCTGCCCTAGCGGAGCGATTTACAAGCGCGAGGAGGACGGCGTGGTGTTGATCGACCAAGACAAATGCCGTGGTTGGCGCATGTGCGTGTCGGCTTGCCCGTACAAGAAGATTTACTATAACTGGCAAACCGGCAAATCCGAGAAGTGCATTTTCTGTTATCCGCGCATCGAAGCGGGCGAGCCTACAGTCTGCTCGGAAACCTGCGTGGGCCGCATCCGTTATTTGGGAGTTTTGCTGTACGACGCGGATCGAATCGAAGCCGCCGCCAGCGCGACATCCGAACAGGATTTGTACCAAGCACAATTGGATATATTCCTCGACCCTTTTGATGAGAAAGTATTGGCCGAAGCCCGCAAAGAGGGAATTCCCGAGGCTTGGCTGGAGGCCGCGCAAGCCTCGCCGGTTTATAAAATGGCGATGGATTGGCAAGTCGCCTTCCCGCTGCATCCCGAATTCCGCACTTTGCCGATGGTCTGGTATGTGCCGCCGCTGTCGCCTATCCAAGCCGCCGCCAACAGCGAATTGATTGGATTGGATGGCGAAATTCCCGATGTGAACTCGTTGCGCATCCCGGTGCGTTATTTGGCCAATCTGTTGACTGCGGGCAAGGAAGAACCGGTCGTGCTGGCTTTGCGGCGTTTATTGGCGATGCGGGCTTATATGCGCGGCAAAACTGTGGACGGTACGCCTAATTTATCGGTTTTGGCGCAGGTTGGTTTGAGTGAGTCACAAGTCGAGGAAATGTACCGTTACATGGCCTTGGCAAATTACGAAGACCGTTTTGTGATTCCGACTAGCCACCGTGAATATGCCAGTGCGACTTTTGACGCTTATGGCGAGCGTGGTGGTTGCGGTTTTAGTTTTGGCCAAGGCTGCGGCGGAGGCAGCAATCCGGTGGATTTGTTCGGTGGCAAGAAACTGGCCGCGCATAGCGGTGTTCCAGTTAAATTCTCGCCACGCAAGGCGGGCTGACCATGTTGATACTCAAAGTGGTTTCAGCCTTGTTAAGCTATCCACAGGCGGAACTATTGAGCGCTTTGGACGGGATAGCCTCTGTCGTGGATGCCGATGCCGACTTGCCAAACCTGCAAAAAGCTGGGTTGGCGGATTTTATCAACAGCCATCGCGGCATGGATTTGATCGAGTGGCAACAGCGGTATGTGGAATTGTTCGACCGTGGCCGGGCGTTGTCCCTGCTGATTTTCGAGCATGTCCACGGCGAGTCCCGCGACCGCGGCCAAGCGATGGTGGATTTGTTGCGGGTCTATGAAAGCCACGGCTTTCAAATCGCCACGCGGGAATTGCCGGATCATATTCCCTTGTTTTTGGAATTCCTGTCGCAACTGCCCGATAGCGAGGCTCTGGATTTGCTGCGCGGCGCTTCGCCGGTGTTGAATTTGTTAGGCGCACGGTTGGCCGAACGGCAAAGCCCATATGCTGCTTTGTTTTCCGCGCTTTCCACTATCGCCGGGGATGCGTCCACGCTTGAGGCTTTGCGTGAACAAGCAGCCGCCGAGGGGCCGGATGATACTTTGCTGCGGATGGATGAAATTTGGGAGGACGAGGCGGTCAGTTTCATGGGCAATCCCAAAGCCTGCCAAACTGAAACAATCAAGCCGCTGAGATATGCCCCGCGCCCCACCGCAAGGATTTAAATATTTTCTCTGGGTGGGAACAATAAAAAAAGCTTAAAGAAGCGATAACATCCCTTGAAGGGATGTTATCGCTTAGTAATGGAGGCTATGATGAATTATCTCGACAATCTGCTTTTTGGAATTTATCCCTATGTCGCCATGGCGGTATTTTTGGTCGGCAGCTTGGCCCGCTACGAGCGCGGCCAGTTCACTTGGCGCTCAGGCTCTAGCCAATTGCTGAGAACCAAGGATTTGCGGCTGGGCAGCAACCTCTTTCACATCGGTATTTTGTTGCTGTTTTTCGGCCATGCCGTCGGTTTGCTGACACCGCCTGAACTGTACCATGCGTTGGGTTTGTCAACCTCCGCCAAACAAATCTTTGCCGTCATCGCGGGCGGAATATTCGGCGGCATCTGCGCGTGGGGTTTGTATATCCTCATCCACCGCCGCCTGACCGACCCGCGTATCCGCGCCACGAGCAGCCGCATGGACATCGCCATCCTCTTGCTCATCGCCGTGCAATTGGCTTTGGGCTTGTTCACCTTGCCGGTTTCGCTATACCATCTGGACGGCGGCAATATGTTGCTGCTGGCCGAGTGGGCGCAGCGCATCGTCACTTTCCGCCCCGGCGCGGCGGAGTTGTTGGCGAATGTGGGCTGGATATTCAAACTGCACCTAGTGTTTGGGATGACCCTGTTTTTAGTGTTCCCATTCAGCCGCTTAGTGCATGTTTGGAGTGTGCCGTTAGGATATGCGGGACGGCCTTTCCAAATAGTCAGGCGGCGTTGAGGCCCGCATTATTTTTAGCCTGTGAAGGACGGAAGCCCTTCCCCATTGAAAAATTGCAAGCCATGCTTGACTTAAGACCTGGCCAAAAAGACGCACTCGTCGCCGCCACGCTCAAAGCGAAAGAACTCCTTTGGATACAGGCCGAGATCAAGGCGGCCTACGCGGCGGCCTTGGGATCGCCAGACGATGGCTTCCTGGCCGGCGAAATTGCCGGTTGCCTGGCCCGCTGCGACGAACTGGGCTTGGACTCCGCGCAGGACCGGCTGGGATTTTGCTTCCTCGATATCGCCGGCTTCCCTGGTTTCCGCTCCTTGCCCCAGTTGCCGTCGATCATCGCCAAATGCCGGGAGTCCGCCCCGGATGCCGGCGGGATCATGCTTGAACTCCAGCGCATCGCCCCGCCGGCCTTCTGGGCCGGCTTGCTGGAGCGCGCCCGCCCTGAACGCGAACGCCGGGGAATGGCGGCATGAGCGGATGCGGGGAACTCTTGAGTCCAGGCCTGATGGCCGCGTCCCTGCTCCAGTCCGGGGCCGGGATCGCCGCAGGCCGCGGCCCGCAAAACATCGTCCAGCAATGCCCTTACAACCCCGGCCCGCGCCCCGACCCGGCCATCCGCAAGGCCATCGATGACACGCTCATCTGCAAAGTGGGCTGTTGCTGCCTGAACGATCCCTTGGCCGGCGGCGCGGGCCAAGATCTGATGCAAGGCTGCATGGAGCAAACGTTCAAGAATGCCGACCAATTGCTCGGCTTCAACAGCCGCTACAAGGCGGAAATTTCCTACGACATGACGCAAACCCCGCCCGCGCCGTTCATGCACCGCGAAAATGGACAGGACACCACGGAGCCGTCCCATTACTGGCAAGGCCGGGCGCAGAAGGAAATCGACAATTACAGCGGCGGCAAAGGCATGGTGCGGCGGCCCGACTTGGTGATTGTGGACGACCCCTGCCGGCCACCCGGCCAAGACAATATCGAACGGCTGGTGGAATTTAAGTTTCGCAATGACCCGCGGGATGACAAGCAGGATAGCGCCTACCGCGACATCGCCGGGGAGCGCGGCAAATACAGCGTTTTCCGCATCGGGGCCACGCCGAAAAAAGACGAGCAAGGCTGCGATTGCGGGCAGCAACCACAGCCCGAGCCG
>CAZOTR010000094.1:8798-16394 GCA_964582755.1 uncultured Methylococcaceae bacterium | reverse complement strand
ATGCAACACCACGCTGGTTTTGCCGGTGCGGCGCGGGGCGAGGAACAAGACATGCTCGACACGCAAGCAATCCAGCAATTGCCGGGTGATTTTGTCGCGGGGAAAGAAATCGCTGCCGGTGGCAGGCGCACCGATCTTGATTTGCATGGGTTTGACCATGGCGGGTTTCCTTTGTTAAAGCCTGCCAAAATGTTAGCAACAAATCCATTGCGCAACAAATTTATTGCGCAACGGATTTGTTGCCTGTGTAGGGTGGGTTACAAGCGCCTCAAATATCTCTGGAACTGATGCGAAACGCCCGTAGGAGCGCCCCATGGGCGCGACCGATTCTGCGCCCGTCGCTTTCGCGGGCATGGCCCGCTCCTACGGCGAAACTGATAGGTGACAGGGCAAAGCCGGTCGGAAGTCGGCACTCCAATAGCGAAGGATCAAGGGGTTTGTCCGCCCCCAATGGCTTGCCCCCGGCTCAACCGCGTCCAGCCTTGGCCGATGCGGTAGACAAACCACATCGAGCTGGCGGAAAGGATCATCAGGCCCGCTTGCGGGAGGAAGGTGAAGCTGAGAAGGCCGAGGGCTATGCCGACCAGGCTGAACCAGAAGGTGTTGATCTGCCAGCGCAGATGCGACTCCAGCCAAGTGCCTTGGGCCTCTTTGCGCTTCCAATAGGCAAGCAGGGGCGCCAGGAAATAGCTGATGCCGGTGATAAAAGTGGCGGCTTGCAGGGCGTAGATGGCGGTGGCGTAGTTCCTAAGCGATTGGTCGGGGGCGTGGGATGCTGGCTTGAACATGGATGCGGACTCCGGTGGGTGGTGGGCTTGCCTGTCAGACAGTGGCTTTGACGCCCGCGCCCCGCAAGCGTTCATCGAATTCTTGCAGCCGTTCGACAGTGCCGATGTCCATCCAAAAGCCGGGGTAAAGTTCGCCGCTGACCAAGCCTTGCGCCATCGCTGCCCGCAGCAGCGGGGCGAGGGGGAATTTGCCGGGTTCGCAGTCTGCGAACAACTCGGGCCGGTACACGCCGATGCCGCTGAACGTGTGGCGCGGTTCGGCGCTGGCCGACAGCTTGCCGTCTTCCCGCAAAGCGAAGTCGCCGTTGGGGTGGTGGACGGGGTTTGCCACCAGCACCAGATGGGCGAGTCCTTCGGGCTGGTTTTTAAGGCGCTCGAACGGGTAGTCAGTGGCGAGGTCGCCGTTGACGACCAAAAACGGCTGGCCGCCCAGCAAGGGCAGGGCGTGGTGGATGCCGCCGCCGGTTTCCAGCGCTTCCTCGCCTTCCGGGGAGTAGGCGATGGTCACGCCGAGCCGGCTGCCGTCGCCCAGCCGGGCTTGGATGTGTCCGCCTAGGTGGGCGAGGTTGATGACCAGTTCGCTGAAACCGGCCCGCGCCAGCGCGGCGATGGTGTGTTCGATCAGCGGGCGTCCGCCGGCTTCCAGCAGGGGTTTGGGGGTGTGGTCGGTGAGCGGGCGCAGGCGTTCGCCGCGCCCCGCCGCGAGGATCAAGGCTTTCATGCGGTTTGCCCCAAGGCGCTGGCCATTTGTTCGACGACACCGTTTTCCAAAAAGGCGAGGAATTCGGCCAGTTCGGGGTGGCGTCGGCTGGCTTCCAGCACATAATCCATCACGCGGGGCAAGTCGCCCAGATAGCCCGGCTTGCCGTCGCGCAGCTTGAGCCGGGCGAAGATGCCCAGCACTTTGATGTGGCGTTGCAGGCCCATGAGGTCGAACCAGCGCAGGAAGCGCTCCGGGTCGGCCTCGGCCACCAGCCCTTCGTCCAGCAAGCGGCGCTGGTAGTCCAGCACCCAGTTTTCCACGCGCTCCTGCGGCCAGACGATGTAGCAGTCGCGCAGCAGGGACACCAAGTCATACGTCACCGGGCCGACGACGGCGTCTTGGAAGTCCAACACGCCGGGGTTGTCCGTGTCGGTAATCATCAGGTTGCGGGAGTGGTAGTCCCGATGCACACAGACCTGGGGTTGCTCCAGGGCGCTGTCCACCAGGATCTGCCAAGTCTTGGCAAGGACGGCCTGCTCCGCCGGGCGGGTGTCGCGCCCGAGCAGGCCGGCCAGGAACCATTGCGGGCATAGATCCATTTCCCGGCGCAGCAGGGCTTCGTCGTAGGGCGGCAGGCCGCAGGCGTGGATGTCGACGCCGCGCTGGAGTTTGCCCAAGGCTGCCAAGGCGTCCGCGTAAAGCCGGTCCACCGTCGCTTCGTTGAGGTTGTCCAGATAGGGGCGGTTGCCGAAGTCGCACAGCAACAGGAAGCCTTGTCCAACGTCCTGGGCGTGGATCTGCGGGGCTTGCACACCGGCCTGCCGCAGCAGGCCGGCAATCTTGATGAACGGCAGCACGTCCTCGTGGGCCGGCGGCGCGTCCATGGCGATGAAGCTGTCCGCGCCCACAACGGCGCGGAAATAACGGCGGAAGCTGGCGTCGCTGGAGGCGGGGCGCAGGCTCTCCACTTCCAAGTCCAAATCTTGTCTCAGCCAGGCGGACAGCGCCGCAAGGCGCTCGTCGGGTGGGTTCACCATGTGTTTAGGTTCCTAGGTTGAAAAATGCCCAATGACGGGGATGATGCGGTAAAATGAAGAAAACCTTACGGAATATTTCACCATAAAACCGCGCCCGCAAGATATGCCGCTCTTCCACGCCTCTTTTTCGAGCCGAACGCATTCCTTCCCCGCCACCTCTCCCGCGCCCGGCGCACACCGCGCCAAGGGCCGTTTTCCCGTGTCGCCCGCATGACCGTGGGCGGGTCGCGGAACAGGCGCCTGCCCCGGCGTAAGCCCACGGCTTTATGCGTGATGCTCGCCTTGGGGGCGGGCGACGCCATGGCCGCCGCCGCAGGCTGGGATTGCCAGCGCGGCGGGGCGGACGGCAAGGAATGGGTGTGCGTCTCGGGCAAGAACAAGCCGGCCAAACCGGCGGAGGAGACGCCTGAATCCCGCCCCGCGCCGCCCCGAACCGCCGAGCCGAAAGCCGCCGACGAAGAGGCGAAGCCGGCGCCGCGCCTGGAAGCTGCCAGGCCTAGGCCGGTTCAGGAACCGGCGCAGGCCGGGGAAACCGCCCGCAGGCCGGCCGAAGCGCCGGAACGGCCACGCGCCGGCGTTCCGGCCGCTCCTGCGGTTGAGGAGCAGCCGGCGCGGCCCGAAGCCTCTCCCCCGGTTCAGCCCGCCGAGGCAGCGCCACGGCGCGAGGCAGCCACCCAGGCTAGGCCGGCCGAGGAACCGGCGCGGCCCGCAGAAACCGCCCAGCCTGTGGTGCCGGTGAAACAAGCGGAACCCAAAGTCCAGCTTATCCGTCCCGAGCCTAAGAAGGCCGTGGCGGAAGATCTGCCGTCCCCGCCGGCGGCGGAGAAACCGCAAGGCCAGCCGAAAGCGGCGGAGGCGGGCGCCGCCGCCGCGCCCGCGCCTGTGAAGAGCGGTTGGAATTGCCACACGGGCGCGGGCAAGGAGTGGGATTGCGCCTTGGTCGGCGCCGACCCGCGGGGCGAGCCGCATGTCGTCGGCGAGCCCGGCGAGGCCACGCCGAACTGGGCGCAGTCCACCGACATGACCCGCGAGGATGAGCAGCGCTTTTCCAGCATCCTCGCCCGCCTGCCCGCCAATCCGTGGAACTTGAGTTGCGGCAGGAACAAGCGCGAATGGTCGGTAGGCACCGACTTCTTGTTGACCGAGGCCGACCGGACCTTGCGCGAGAGGTCGCCGCTGGAAATCCGCTCCGAGCGGGCGGAGATGATCCACGGCGAAGCCTCCAACTACCAAGGCGCGGCGGAGCTGGTCCGCGCCGACCAAAAACTGTACGGCGATTTTGTCACGCACAACAAGGAAAGCGGGGCGCTGAACGCCCAGGGCAATGTCATCTACCAGGAAAAGGGCCTGTCTTTCGCCAGCGACACGGCGTTCATGGATCTGGACAGCGACCAGGGGATTTTGCGCAACTCGCAGTTCATTCTGGAGACTATCCCCGCCCGTGGCACCGCCCGCGTCACCCACATCGACAGCAAGGCCAAGACCCGTTACGAAACCGCCACCTACACGGTCTGCCCGCCGGGCAACCAAGACTGGCTATTGCACGCCACCAACGCGACCATCGACAAGGACGAAGGTGTCGGCACCGCCACCAACGCTTGGCTGGAGTTCAAGGGGGTGCCTTTCCTCTACACGCCTTATATGACCTTTCCGGTCGATGACCGCCGCAAGAGTGGTTTTCTGTCGCCTTATTTCGGTTATAGCAAGCTGAACGGCCTTGACCTCACCGTGCCGTATTATTTCAACCTCGCGCCCAATTATGACTTGACCTTCATGCCGCGTTATCTGAGCAAGCGGGGCGAGCTGTTGCGCGGCGATTTCCGCTACCTGACCAGCACCAGCAGTGGCAGGCTTTTCGCCGACATTTTGCCGTGGGACAGCATCTACGAGGAGACCCGTGGCCAGGTGGGCTGGCAAGACAACAGCAAGTTCACAGACCACATCAGCTCCCATGTGGATTTGCATCTGGTGTCCGACAAGCGTTACATCTACGAGTTGGGCAATTTGCTGGCCCTCAATAGCACAACGTTTCTGCGTAGCTGGGGGGAACTCAGGTATGACAGCGGGGAATTCCTCGGCGGGAATTATTCGGCGAGCCTGCTGGCTGATTATTATCAGAGCACGGACACCAGCATCCTCGCCGTCAATTATCCCTACCGACGCATGCCGCAAGTTAATTTTAACTATAACCGGGAGGTGGCGGGGACCGGCTTGCAGTTCCAGAGCGCCGTGGAAATTACGCGCTTCGACCAGCAGTACAAAGTCAACGGCCAGCGCTTGAATCTGCGTCCCCGTTTGTATTATCCCTTCCGCTCTGCGGCGGGGTATGTCACCCCCAGTCTGGCCTTGCAGCATACCGAATATTGGTTGAACAATCTGGGGCCGAATGAATCCAGCACATTCTCGCGCACCGCGCCAATTTTCTCGGTGGACAGCGGGGCTTACTTCGAGCGCGATTTTGAACTCTTCGGCTCGCCCATGCAGCAGACTCTGGAGCCTAGGCTATTTTATCTCTATGTCCCCAAGGTTGCCCAGCCGTATGATTATAACTGTGTGGCGGGCAATTGCGAGGGCTTGAATTTCGACGCCGCCGAGTACGATTTCAACTTTTACCAGTTGTTCCGCGAAAACCGCTTTGCCGGCGTGGACCGCTTGTCCGATGCCAACAACATCACCCCGGCCTTGACCACCCGCTTCATCAGCCAGGATTCTGGCCTGGAGCGGCTCAAAATGAGCGTGGGCAAGGTTTTTTACCTCACCGACCCGCAAGTGGTCTTGGTTCCGAACGGGCCGCAGACTACCAACAAAAACAATGTGGTGGGCGAGTTTTCGTCGATGTTGAGCGAGCATTGGTCGCTGCGCGGCACCGGGCAATGGAATTACGAGTGGGACAGGGTTGACCGCGGCCAGCTTGCCCTCCAGTACAACAATTACGCGAACCAGTTGCTTAACCTTAGCTACCGTTACCGCCGCGACCCTTATGACGGCTCGGTTCCCGCCCTTCCAGTCAATCCCGCAAACCCCCGGACGGTCAACCAAACCGACATTTCCGCCCGCCTGCCGCTGGGCGCGGGCTGGTTCGGCATTGGCCGCTGGCAGTATGATCTGGCCAGCCAGGTGACGGTGCAAACGATGTTGGGCGTGGAGCGGGAAACATGCTGCTGGCGGTTCAGCCTGCTCGGTTTGCGCTATATCAATGGCCCCACCGGGCAGGTGGTCACGTCCAACACCACCCCCGCCAACAACGCTGTCTTCTTCCAGTTTGAACTCAAGGGTTTGGGCCGCTTCGGCGATCAGATCGACAATCTCCTGATGCAAAATTTCAGCGGCTATAGGACGGATTACGATTTGCCTGGAATTCACCCATAGATTTTTTTGAGCGGCTTCCCTTGAATATGCATAGTTTTAAATTTTTTTGGCGGCTGGCCCTGGTGGTTTGCGGCCTGGGCTTGGCGGGGTCCATGGGTGTGGCGCAGGCGGCGGAAGGCTTGGACCGAATCGTTGCGGTGGTCGAGGACGGGGTTATCCTGGAAAGCGAGTTGGCGGAGAAGCTGGCGATGCTGAAAAGGAGTCTGCAACAGAGCAAAACGCCGATGCCGCCGGACAGGGAGTTGGTGCCGCAGGTTCTGGAGCGCATGATCCTCGACAAGATCCAGGCGCAATTGGCCGAGAAGGCCGGCATCCGGGTGGACGAGGAAACCATGCGCGGCGCCGTGCAAAGCATCGCCCAGCGCAACCATCTCAGCGTGGAGGAGTTTCGCCGCAAGATGAGCGAGGAGGGCATGAGCTATGCCGATTTCACCGAGCAGATCCGCGAGGAGATCGTCATCGGCCGTTTGCGCGCTAACCAAGTCAACAGCCAGGTCAAGGTGAGCGAGCAGGAGGTTGACAGCTACCTGAAAGCCAAAGGCGCAGGCACCGGCGGCGACCCGGAATATTTATTGGGCCATATCTTGATCGCCACCCCGCGCGCGGCTTCGCCGCAGGATGTGCAAAAGGCCAAGGAAAAGGCGGAAAATCTGATCGACGAAATCAAGAAGGGCCTGGATTTCAAGCAGGCGGCCTTAAGGGCGTCGGATGACGAGCAAGCCTTGAAGGGCGGCGATCTGGGCTGGCGCAAGAAAAGCCAGATCCCGTCGCTGTTCGTCGATCTCGTCGATAGGATGAAGGAGGGTGATGTGGAGGGGCCGGTGCGCAGTTCCAGCGGCTTTCACATCATCAAAATGCTCGGCGTCAAGGGCGGGGGCGACCACAAGATCACCAAGACCCGCGTCCGCCATATTCTGATCAAGACTACGGAAGTGCTGACCGACGAGGAGGCCAGGGAAAAATTGCTGGCCTTGCGCCATCGCATCGAGAGTGGCGAGGATTTCGCTGCCGTCGCCCGCGGGCATTCCGACGACAAGGGTTCCGCGATCAAGGGCGGGGAACTGGGCTGGGTGCAGCCGGGCGCGTTGGTGCCGCCTTTCGAGGCGGCCATGGACAAGTTGGCGGTCAACCAACTCAGCGAACCGGTGCAAACGCAATTCGGCTGGCATTTGATCCAGGTGCTGGAGCGGCAGGAATCCAATGACAGCGACGAGTATGAAAAAAACCGGGCGCGCGAGGAAATCTTCAAGCGCAAGGTGGAGGAGGAAACCGAATTGTGGCTGCGCCGGATCAGGGACGAGGCGTATGTCGAGATCCGTCTGCGATGAGCGCGCCGCGTGGCAACGGCTGGTCGGGCCGGCGGCTTCCCCGCATCCTCTTGACGGCCGGCGAACCGGCCGGGATCGGGCCGGATTTGTGCGTCTTGCTCGCCCGGCAAGCGTTTCCTTGCGCCTTGGCCGTGGTGGCCGATCCTGAAGTGTTGGCGGAACGCGCCCGGACGCTGGGAATCGGGCTGGAGTTGTCGGTATTGGCGGGCGGTGCGCCGCAGGCCGCGCATGAGCCTGGACGGTTGTGCGTGTTGCCGGTGAAGGTGGCGGCAACGCCGGTGTGCGGCGCGTTGGAGCGGGCCAATGCCGCTTATGTGTTGGAAACCATCGCGGTGGGCGTCCGCGCCTGCCTGGACGGGCGTTTCGACGCC
>CAZOTR010000094.1:0-8698 GCA_964582755.1 uncultured Methylococcaceae bacterium | reverse complement strand
GAAATCGAGGCGATCGAGCCGGTCTTGGCCGCGCTGCGCGGCGAGGGAATGCGGCTGGTAGGCCCGCTGCCCGCCGACACCGTGTTTTTGCCCAAATACCTGGAGCAGGCCGACGCCGTGCTGGCGATGTACCACGACCAGGGCTTGCCGGTGTTGAAGCACAAGGGTTTCGGGCGGGCGGTGAACATCACCTTGGGCCTGCCCGTCGTCCGCACCTCGGTGGACCACGGCACGGCCCTGGATTTGGCCGGGACCGGGCAGATTGATGTCGGTAGCCTGGAGGCGGCGATTCGCGTCGCCATCGAAATAAGCCAAGCCGCCGGGGCGAAGCCGGGGGTGGCGGCGTGAGCCATAAACCCCGCAAGCGTTTCGGCCAAAACTTCCTCCACGACGAGCGCGTGGTCCATGCCATCGTCGCGGCCATTTCGCCCCGCCCCGACGAGCATTTAGTGGAAATCGGGCCGGGCCAGGGGGCGTTGACCCGCTTGCTGCTGCCGGAATGCGCCCGCTTGGACGCGGTTGAGCTGGACCGCGACCTGGTCGATTATCTGGGCCGGAAATTTGCCGGGGGGGAAAAGCTGCGCATCCATTCCGGCGACGCCATGAAGTTCGATTTTGCCGCGTTAAGCCAGGGCGAGCCTTTGCGCATCATCGGCAACCTGCCTTACAACATTTCGACCCCGCTGTTGTTTCACCTGTTTGCATACGGCTTTTGCGTCAGGGACATGCATTTCATGTTGCAAAAGGAGGTGGTGGACCGGTTGTGCGCCGAGCCGGGTGGCAAGGATTACGGCAGGCTGGGCGTGATGGCGCGGTATTACTGCGCGATGGAGCCGCTGATGGAGGTTGGCCCGGAAAGCTTCAACCCTCCGCCCAAGGTGGTGTCCGCCGTGGTGCGCTTGGTGCCGCATCAGGCCAGGCCGGTCGATATCGCGCCCGAGGCGCTGGGCCGCGTGGTGGCCGCCGCCTTCTCCCAGCGCCGCAAGACCTTGCGCAACGCCTTGGGGCTGTTGCTCACCGCCGAGGAGATAGCCAGCGCCGGTATTGATCCGGGCGGGCGGGCGGAGACTTTGAGCCTGGAGGAATTTGCGGCGCTTGGGCGCGCGCTGTTGGCAAAAGAATCGGATCCTTGAATAACAAGAAAACCCCGGCCGGACTTGCGTCCGGCCGGGGTTCTGAATAAATCCGTATAAGGGTTTGAACCCGTCAGGAATTATTTCAGCATGTGTTTCTTAAAGCCGGCGTTCAGCTTGGCATCGACATCGGCAGCAGTCCTGCGGGAAAGAGAGTCGGCGGCCTTCGCGGTGGACTCAGCTTGCTGGGCCGCGGAGAGGGCTTCATCAGCCGTGCTCTTTACAGAAGAGACTTCAGCCTTCAGACCGTCGATCTGGGTCTGCAGGTTGGTGATGTCGCTCTTGGATGCGCAACCTACGGTCAGGCCGGCGGAGACGAGAATTACTGCGAGCTTGGTAGCTTTCATCATAACGTTTCTTTCCTTCTCTATCATGAAAGATTAAACAAGAACATCTGACCCATTATTGGGAAAGACGGAACCCAAGCCTTATCTTGCCGGAAAACCGCTGGGTTTTCCAGTATTATTTTGTGGCGGTCAACGAATCACGACCACCGTTCCCTTTTTGATCCATTTGGACAAGCGGTCGATTTCCCCGTTGGTCAAGGCGATGCAGCCCGAGGTCCAGTCGAAGGCATCGTGGATTTCGCGGTCTGCCGCGCCTAGGCCGTGGATGCCGATTTGGCCCCCTAGCGGCGTGTTTTGTGGCGGGACGGCTTCCTCCATCTCGGCGCGCATAATGGAGCGCAAGGTCTCCTCGCCGATCATCCCTTCGCGAAAGGCGCGTTTGGCATTGTCGATGTTAGGATAAGTCAGGCCCAGGAAGCGGTGAAATTTACTGTTTTCATTGACCCAGCCGATGCGGTATTCGCCCAAGGGCGTTTTCTTGTCACCGCGGGCCTTTTCAGTGTCGGCCCCATGCAGGCCGATGGCCACGCGAGGGAAGACCTCCACTTCCTCACCGCCTTGCATGACTTTCAGTACACGGGGTTCGGTCTCCACCAGCAGCCAGATGTCCTCGGTTCCGCCACAGGCGGGCGCCGCAGCTAGGGAGAAAGCAAGCCAGGAAAAGACAAAACGCAGACTCATCAGCGAAGCTCCACAAAAATTACTTGAACAAATGCCGAATACATTAGAATAGGCCACTTTTCCACCCCATCTCTTAGGATGCACCGACGATGCAAGCCAACATCCGCAACACCACGCCTTATCTGGACCAGAAGCCCGGCACTTCCGGGCTGCGGAAGAAAGTAAAGGTTTTTCTCAAGCCCCATTACCTGGAGAACTTCGTGCAGTCCGTGTTCGACGTGCTCGGGGATGTGCAGGGAAAAACCCTAGTTTTGGGCGGCGATGGGCGCTATTTTAACAGAGACGCCTTGCAGGTCATCATCAAGATGGCTGCCGCCAACGGTGTCGGGCGGCTGTTGATCGGCCAAGGTGGCCTGCTTTCCACCCCGGCGGCATCTTGCGTGATACGCAAATATCAGGCCCATGGCGGTTTCATCCTGTCAGCCAGCCACAACCCCGGCGGGCCGGACGAGGATTTTGGCATCAAGTACAACACCGGCAACGGCGGCCCGGCCCCGGAAAGCTTCACCAATGCCGTGTTCGCCCGCAGCCAGTCGATCACGCAGTATCGCATCGCGGACCTACCTGACATCGACCTGGATGTCCTCGGCGAGTTTGCGGCAGGCACCGTCACGGTGCAAATCATCGATCCGGTCGAGGATTACGCCCGGTTGATGGAGCATCTGTTTGATTTTAAGCTGATTTCTTCGGCCTTGAAGGCGGGCTCTATCACCCTGTGCTTCGACGCCATGCATGCCATCACCGGCCCTTATGCCAAGCGCATCCTGGAGGAGCGCCTGGGCGCGGCGCACGGGTCGGTCATCAACGGCACACCTCTGGAGGATTTCGGCGGTGGGCATCCCGACCCCAACCTAGTGCATGCCCACGAGTTGGCGGAATTGATGTACTCGCCCGGCGCGCCTATGTTGGGGGCGGCTTCCGACGGCGACGGCGACCGCAACATGATCATGGGCGCGCGCTTCTTCGTGACGCCCAGCGACAGCGTGGCCGTGTTGGCGGCGAACGCGCATTTGCTGCCCGGCTACAAGGACGGGCTGCGCGGCGTGGCGCGTTCCATGCCCACCAGCCAAGCGTTGGACCGGGTGGCGAAGGCCATGGGCATCGACTGTTACGAAACCCCCACGGGTTGGAAATTCTTCGGCAACCTGCTGGATGCGAAGAAAATCACCTTGTGTGGCGAGGAAAGCTTCGGCACCGGCTCCGACCATGTGCGCGAGAAGGACGGCCTGTGGGCCGTGCTGGCTTGGCTCAACCTGGTCGCGGTGAAGCGCCAGCCGGTTGGCGACATCGTCCGCGAGCATTGGAAAAAGTTCGGGCGTGATTATTATTGCCGGCATGATTACGAAGGCGTGGAGAGCGCCGCCGCCGAGGGCATCATGGCCCACTTGAACAGCCAGTTGGCGGGCTTGCCCGGCAAGAGCTTTGGCGAGTACACCGTCGCGTTCGCCGACAATTTCCGCTACGAGGACACGGTGGACGGCAGCGTCAGCGAAAACCAGGGCTTGCGCATCGGTTTCACCAACGGCTCGCGCATCATTTTCCGTCTTTCGGGGACCGGCACCGAGGGTGCCACCCTGCGCATTTACCTGGAGCGCTACGAGCGCGACCCGGCGAAGCACGGGTTGGAAACCCAGGAGGTGTTGCGCGATTTGATTGACTTGGCGGAAGCCTTGAGCGAAGTCAAGCGGCGCAGCGGCATGGACCGGCCTACCGTGATTACCTAAGCGAGGAGTCGCCTCGGGGTTGAGGTGGAGCGCCAGCGGGTTTCGACGGAACGGTTCTGGCGCTTCGGCCGGGCGTCAAGCCCTGGACGGTATTGACCATCATTGCTTGCGGACAGTCCCTATGCCAACAGAAACGAATCTGCCTTTTGAACCCAATCTTGATGCCTTTTCCGGCTGGCTGGCCGGGCTGCCGCTGAAGGACCGGGAACGCTATGCCAGCCTGTTCTCCGGCCTTCAGGCCCTCAACGAGGCCAACCCCGACCCGGAGTTTTACTTCAAGGCTTTGGAGCAAATCCATCGGCCGGTCTTTCAAGCCGTCGACAGCCTGAGTGCCGCATTTTTGGGCAAGCCGCTGCCGCTGGAGCCTGGAATCCGCAAGCTCGCCAAATTGAGCGCGCAGTTCCAGGGCGAATTGGCCCACGGCTATTACACACTCACCCAAGCAAGGCGGTTCAGCAGGATTTTCAGCGTGGAGGATCAAGGCAAAATCCTCCACCGCGCCTTGCTGTCCTATGGTCAGATGCTATTGCGCCTGGCTTTGATGTATGAAACCTATTCCCGGTCGACATGGCTGCGTATGAACGAGTTATACCGGCTGGCGGAGCGGGAGAATTTGTCGGGCCGGAGCGAGCCTTGCCCGGAGCTGGCACACGCGGCGGCTTGCAGCGTGGAGGAGCTGTATCTGCGGGCGGTGGCGTTCCGTTTGGCGGCCCCTTATCGTTTGCGGCAGGGGGACATTCAACGGGTTTTCGATACGGTGCAGCGGCATGGGCATCTGCTCGCGTTCGGCCGCGAGCCGCTTGAAGAAGGCAAGAAGGCCGATTTTGTGGTAGACCTTGATTCCGGGGAGATGCCGGCCAGCCTATCCCGTGGGATGGCCGTGGGCAAAGGGGATTTGCGCTATGTGTTTGTGGAGCCGTTGCGGCGGATACTGGCCACCCAAAGCTGGTCGCCGCTCAACAAGGAAGAAGGGTTTTCCGCGGATTTGTCAAACCATCTGCAAGTCCGTTTAGGCGCCAGCCCGGAATTTTTGCCCGACAAGAAAAGCCTCGCGTCCATCCTGTTTGCGGGGTACAAGCATCTAGTAGGTGCGGTGGCCCGTCGCGGGGCCAGGCCAGCTTTCAATTTGCAGCCTTTGGACGAGCATGTGTTGCCTATCTCGGGTGGCGGATCGTCGAAGACTACGGGGGCGTTCGGTTTCCTGTCCGAGACGGCAAGGCCGGCTCTGAACATGCCCGAAGTCCAGGCGGACACTGCCAACGGACTGCCTTGCAGCGTCTATCCGGCCCGCATCCCTGGCTTTTACCTCGTCCAAGCGCCCGGCCTGGAACTGCGCAGCGGACAGTTGCTGGGACTTTTCACCGACGGCAAGCTGATCCAGTTCGGGCAGATATGCCCCGGCCGCGTCGAAGCCGCCTCAAACGCCTATGGCTTCGAGTTGCTGACCAGCCAAGTCAGCCTGGTGCGGGTGAATTTCGACTCCGCCCCGAAAAGACACTACAAATGCTTTTTTTCCCCGGCGGGCGAGGGCCGCTTCAGCCTGATTACCGAGCCTTTGCGTCTGCGCGGCGGCGATGGCATGGGCATTGACGAAGAAGGCTATGGCGTCATGGTCCGGTATCGCGTCGCCAAGATGCTGGAAAAAAGCGCCGAGTTTTGCCAATTCGAGATCATCCCTGAAACCCCAGGGCAATAACTGGGCGCGGACGCCTACAACAGCCGCCAGTTCTTGAACATCGCCGCCTGTCCTTGGCAAGGCCCGTCGGCAGGGCTGACGAGATTCCAGATGACGGCGTCCTCAATGATGAAGCGCCGCCCGTGGCGGCCTATCCTCACCCCGCTGTAGCCGTCGGCAAAGCCGCGGCTATTGACTTCATCGAGCAAGCGCTCGCGTTCCTCCTGCTTCGCCGGCTCGGCGGAAAAACGCGAGGGCAGGGAGGTGAATTCCCGCCAATCCATGCCGAACAGACTCAGGGCGGTCTGGTTGGCGTAGTTGAAAAGCGGATCCTTCGCGGTATCGTGCGAAGCCACCGCGAAGGGGGCGTGGAACAGAAAGCGGGCGGCGTCTTTGTCGCCCAGGCGGGGATCGACCAGATCCCGCCCCGTCCAATGGCGGAGGCTGTCGCGCAGCAGTTTCACATGCAGGTAGAGGAAGTCGTTTTCTTCCGAGGGTTTTTCGCGTTCGCTCATCTGTGTTCGTCCGAATGGGGCTAGCCGGGCCGGCATCGCCAGTTGTGAGGTTAAGGCTGTGGCGGACTCACTCGTCGGCCAGCGCGGCCACCTTTTTTTCCAGCTTTTTCAGCCGCGACCAGATCTCCGCGAGCTTCGGCATGATGGCGATGTTTTTCAAATACTCTTGCAAGGGCTGGGTCGGGCCGCCGGCGTACAGGCCGGGTGCCTTGATGCTGCGGTTGACGCCCGCCCGGTGCAGCAGCACCGAGTCGCTGGCGACGCTGACATGGTCCAGCACCCCGGTCTGGCCGGAGGCGATGACTCTTTGGCCGAAGCGGCTGGAGCCGGAGATGCCAGTGTGGGCGCAGAGGATGCAATCCTCGCCGATTTCCACGTTGTGGCCGATGTGGCAGAGGGCGTCGATGACCACGCCGGAACGGATGACCGTGGCGCCGTAAGTGCCACGGTCGATGGTGGTGTTCGCGCCGATGACCACGCGGTCCTCGATGATGACCTTGCCGGTGTGCGGGATGCGGTAATTGCGGCGCTTTTCGTCCTGGGCGAAGCCGAAGCCTTCCGAGCCGATGACGCAGCCGGCCTTGAGCATCACGTTCGCGCCAATCTCGCAGCCGTGGCTGACCACGCAGCCCGGATGCAACACGCTGCCCGCGCCGATGCGGGCATTGCATTCGACCACCGCGTTCGCCATCAGCACCGCGCCTTCCCCCAGCGCCACGTTCGCCCCCACCACCACGCCGGGGCCGACCACCGCGCTGTCGGGAATGGCGGTGCTGGGATGGACGGTGGCGGAAGGATGGATGCGCGGCCATTCGGTGTGGTAGAAGTCGCGGTCGTCGTAAGCCTGCTTGACCAAGGCAGTGGCCAGCCTGACATTGGCCGCCAGCAGGATAGCCAAATCCTTTTCGTCGCGGAGTTCGGCGGCAATGGCTTCGTCGGTGATGACGGCGGCGGGCTTGCGCTCGCGCACTGAAGGCAGGTATTTGGCGTTGTCGACGAACACCAAGTCGCCGGGGGCGCAATCGTCAATCGGGGCGAAGCGGCTGATGCTGTTGTCGGGGCCGATGTGGCCGACAATCAGGCCTTGGTCCTTGAAGTGTTGGTGGATTTCCGATGCGTTCAAATTCATAGATGTCGCTGTGTGTTGGTTGGGCTTGAAAAGCCAGCATACCGCTTCCCGGCGGGAGAGGGAAGCCAATAGCTTGTATAATGGCCTTTTTGGGACGCGAGCTTGCCGGAAAGCGCCTTGCGGCCCGCAATACCCACCTGAGGATAATCGGAGGCAGAATCGATGAAGACAGTATTAAGCGTCAAAGGCATGAAATGCGGCGGTTGCGAAACCAGTGTGCGCGAGGCGGTGCAAGCCTTGGACGGCGTGGTCAGTGTGCAACCCAACTTCCGGGAAAACACCGTCGAAGTCGAATATGAGGAAGGCAAGGCCGACCTGGAGGCCATCCGCAAAGCCATCGCCGCCAAAGGTTTCCAAGTATGAAAGCGCCTGTGCAGATAGCGGTGACTGGCGCTGCGGGACAAATCAGCTACGCCTTGCTGTTCCGCATTATCGCGGGCGGCCTGGCCGGGCCGGAGCAGCCGGTGTTCCTGCGCTTGCTGGACGTGCCAGCCGCGGTGGGCGATTTGCAAGGGGTGTTGATGGAATTAGAGGATTGCGCCTCGCCGCTGCTGGCCGGCGCAATCGCCACCGCCGACCCGGAGGAGGCCTTCCGCGACGCCGACTTGGCCTTTCTGGTCGGGGCGCGCCCGCGCGGGCCGGGCATGGAAAGGCAGGATCTGCTGGCCGTCAACGCGGAGATTTTTTCCACCCAGGGCCGCGCCCTGGACGCGGTGGCCAAGCGCGATGTCAAGGTGTTGGTGGTCGGCAATCCCGCCAACACCAACGCCCTCATCGCGCTGAAAAACGCCCCCGGCCTCTCGCCCCGCAATTTCTCGGCGATGACGCGGCTGGACCACAACCGCGCCGTGGGCCTGCTAGCCTCCAAAGTCGGTTGCAAGGTCGCCGACATCCGCCAAGTCGCCATCTGGGGCAACCACTCCACCACCCAATACCCCGACTTGCACCACGCCCTCGCGCTGGGCAAGCCCGCCTTGGAACAGGTTGAGGAAAGCTGGTATCGCGACGAATTCATCCCCGCCGTGCAAAAGCGCGGCGCGGCGGTCATCGCGGCGCGGGGCAAGTCCAGCGCCGCCTCCGCCGCCAACGCCGCGCTTGAGCATATGCGCAGTTGGGTGCAAGGCACGCCGGCGGACGACTGGGTTAGCATGGCGGTGTGCAGCGACGGCAGTTACGGCGTCGCCGAAGGGCTGGTGTATTCCTTCCCGGTGAGAATCCAGGGCGGCGAATGGCAGATCGTCCAGGACTTGCCGGTCAACGCTTTCAGCCGCGAGAAAATGCGCCTGTCCGAGGAGGAGTTGGCGCTGGAGCGGGACATGGTCAAGCATCTGCTGGAGCGGACCTCGCCACCTATTCAGTTCAAATCCTGATGCGAAACGCTCGTAGGAGCGCCCCATGGGCGCGACCGGTTCCGCGCCCGTCGCTGGATTTCGCGGGCATGGCCCGCTCCTACAGTGAAGCTGATAAGCGGTGGGCGGGCATGGTGTCCGTGCC
>CAZOTR010000093.1:2008-16409 GCA_964582755.1 uncultured Methylococcaceae bacterium | reverse complement strand
GCCTGGTCAAAGGCCCACGGCGAAGGCCGGGGCAAGGCGCTTGGTGCCGGTGGCCGGGATCGAGGCCGCACCGGCCAGGCCAAGGGCGCTTGGTGCCGGTGGCCTGGAACCTCCCCGGACGAACGCGCCCAAGGCGCTTGGCGTCGGCCTGGTCAAAGGCCCACGGCGAAGGCCAGGCCAAGGCGCTTGGCGTCGGTGGCCTGGAACATCCCCGGACGAACCCGCCCAAGGGCGCTTGGCGTCGGCCCGGTCGAAGGCCCGCGAACAAGGCCGCGCCGTTTCGTTTCATCCCGCTTTATTTCATTTCGTCCCGTTTTGCTGATTTGATTTATCTCGCGTCCGCCTTTGATTTATCTCGCGTCCGCTTGCCTATTCCGTCGCCAATTCCAGAATCACGCGCCACCCCCTCGCGGACGCCGGATCCGGTGGCAAAAAATCAAGATGCGTGTCAATGATTTTTTGCGCCTCCAAGCTCCAAAAGTGCGGGCGCTTGCACTTTTGCCGCACAAAGGGCTTGTTGGTGGGCGTCTTGAAAAGCGTCAGCGCCGACGATTTTCAAGACGCCATTTCCGATAGCCGGAACCATCCACGGCAAAGGCATATCGGCGCAGGGCTTGGGGATTGCCTCACATGCCGCCTGCAATGGGGGGATTCAACGCAAAAAGGGGCAAGCCCATGGGCTTGCCCCTTTTTGAATGTTCCGCGCCCTACGCGGCTTCTATGGCCTAGCGGTGGGTTTCTCTTCAAACATCTTGCAGGCGGGCGAAGATGCTTTGATGTCCGTTCCCCTTCCGTGCGTCCATCGGTTCCGCATTAGCCCGCACTTGGGGAAGGTCTTACGCCCCCCAGGGCAGGTAATGGCATAGTGGGCGCAGTGGCGGCAGGTCTTGCCGTCCGGCCCGCTTCCCGGTATGGCCGCGTAGCCTTGCGGCTGTGCCGTCCTGTGGCGCTTGCCGGCGCGGATGACGGCCACGGGCATCGGTGGCCCTCCAAACAGGTCGGGGATTTCAGCCATTGGCGGGTTCCTCCTGTCGGGGTTCCGCCACGGCTTCGGCGGGTGCTTTGCCGTTGGTGGCCGCGCCGGGCTTGGCGAATAGGTCTAGCTGGCCTTGTTCCAAGGGCGTTGGGCGGGGCTTCCTTGGCCGGCCAGGGTTGCCGTCTTTCGCGCCTTGGGCGGGCAGCGAAGGCAGCAGGGGCATAAGCTCGGGCTTGTGCCGCTTGAGCGCCTCGGCCCAAATGCCGGGGATCGGCTTGCCGTTCATGGATTCGACACGCATCGTGCCGCCGTCGCGGCGGATGGACAGGCCGCAGCGGCGGGCCAAGAAAAGCAATGCCTCGGGTTCGGTCAGCATGGGGGCTTCCTCCGGTCACAGGTTCATGGATATGGCGGCTTCGGTCGCGTGGCCGTCCTCTTTGCTGCCGTGTTCGGGTTCTCTGCGCGGGTAATTTGCAAAAATTTCCGGCGCGGTTAGCGCGGTTAGCTTTTTTCCAGCAACGGCGCGGGTTTCGGCGCTTTTTCCGTTGTCGCGGTTTGGCGCGGTTAGGTCTTGAGAGTCCGCTTTTTCGTCCTGAAAAAAGCTAACCGCGCCTAACCGCGCCGCCTCAAAATCCTCTGGAAGCCGCGCCGCGCCTCTAACCGCGCTAACCGCGCTAACCGCGCCGTGTTTTTCTGCAAGACGATACATCTTGCCTTGCCTTCCCGCCCTGCCGTCAGATCTCGGCAGAAGGTGCAATTCAACCCCTTGGCGCGGGTCGGCAACCAATGACGAAAGCACGTCCACTATGGGAATGGGCGTGGCCTTTCTGTTGAAGCACTCGCTTCTTATGGCCTCCAATGTCGCCCCTTCCGCCCTGGCCTGCAAGAATTCCAAAACCATCCCGGCCATGCGCTCCCGCTCCATCGCCCGCGCCTCTTGCGCTTGGTTGGCGAACACATAGCGCACGGAGTCCGTGCAGTAGTCGATCCAAGCCAGCGCCGCCCGGATGTGCTGCGCCTCGATCACCAAGGACGAATCACACAGGGCGAACAGCATGGAAAGGCGAATGGCGTAGGGTCGCCTACGCTCCAGCAGGGAAGACAGAAGCTCGGTTTCCAGCGGGCGGGCCAGGCCGGAATGCACGTCCTGCCAAAGCGCCCGCGCCTCTTGGCTCATGTGCATGGCGCGGGTGTCGGTTTCCGCCGGGTAGTTGCCCAGGGCGAAGCGCACGACATTGATAGTTTCCTTCGCCAAGATCGCCAGCATGTGCGGCGATGTCGGCTCAGGAAAGGCAACCTCGCGGGTGCGCTCCGCCCAGAACATCAAGAAGCGGTTGGCGAAGCCGTTGGACAGTTCCTTGGCCTGAATGGTGGCGTGTAGTTCGGCGGGGGTTATCGCCCCGGCCATGCCCACATGCGGCATACTGGCCCACACGCGGTTGGTCTTGGTGGCGGGCTTGATCGCGCCGCCGTCCCAGACTTCGCGCAAGGCGGATGACAGGGTGTTGCCTTCGCGCCGGGCCTGCCCCAGCACGTTGGCAAACTCGCCTTCGACCACCCACAGGCGCTTGTCCAGGATCGGCGGGGCGGTCTCCTTGCCTTGGGTGTAGCCGTCGTGTATCAGCATCGCCAAGCCCTCCCGGCTGGAAAGCCCGCCGGTATGGGTCTGCCCCAATAGGTTTGGGTCTTCGGCGTTGATGGCGTGGACAATGCGCCGGGTGAGGTTCAGCGATTCGCCCTTGCCGCCCCGGCTGGACCGGCCAATATGCAAGGTGAAAATGCGGGCGTGGTGGCGGGTGTCGCCAATGGGAAAGTACACGTCGCGCCCCACCATCGCCCCCAGGAACGACAGGAAACCGGCGGCGGCGGCGACGGGGTTTACCTCGGTCTTTTCCGTCGCAGCATTGGCGACAACCCCCACCAAGCCGGGAAACATGGCCTCGGTCGCCTTGGGCAGCGGCATGTTGGTGTCGTTGGATTCGTCGGCCCGGCCCGGCCTGTCCGGCTTTTCCGCCACGGGCCGGCCCTGCCTCACGATGTCGGCCACGCGGGCCTTGCTGTTTGGATCATGCGCAGCCATCACCAGCCCCCCGCCATGTCGTTGAAGTCTTGGCCTGCCGTGTCCGGCATGGCAAACGCGGCCCCGGCCTGCCACGCGGCCAGCCTGCCGTAATACTCGCCCTGGCCGCTCTCGTCATTGTCGGCGCACACCACAAGGGCATGGCCGGGGCAAAGCCCGCGCACGGCCAGCGCGACGGCGGGCAGGTTGCCCTTGTCGAAGGCGACGAAACAGCGGTTGCCGGTGGCCTCGTGAAGGCTGGCGGCGGTGGCGAAGCCCTCGGCGATGCACAGGGCCGGCGTGGGCCTGCCCAGCCACCAGAAGCAACCCGCCTTCCTGCCGCCCTTCAAGAACCGCTTGCCGCCGTCCGCGTCGATAAGTTGCAGGTTCACCAGCGTTTGCGGATCGGCGAACAGCGGCACGGCCAGCTTGCCAAAGGCCAGCCGCGCCCCGTGGCCCTTGATGCGCTTGCTCGTCAGGTAGGGGTGGGCGAAGGCGGCGGGGGCGCGTTGCCAGATTGCCGCCGCCTTGTCGGCGGCGGCGGTGTGCGCGGCATCCTCTGCCGCCTTCCTGGCCGCTTCCGCCTCGGGGCGGGGGGCTGGCAGGGGGCGGGGCGGCATCGCGCCGTTTTGGGGCTTCCAGCCCGCCACGCGGGCATGGTGGAACAGCGTCCCCGGCCCGACCTTGCCCGGCTTGAAGCTGCGCCACGCGGCCAAGGCGTCTTTGGGCCGGTAGCTGCCCCCGCCCTGGCTCCATTCGTCCCACAGGCCGAATCCGTCATCCCCCAGCGCGGCCTTCACGGCCATGCCAAGCTGAACCCACGTTTCGCGGTCGCAGTCCGGCGAAAGCCAGTGCAAGGCGTCCGCGACGGTCGTGTAATCGTCATGTGCCGCGTTCATAGGCCGGGCCTCCGGTTCCACAGGTCCAAGGCGGTTTGCAGGTCTTCCGCCGTGTAAAACTTCTTGCGCGTGTCGCAATAGGGCGGGATGGCCCCGCATCCATCGCAGGATGCTGAGTAGCCCGTGTAGTTGCTATGCTCGAACACGCGGACGCTCGGAACCCCGCCGCAAAACGGGCAGGGGCGGACGGCCAGAATCTCGGTTTGCCGGGGTTTGCCGCTGGCGTTGATGATGGCGACGGGGCGTTTTTCGATGGCGTCAAGCGTTACGCCGGGGGGCGTAACATTCGGCTGGCCAGGGGCGTTTAACGGCGGGAAAAGGTCGCCTGTGCGGTGCCTTTCACGCCAGCGGCGTTGTCTTTCGGCGTTGGTCATCGCGGCCATGCCACGCCCTCCGCTACCAGCTCGTTCACAGCGGCATAACTCAGGACAAGCTTGCACATGGCGGCGAGGGTTTCGACGTGGCATAGCGGGTGATGGATGCTCTCCCTACAAAGCCCAAGGCTATCCGCCTCCCTCAAAATTTTCTGGCATAGGCCGCGCATCTGCCGCGCCATTTCGTCAAGATCGTCCAATTCTTCGGCCAGGGCGCGGAAGCGTTCCATGTCGCTGCGCGGGCTGAAATCGCCCGGCGGCGTACTGCCGATGCGATGGACGGGGAAGGGGATTATGTGTGCGGTGTTCATCGTTCCCCCTCCTGTCCGCGCGCCTTGGCGATGGCCGCAAGGGCTTGGCGCCAAGCCGGCGAATCGGGGTGCAAAGGGGTGCTGTGCGCCGTCGCGGCCTCAAGCGCCGCCAGCATGGCGGGCGCGGCCAGGGCCATGGGTTGGCTGGCGTCCAAGGCGGATCGATGCAAGTCGTTCAACAGCCCCAGCAGGGCCGCAAGGTTGTTGGCCGATACCATGCCCAGGTCGGCTTTTCCGGCGCTGGCGGCAAGGTCGGCGATGGCCGCGTAGCAGTCATGCAGGCGCTCTAGCGCATCGTGCGGGGCGGCAACGCTGCGGCAATGGGGGCAGGCGTGTTGCTTGTTCATGCGCGGCCCTCCTCTGCGCGGCCTTGGCCGGCCGGTTTGCGGCCTGCGCGGTCGGCCTCGATGTCGCCCAAGGCAAGGCTTACCGCGTGGCGGGCGATGTCGGCCAGATACCGCAACGTCGGATCGTCGGCGGTGTGGCAGGCCACGGCCATCAAGTCTTGCTCTATCGCTTCCAGCAAGACCGGCACGGCGGGATTCAGGGCGTGGGCGGAATTCGGGCGGATCTCGCCCCTAGTGGGTTTGGGGGTGTTCATGGGTTGGCTCCGTGTAGATTTGGTTGGAGCCACCGGCCCGCTTCTCACGGCGGGGATGGTGGCCGCTGGCGCGGGGGTGAGAAACCGGCTCACGGAAACCGGCCAGGCCGAAGCCTGCCCCGCACCAGCAGCCATAGAGAAGCGCCGGGCAAAGAAAAAGCGCCCGGCTTTGGCGCTTGTGCGCCGTGAAAAAATCGGGTTCTCACGCCCGGCCCCGGATGCGTCCGGGGCAGCGCGGCTAGTGTGCCGCGCCGCCGCCTCGGGTGTCAAGCCGTTATGTAACGGAACCTTGCCGCCGTGGTTTTGGCGCGGGCGGCGGCGGGCTGATTCGGTCAAGAGTGCCACATCATTTGCTTGGCACTCTTGACCAAAAACGGCCATTTTTTTGCCCTGGAAGCCGCGCCCTGCTTGAAGAGTGCCAAGAGTGCCAACATTTTTGCGCCGGGGCATGTTGGCCCCCTTGATGGCCCCCTTGGCCGGCGTCGCATTCTTGCCGGTCATGCGCCGCCCTCCTCCGCGCCGATGCCCGGATTTTCGCCGGTGGCGCGATTCTGGGCGCTCTCCGGCCCCTGGCTGGGGGTAAGTGGCCCCCAGCCTTCCGGGAGGCTGTAGCGGGCCATGCCGTTGCCGTGGTCGCGTTCGGCGCGGATCGGCCAGCCGTGGCCGCGCAGCCGGTGGACCAACGCGCCCAGGCGCAAGCCCCAGCCGCGCCGGTTCGCCTCCACCTGGTCAACGGGTTCCCGCGCCAGCAGCGCGGCCTTCACCGCGTCAATCTGCCTTTGCTTTGCGGCCATGATGTGCCTCGCCTTTGTTGTCTATGATGACGCGAACCATGGATTCACTCAGCTTGTGCCTTCTGGCAAGTGATTTGATGCTCTCGCCATTCTTCCAAGATTCATAAATGGCAAGGCTCCGTTTCGCGGTTTCTTCCCTGTCTTTCTTGGGAATGTAAACCTTACTGCCGAATTTCCGGCTTCCTCCAAATGCTTCGCTCACTCGCTCGGATGCCATGAAGCCGAGTTCACGCGCCCTTTCCCGGCCAATGCCTTCCTTGGATTCGACGGCCTCAGACACGGCCAGGGCAATCAAGGCCAATTCCTCGGGATAGTTTTCCGGCATGTCGTCTTTCACTTCCCGGCGGTACGCCTCCGCCGCCGCGTATTCCACGGCCTCGGAAAACAGGCGGTACACTTCGGAAACCACGTATTGATATTTGTAGGGTTCGTCCATGGGTCTATGCTTTAGGTTTCTGCGTTTGGAGAAGTGCCGGGTTGTCCGGTGCCGCGCCGCCGCCTCTTTAGCATCTCTTCCAAGGCTTTTTTCTGTGCCGCAAAAGCCTTTATCTTGGCTTCCAATTGCGCCTTTTTGCTTTCAAGCGCCGCCGTGCATAACTTGACGGGCTTGCGCCTGGTGGCGGTCGCCTTGTGGCCTGTTCCATGCCCGGCAAGGCTTAGTTTGTAGCGTTGCAGGGTTGACTTGGTGACTTTGAAGCCCTTGCCATCCAGCCACAGGCAAAGCTTGTCAAGGCTCGCGTAATTGCCGGAAAGGAGCCTATTGGCAAGCCGCCGTTGAAGCTTTTCAGGCATCCTTGATATGGATTTTATGCCGGTTTGATGGGTCGGCTTTTTGGGTTCGTCGGTCGCTATCTGGCTCATGTTTCGGCCTGCCCTTGCTTTTCGATCCACTCCCGCACGGCTTCGGCCTTCCAGGCGGTCACCCTGTTGGTGAGCTTTACCGGGGAGGGGAATCCGTTGGTGTTTTCGCGTGACCATCGCCAGATGGTTGCGCCGCACACGCCTAGCAAGGATTTCAGCAAAGGCAGGCGGACAAAGCCCGTGGCCGGAAGGGTCGCGGGCTGGGGCTGTTGCGGTTGCTTGGTGGCGGGGCTTTTCTTGGGGGTGCTTTGTTTAGCCATTTTTCGTTGCCTTTGGGGTGTGGCGCTGTCAATTCGGGTAACAGCGTGTCACAAGGGAACATGGCAAAACAGGTGCAAGGGATAGGTGGGTTGGGGGTGTGGGGGTTGCCGTATTGCGCTCTAGGCCGCGCCCAGCCTGGATTTAAAGGGGTGCCAGTTTTTTTCTAGGCTTTGCCGCTTTCCTTGTTTCGGATGGTGGCCCGCCTTTCTTGAATGGGTTAATTACTTGAGCAATCCTTTCCCTTGATGTCTCTGTCGTATCGTCTGGAAAGTTTTTTAGCAACCATTCCTTTATCTGTTTTAGCGGGGCAATGTTTGGTTTATGCCCATCATCAATAAATATTGCCGTGTAAGCCTTTATTGCAATATCAAGATCAGGGGCGAAGAAATCATTGTTTTGACAAAACGTTTCTCTGTTTTGGTTGCTAACCATGCCTCTCGTATCTGGATAAAGAAACTTGGGTTTAACCCGCATTAGTTCGGCCAGTGATATAAGCTCAACTCGACTAACATCGTCAAACATTGATGCGCCCACCATAACGTAATCCCCCTCTTCTTTTTTTCTAAACCTTTCAGGAGTTGAGCATATCTTTCTCTTAATTGTATCCAGAATTGAATTTACTATTCCTGGCATGTTTTTAATATCGTTCTCCCTAGGAGGGTCAATATCGCACCACAGATAAGCGGCTTGGTAGGCTTGGATAGAGTCACAGCTTAGAATTGAATCCCAAGCCTCATAATTAACGCCAGACATGCAACACCCTTTCAGTGTCGGCCTTTCAAGATAGGAAGCCGCGCCAGCCGGTGAAAGGTTCCGGCGTTCGCCCCGTCGGGCTAGGTGCGGCTTGTTCGGGTAAATCGGCGCTTGCCCTCCGGCCTGAAAAATGCCGTGCGTGGGCGGATATGCGCATCCCGCCAGCATAGCCATGGGGCGGGGTCCATTCCGGGGAATTTTACACTGTCTGCGACGGTAAACGACAACCCAAAGGCGGGGCAGATTAGCGCACGGGAAACCGGCCAAAACCTACCGATTTGCGCCATTTATGCGCCAGTTTGCAACATGGATTTGCCCGCCCATGGCGTTGATTTTGGCCTGCCCAGCCTAGCGGGCGCTCCAATAGTAGGGCTGGTGCTGTGCCGTGCCGTACCGCACCGGAATCGCTGATTTTCGATGCGCACAAAAAACCCGGCGCATGGCCGGGTTTGTCTGGGCGCTCTATCGCCTACGCCCTGGCCTTCCTGCCGATGGGAACAACCTTGCTGCCATCCTCAAGCCCGGCCAGCACAGCGGCCCACGCTTCCAAGGCTTGCTTGCGCTCCTCAAAATAGTCGTAGCGGTCGTAAACGCCCTCCACGCCCCGCACCGCGTGGTTTAGGCATCGCTCGGCAATGTGCGGGGGAACCCGCAACGCGCCTAGCTGGGTGCGCATGGTGCGGCGTAGGTCGTGGATCGTGAAGGGTTCCAGGCCGTGGGGAACCTTCGCCAAGGCGACGTTTAAGGTGTTCTCGCAGATGTGCGGAAGCATCCTGTCTTGCGCCTTGCGGGCGGGGAACAGGTAGGCGCTCCCACAGGCCAGGCGTTCCAGTTCGCGCAACAGGCTTACCGCCATGGCCGGCAAGGGTATGGCGATGGCCTTGCCGGTCTTGGATCGGGCGGCGGGCATGTTCCAGGTCGCGGCCTCAAGGTCGAACTCCTCCCGCCGTGCCGCCGTCAATTCCGACTTGCGGACGCCCAGCACCAGCAACAGCCGGATTGCCATGTCGTTCTGTGGGCTAAACCCCTTGGCGGTCTTCATGGCCGCGAACAAGGCCGCTATTTCGTCCAGGCTTAGGGCGCGTTCGCGCTTGCTTTCCCGCCCCCCGGCGTCGCCGATGTCGAAGGCCAAGGCGGGGTTGGTCGCCAGATAGTGCCGCTTGATGCCGTAATCAAAGATTTTGCGCAACAGGCGCAGAACGTCGTTGGCCGTGGTGGGTGCGCCCCTCGTTACGATGGCCTGTAACAGTCCGTCGATATGCGCGGGGGCAACGTCTTGGGCGGGCAGGCTTCCCAAGGCGGGCCGGATGTCCTTTTCGATGCGGGCCAAGACTAGGCCGGGGTGCTTCAACCTGTTTTCAACCGTCCTAGCGTAATACTCCTCCGCCAGTTGGCCCACCGTCCGCACCAGCTTGTCAGCCTCGATCTTCGCCAATGCCCCCGCCTTGCGTTCCTTCCGCTCTCCCGCCGGATCATGCCCAAGGGCGACTTGCGCCCGCAACGCCCTGGCGGTTTTCCTGGCGTCGGCCAGGGACAGGGTTTCGCAATCCCCCAGGTTCATGGCCCTGGCCACGCCCGCCAGCCTGTAGCGGAACCGCCAGCGGGGAACCTTGTAGCTTGGCCGGCCATCCGGCCCGGCGGGCCAGCGCAGGTAAAGCCCGGTGCAATCGTCATCGGCCAGCCCTTCAAAGGGCTTCCCGGCCCTCACAAGGGCTTTGATCTTCAAATCTGACAGCTTCGGCATGGGGGGCTTCCTGTGGCGTGTTGTGTACCCAAGGGTTGTACCCAGAAAACAGCTTTCAACTCTCTGATTCGACGGATTTTTTAGCCTCCAATCGAGGTCATTTTGTACCCAAAACCGGCTTCTCCGGCCTTGGGTACACCCTTGGGTACACACCCATTATGCGATTTACGGCGACGATACGCAACGGCATTAGACAACAAATCCTTTGAATTTCATCGTCTTGACAATCTCCTTGTGGCCCTGTGCGACGGTCTTAGACGTTACTCTATATTCTGTATCTGCTCCCGCATCTGCTCGATCAGCACTTTCAACTCCACCGAGGCTTTGGTGGTTTCGGCATCGGCGGATTTCGAGCCTAGGGTGTTGGCTTCGCGGTTCATCTCTTGCAGCAGGAAGTCCAGGCGGCGGCCGGAGGGTTCTTTTTGGCGCAGGGTGTTCAGGGTTTCGCCGATGTGGGCGTCGAGGCGGTCGAGTTCTTCCGCCACGTCGAGCTTCTGCGCCAGATAAACCAGTTCCTGTTCCAGGCGGTTCTGGTCGGGCTGGGCGCTGACTTCGTTGATGCGGGCGGTGATTTTCTGCCGCAACGCGGCCAGCACTTCGGGCATCCTGGCCCGCACGGCGGCGACATGGCCGCGCATCCCCTGGCAGCGGGTTTCGATCAGTTCCGCCAGCAACACGCCTTCCCGCGAGCGCTCGGCGACGATCTTGTCCATCGCCTCGCCCAGCAGTTCCAGCAATTGCGGGGCAAGCCGCTCGCGGTCGGTGTCGGCCTCGCGCAGCACACCGGGCCAGCGCAGCAGATCCAGGGCCGAGTAAGCGCCCAGCGGCTTGGCGCTTAAGGCTTCGATTTCGCCGGTCGCGGCCAGCAGCTTGCCCAGCAGTTCGGTGTCGAGTTGCAAGCCGGCCTCGGCGGCTTGCGCCTTCTTCTGCGCCAGGCTGATGTCCAGCCGCCCGCGCTTGACGCTCTGGCCGATGCGGGTCCGCACCTCGCCTTCAAGGAAGCGGAAAGACTCCGGCAGGCGCAGGGCGATGTCCAGATAGCGGTGGTTGACCGAGCGCACTTCCCAGGCGAACGCCCAGCCCTCAATTTCGCGTTCCGCGCCGGAAAACGCGGTCATGCTTTTAATCCACATGGTTTGCTTGTACCTTATAGTGTGTGTTGACGTGTCATAAGACCGTCATGGTAGGGCCAAACCCGTTCCAGGAAAACTCTCGCCATCTGCGATGAACCAATATTTCAACGAAAACGATTATCCCAGCGCCTGGTATTTCCTCCAGCCAGGCACCCCGGTGGACGAGTACGTCATCGAACGCTCCTTGGGCGGCGGCGGCTTCAGTTCCGTGTACTTGGCCCGCCAGCACGACAACCAGCGGCATGTGGTCATCAAAGAATACCTGCCGCGCCGCTTGGCCCACCGCACTTGGGGCAACCTGGTGGTGCCCAACAGCGACGAGACGCGCGGCCTGTTCCTCATGGGCCGCAAGCTGTTCCTGGACGAGGCGAAGGCGCTCACCAAGTTCAAGCACCCCAGCATCGTCGAGGTGTTGAACTTTTTCCAGGCGAACTCCACAGTTTATCTGGTGATGGCCTACGAGTACGGCAGGATTCTGTCGGACTATTTGCAGGAAAAGAGCGGGCAGATGAGCACGTCGTTCTTGCTGACGGTTTTTCCGAGCCTGCTCGAAGGCCTCAAGTGCATACACGACCACGGCTTCCTGCATCTCGACATCAAGCCGCACAACATGTTGATCCGCCCCGGCGGCGATCCTCTGTTGCTGGACTTCGGCGCAATCCAGCCTTACCCCCATTCCGGCCCGGCCAAACCCGGCAAGGTGTCCTCGCCAGGCTTCTCGCCCCTGGAGCAGTATCTCGATGATGGATTGCTGGGGCCGTGGAGCGACATCTACGCCTTGGGCGCGTCCATGCGCATGTGCTTGGACGGCAAGCCGCCGCCTCCTTCTAAGCAACGCGCCGAGAAGGACACGCTGGTTCCCGCCGTCAAAGCCTTCCGCAGACAGTATCCGCCGTTCCTGCTCGAAGCCATCGACGCCGCCACCGCGATGGAGATCAAAGACCGCCCGCAATCGGCGCAGGCAATGATCGACATGCTGAAGGCGGACTCCGCGTAAGGCGGGCCATGCCCGCGACTGATGCCGCGGCCCGCTCCTACACGCTCTCAATGCCCCGGAACCAAAAGCAAGCTGTGCCTGCCGTCCCCCGGCAGGAACGGCAGGGCGGTGCCTTCGCGCCAGGCCGGCTGCTGGTCGCGGTAATGGGGCGACAGCGGATGGCCGGACTGTCCGCCCGGCATGTGCAGGATGCCCTCCCCGGCATGGCCCGGCGAAACCACCAGCCGCTCGCTGGCGCCATGCTGCCTGCCGACGATCCTCACACAAAATCCCGCGCAACCGGACAGCTTCGCATCCTCCATGTCCAGCAAGGGCGACAGCAAGGGCATGGACTTGCTGAACGGATGGCGGATCGGCACCCGGTTGATGTCGCCCCAGGCCAGCCCGTCCAGCGCCGCCACACCCTGCCGCTGTTTCAATTCCCGCACACTGTCGGCCAGGGTTTGCAGGATTAGCTCCCGCCAACCGGCATAGCGGGCGTCGGGCAAGGTCTGCGGGATCTGCCGGTCCAGCAAGGCGCGCAAGGGCGTCTCCATCTCCCGCCAAGAATAGGCAAAATCCGGCTCCAATTGCCGGCAACGGGCCACCACCGGTGCGAACACGGCGGAGGCCAGATTCTCCCGCCACAGCCACAGCAAGCCTATGCCCAGGCTGGCCGCGTCCATATGGCCGTCCCAGGCTTCGATGTAACGGCGGGCCTCGTCCAAAGCCGGATCTTTCCGCGCCTCCGCGTCCAGCAGCTTCATCGCCAAGCGGCGGTAATAGTCAAAAAATTCGCTGCGGGTGTCCAACTGGATGGCGAACAAATCCCGCTCGTCCAGCTTTTCCTTCTCGCCCAGGCGCTGCGAAATCCTATAGGCCCGGTAGCCGTTGGCCTGGTTGTGGGCCAGGACGTAAGGATAATCGCCCCCCACGGTGCGGTTGTTGGCGGTGGCGAAGAAACCCTGCGCCGGATCGGCCAGGCGCGGCAGTTCCTGCGGCGGGATGTAGCCGTCCCAGCCCGCCGAGCCGTCCGCCCAAGACCGGCTCGCCGAGCCGTCAAAGCCGGCCCGCTTGGGATAGCGGCCCAGCAAGGTCCAGGCGATGCGGCCTTGGCTGTCGGCCAGCGCGACGTTCTGCGTAGGCCCGGCGAAGCGGTTCATCAGATCCATGGCCTGCTCCAAGGTGTCCGCCCGGTCCATGTCCAACACCCCCAAATCCACCCCGTCGGCCTGCAAGGCCGTCCAATGGATCGCCACCGGCTGGCCCAACAATGGCTTGGGGGAGACCGGCCCCCACACGGTTTCCTTCACGTCCAGGGCGACATCCTCGCCGCCCTTGACGCGGATCGTCTCGACCCTATGCCCGAAAGCCCGCCAGCCTTGCGGGCCGCGGTATTCCCCCGGATTGGCGGGATTGGTTTCCAGCCGCACCAGATCCATCACATCGGCTTCGACATTGGTGAAGCCCCAGGCCACCCGGCCATTGCTGCCCACGATCACCGGCGGCAGGCCCGGCAGGGTGACGCCGTCCAGCGTCCGCCATTGGTAACGCAAGGCGGCGCGATACCAGATGTTCGGCACGCCCAGGCTCAGGTGCATGTCATCGGCAAGGATGGCGCGGCCGTCGCGGGTCTTGCCGCCGCCCACCGCCCATTGGTTGGAGCCGGCGACAAACGACAAGCCATCGACGCCCCCCGCGACTTTCGCCGCCTGCCCCAGCCCGGCCCACTCCCCGGCCGGGACCGGACGCGCCGGGCGGCGGGATTGTTCGCCCCCCAGCAACACCGTCGTGTATTCGTCCACATCCGGGGTCAGGAAGCGCAGCAGCGGCGCGGGCAAGGCCCGCTCCATCACGCTCAACATCCGCTCGCCTTCTTCGTCGCTGTTCAAGGTCTGGAACATCGCCAAGCCCACCAACAGGCTGTCTTCCTGCCGCCAAGGCTCGGGGCGGTGCAGCAACAGCAGGAACTCCGGCGGCAACACCGTGGCCTGTTCCAGAAAAGCGTTGACCCCGGCGACATAGGCGGCCAGCGCCTGCCGCTGCTCCGCCGGCAGCGCCGCGACGATGGCCCGCGCCGCCTGCTCAAAGCCAAACACGCGCTGCCGCTTGTCCAGCTCCAGCGCGGCAGGCCCGAACAACTCGGCCAGCCGCCCGGCGCTCTTGCGCCGCATCAGTTCCATTTGAAACAAACGGTCGCGGGCATGGACCCAGCCCAAGGCGCGCAGCGCGTCGTCGCGGCTGGATGCGTTTATGGTGGGCAAGCCCAAGCCGTCGGACGCCACTTCGACCTTGTCCGCCAGCCCGGCCAAAGCCACTTCGCCATCCAATTTCGGCAACGAACCCCACAGGCCCGCGCCCAGCGCGGCCAAGACGGCCAGCACCAGCGCGAGGATTGAAAACGCAAATTTACGCATAGTGACCATTTGCACAGGACTGGATTTTCACTTTAAAACTACACGCTTCGATCCGCCTGGGCCAGCAAAGCCCTAAGCCGTTCAATTTCCGCCTGCGCGGATTGCTTTTCCTGCAAGGCAGCTTGTTCACGCCGCAACGCGGCTTGTTTTTCCACCCGCTCCTGTTCCAAATCCTGCTCAATCCTCCCCTTCTCCTGCTCGACCCGCTCCTTCTCCTGCTCGACCCGCTCCTTCTCCTGCTC
>CAZOTR010000093.1:0-1908 GCA_964582755.1 uncultured Methylococcaceae bacterium | reverse complement strand
CCTTCTCCTGCTCGATCCGATCCTTCTCCTGCTCGACCCGCTCCTTCTCCCGCTCGATTCGCGCCTTCTCCTGCTCGACCCGCTCCTTCGCATGCTGAGCTTGCTCCATCTCCCGCAGCATCTCTTCCTTCTCCACTTGCAGGGTGCGCTGCTCACGCAGAAAGTCTTGCCTCGCTTGGTAGGCGAAATAATCGCGTTCTTTCTCGGAAAACAGTTTCAAGGTGTTCATGGCTTGCCTCATTTCGTCAGTGTTCATCCAGTCCGGCAGCGCCGCATCGTCCAGTCGCTCGCCCTCTTTGAAAAACTTCAGCCAACGCTGTTCCTCGGTTTCAATCCGCTCCGCCGTGAATTTCTTCAACTCCAACAAATGGATGCCGCCGAGGTTCCCCAAGTTCCGCCCTAGCCGGTCGCACAAGGTGTATCCATGGGCGTATTCGTCCCCGCCCGGCAACAAGTTTTCCGCCAACAGCCAAATGCTGTAAACCGGCTTCAACAGGCTGTAATCCTGGCCGCTCTGCAATTGCTGGCTGACAATGTCGCACCAAGTGTAAACCATCCGCTCCGGCAAATGGCGGTAGGACAGCAGTTGGATTTCAACCTGGCAAAGCCTGCCTGCGCCGTCTTTGGCCTTGACATCCACCACGCTGAGTTTGTCGTCGAGAAACTCCTTGTCGTTGTACGGGTTGAGTATCTCCACCTCGGTGATTGGCGCGCTCAAATCGTCGGCCAATATCGCGTTGAGGAAATGCGCCAACAGGTTGCGGTTTTCCTCCGCGCCCAGCAAGGCTTTGAAAACGCAGTCTATCTTGGGGTCAATACGGTGTTTCATGCTTAACTTTATGGATTGGTTGATAACGTGCCAATAATCCCCGCCATACTCTCAGCCCCTCGCTTGCCGGGACACCGAAACGGATGCCTCTGAACTGAATGGCGGTGACGCGGCGGGCGGCAACCAAAATTGTTTTCACGCCCAACTTGCATTTTATCGCGTTCCCGTCCGTCGCGTGGCGCCCGGAAATTTAACCGTTTCGCCTCCGACACAACTTCCGTTGCTTGCTTGGCAAGCGTCATCCGGCTCTTGGGCCGGCATCGTTCCTTCAAAAGCGCCAGGTGGCAGGCCAGGCTTGCCGGCACGCCCGCCTCCCCGCGCCGATTCGGTTATACTGCCGCCCTTTTCACAGATTTTAAGAGCCAAGCCCTATGAGACCCTCAGGACGCCAACCCGACGAGCTGCGCAACATCGTTTTGACCTGCCATTACACCAAACACGCGGAAGGCTCGGTGCTGGTGGAGTTCGGCGACACCCGCGTGATTTGCACGGCCAGCATCGAGGAGCGCGTGCCGCCGTTCCTGAAGGGCAAGGGTTCCGGCTGGATCACCGCCGAGTACGGCATGTTGCCGCGCTCCACCCACGAGCGCATGGGCCGCGAGGCGTCGCGGGGCAAGCAAGGTGGGCGGACTTTGGAGATCCAAAGGCTGATAGGCCGCTCGCTGCGCGCCGCGCTGAACCTGGAAGCCTTGGGCGAGCGCACCCTCACCGTCGATTGCGACGTGATCCAGGCCGACGGCGGGACGCGCACCGCCTCCATCACCGGCGGCTTCGTCGCGCTTGCCTTGGCCGTGCGCCGTTTGATGAAGCAGCGGAAAATCAAGGCCGACCCGATCCACGGGCAGATCGCCTCGGTGTCGGTGGGCATTTACCAAGGCGTGCCGGTGTTGGATTTGGATTACAAGGAGGACAGCGACGCCGAAACCGACATGAACGTGGTGATGAATGACGCCGGCGCGTTCGTGGAAGTGCAAGGCACCGCCGAGGGCCACGCCTTCCGCCGCGAGGAGTTGGACGCGATGCTGGCGCTGGCGGAAAAGGGCATCCGGGATTTGATGGAACACCAAAGGCTGGCGTTG
>CAZOTR010000092.1:0-16507 GCA_964582755.1 uncultured Methylococcaceae bacterium | reverse complement strand
CCAATCGTGCCTACGTTCACATGCGGCTTGGTGCGCGAAAATTTTTCTTTGGACACGGCCTGAATTCCTCACTACTTAAATTATTTTTTGTAACATCAAGCAACAGTTGCTTTTTTAATCACGGCTTCGGCTATATTCGAGGGAGCTTCCTGGTATTTCTTGAACTCCATCGAGTAGGTGGCGCGGCCTTGGCTTAGGGAGCGCAACGTCGTGGAATAACCAAACATTTCAGCCAGCGGCACTTCGGCCTTCAACACCTTGACCCCGGCGTTGTCATCCATGCCTAGCACCACACCCCTGCGCCGACTCAAGTCGCCGACCACATCGCCCATGTAATCTTCCGGCGTTTCGACTTCCACTGCCATTATCGGCTCGAGCATCACCGGATCGGCTTTTCTCGCGCCTTCCCTGAATCCCATCGAACCCGCGACCTTGAACGCCATTTCGCTGGAGTCCACATCGTGATAGGAACCGTCAAACAAGGTCACTTTGACATCCACAACAGGGTAGCCGACAAGTATACCATTCTTCAATTGCTCTTGGATACCTTTATCGACGGCCGGAATGTATTCTTTTGGCACCACACCGCCGACGATGCCGTTGACAAATTCGTAGCCACCTTCCTCCCTAGGCTCAATGCGCAACCACACATGGCCGTATTGGCCGCGGCCACCACTCTGGCGAATGAACTTGCCTTCTTGTTCGACACGTTTGCGGATCGTTTCACGGTAGGCAACCTGTGGAGCGCCGACGTTGGCTTCGACCTTGAATTCGCGCCGCATACGGTCCACGATGATCTCCAGGTGCAACTCGCCCATGCCGGAGATGATGGTTTGCCCCGATTCTTCGTCGGTATGGACACGAAACGAAGGATCTTCCTGCGCCAAACGCTGGAGGGCGAGGCCCATCTTTTCCTGGTCGCCCTTGGTTTTTGGTTCGACCGCGACCGAAATCACCGGCTCGGGGAACTCCATCCGCTCCAGAATTACTGCTTTGTCCACAGCGGACAAGGTAGTCCCCGTAACAATATCTTTAAGTCCGACACAGGCCGCAATGTCGCCGGCCCGCACTTCCTTGATCTCATCGCGGGCATTGGCATGCATCAACAGCAACCGGCCAATCCGCTCTTTGTTGCCGCGATGGGAACAGAAAACGCTGTCGCCGGAATTGAGCACCCCCGAGTAGACGCGGATGAACGTCAAGCTACCCACAAATGGGTCGGTCATGATCTTGAAGGCCAGCGCCGAGAACGGTTCGCTGTCATCAGGATGCCGCTCAACCGGCTGCTCGTTGTTCGCGTCAATCCCTTTGATCGCAGGGACATCCACCGGGGACGGCAGGTAATCCACCACCGCGTCTAGCATGGCTTGGACGCCCTTGTTTTTGAAGGCCGAACCGCACAGCATCGGGACGATTTCCAGGGCTATCGTCCGCTTGCGCAGGCTTGCGATGATTTCCTCTTCGGAAAGATCGCCACCCTCCAAATACTTTTCCATCAATTCATCGCTGGATTCCGCGGCGGCTTCGACCATCTTCTCGCGCCATTCGGCGGCTTCCCTGGCCAACCCATCAGGAATGTCCGAGTACACGAACGTGGAGCCGTTGTCTTCCTCATTCCAGACTATCGACTTCATCTTGACTAAGTCGATCACGCCCTTGAAACTTTCCTCGGCACCAATCGGCACCTGGACAGGAACCGGATTGGCATGCAAACGCTCACGCATTTGCCGGTAAACCTTGAAAAAATCGGCTCCCTGCCGGTCCATCTTGTTGACGAAGGCGATCCTCGGCACACCATATTTGGTTGCCTGCCGCCACACCGTCTCGGATTGGGGCTGCACACCACCCACCGCGCAATAAACCATGCAGGCACCATCCAAGACGCGCATCGAGCGCTCCACTTCGATGGTGAAATCGACATGGCCCGGCGTGTCGATGATGTTGATGCGATGCTCGGGATAGTTCAGCCCCATGCCCCGCCAATATGTCGTGGTGGCGGCAGAGGTGATGGTAATCCCGCGCTCCTGCTCCTGCTCCATCCAATCCATGGTCGCGGCACCGTCATGCACTTCGCCTATCTTGTGATTGATGCCGGTATAGAACAACACACGCTCGGTGGTGGTCGTCTTGCCCGCGTCAATATGCGCCGATATGCCAATATTGCGATACCGTTCGATAGGCGTACTGCGTGCCACAGCTTAATACCTTTAATCCAACAAAGAGCGCCCGCTCTACCAGCGGTAGTGCGAAAACGCCTTGTTTGCTTCCGCCATCTTGTGCGTGTCTTCCCGCTTCTTCACGGCGGTCCCCCGGTTTTCACCGGCGTCCATCAATTCGGCGGCAAGCTTCAACTCCATGCCTTTTTCGCTACGCTTGTGCGCCGCGTCAATCAACCAACGCATGGCCAAGGCGGTGCGGCGGGACGGACGGACTTCAATCGGCACTTGATAAGTGGCACCACCGACGCGGCGGGACTTCACTTCCACCACAGGCTGCACGTTTTCCAGCGCCTTGGTCAGGACTTCCAAGGAATTTTGGCTGGTCTTGCCTTCGATGTGGTCCAGCGCGTCATACACAATGCGCTCGGCGATGGACTTTTTGCCGTCTTGCATCAGCATGTTCACGAATCTGGCAAGAACCAAACTGCCGAACCGCGGATCCGGATTGATTTCTCTTTTGTCGGAATTTCTTCTTCTGGACATATGATTGACTCGGAATATTATTTCTTCGGACGTTTCGCGCCGTACTTCGAACGGGCTTGGCGGCGCTTCTGCACACCGGAAGTATCCAAGCTGCCGCGCACCACGTGGTAGCGCACACCCGGCAAGTCCTTCACACGACCGCCACGGATCAACACAACCGAGTGCTCTTGCAAGTTATGGCCCTCGCCGCCGATATAGCTAGACACCTCGGCCCCGTTGGTCAGACGCACACGGGCGACCTTGCGCAACGCCGAGTTCGGCTTCTTAGGCGTGGTCGTGTAAACGCGGGTACACACGCCGCGCTTTTGCGGGCAGCTATTCAAGGCGGGGACGTTGCTCTTATCCACCTGCCTGACTCGTGGCTTCCTAACCAATTGGTTGATCGTGGGCATTACAAAACTCCGAATGTTGTCTCGACTCTGGGCTAAAACTTTTCCGCAAGCCGCCTTGCAGGCGGGCTTGCCCCGCAGGCGCTGCTTTAGTTAAGCGGTCAAAAATAAATCAATTGCACAGACATGTCAACTAACCCCCCTGGCAAACACTCCCTGCCCGCCATCACCCAGACACCAGAGGGCTTCTCGCCGCCATCAAAAAAAAAGGCCCGCATTGCTGCAAGCCTCTCTCGATCATTTGGCTCCCCCGGACGGGCTCGAACCGCCGACCCAGTGATTAACAGTCACTTGCTCTACCGACTGAGCTACAGGGGAAGAATTTGATTGCGAGCCATCGCAAGATGAAACAGGCGACAGGCTTGTTGCTTAAATTAGGTCTGGCGCGCCCGGAGAGATTCGAACTCCCGACCACCTAGTTCGTAGCCAGGTACTCTATCCAACTGAGCTACGGGCGCGTACCAGAGTCGAATATTATGCATTCGACGCAGCCCCGCGTCAACACTCTCCCGACAATTTTTTCTTTCTTGATTCCTTGCCCCGCCTTCCCGATGATTCCGCAGCCTATGCCAAGGCCAAAACCCTCTACCTTGACGGGCCGTCCTCGTTGGATAATGCGCCCACCCACCGCCAACCCAACAGGAGCTTGACCACACCTTGGCCACCACGCTTACGCAACCCTCCGCAGCCGACGGGCTGGAAAGACACACGCCGATGATGCGGCAATATCTGGGCATGAAGGCCGAACACCCTGGGCAGCTGCTGTTTTACCGCATGGGCGATTTTTACGAGCTGTTCTTCGACGACGCCCGCAAAGCCGCGCAACTGCTGAACCTCACCCTCACCCACCGGGGCGAGTCGGCGGGGCAGCGCATCCCCATGGCGGGCATCCCCTACCACGCGGTGGAAGGCTATCTGGCCCGCCTGCTCAAGCTGGGCGAATCCGTCGCCATCTGCGAGCAAATCGGCGACCCGGCAACCTCCAAAGGCCCGGTCGAGCGCAAAGTGGTGCGCATCGTCACCCCCGGCACCGTCACCGACGAGGCGTGGCTGGAAGAACGCCGGGACAACTTATTAGCCTCCATCACCCCGATGGACGGACGCTACGGCTTGGCCTGGCTGGACATGGCCAGCGGACGTTTCGTCTTGCAGGAGATGGCCGATGACGAGCGGCTGCTGGGCGAGTTGGAACGGCTCAACCCGGCGGAACTGTTGTTGAGCGAAGACTGGCCCCCGCCCGCCGCCATCGCCAGCCGGAAAAGCCTGACCCGCCGTCCGGCCTGGCATTTCGATCCCGTCAGCGCCCGCCAATTGCTGCTGCGCCAATTCGAGACCCACGACCTCGCAGGCTTTGGCTGCGAACGCGCCGAAGCCGCCATCGCCGCCGCCGGCTGCCTGCTGCAATATGTCAAGGACACCCAGAAGAGCGCCCTGCCCCATATCCAGAGCCTGCGCCTGGACACTGGCGAAGAGACGGTGATCCTCGACGCCGCCAGCCGCCGCAACCTGGAACTGGACAGCCATCCCTCGGGCCGCGCCGAATTCACCCTGTTCGGCGTCCTCGACCGCACCGCCACGGCGATGGGCGGACGGTTGTTGCGGCGCTGGCTGCACAGCCCCTTGCGCCAGCGCGACAGCCTCCGCGAACGCCAGTCAGCCATCGGCGCATTATTGGAGACGCAACGCCACGCCGCCCTACGCGACACACTCAACGGCATCGGCGACATCGAACGCATCGCCGCCCGCATCGCCCTCAAATCCGCCCGGCCCCGCGACTTGGCGACGCTAGCCCATTCCCTCTCGGCCACCCCCAGCCTGCGCGGACACATAGACGGCCTGGAATCGTCCCTGCTCAAACACTTGCACGGACAAATCGGCGAACATCCCGACCTGGTCGATTTGCTGAAACGGGCCTTGATCGACAACCCGCCGATGCTGATCCGCGACGGCGGCGTCATCCGCGAAGGCTACGACACCGAACTGGACGGGCTGCGCAACCTCAGCCAGAACGCCGACCAATACCTAATAGAGATGGAGCAGCGCGAGCGCGAGCGCACCGGCATTGCCAACCTCAAAGTCGGCTACAACCGCATCCAAGGTTTTTACATTGAAATCTCCCGGGCGCAAGGCGACCGGATTCCCGTAGGCTACACCCGCAAGCAAACCTTGAAAGGCGTGGAACGCTACATCACCGCCGAACTGAAGGCCTTCGAGGACAAGGTGTTGAGCGCCCGCGAAAAAGCCCTGGCCTGGGAAAAAGCTTTATATGACGCGCTGCTGGACGAGTTGGGGCGGGAACTGCCTTGCTTGCAAGCCTGCGCGGAAGGCGTCGCCGAACTGGACGTGCTGGCCAACCTCGCCGAACGCGCCGAGTCCTTGCGGCTCACCGCGCCCCGGCTCACCGACACGCCCGGCATCCGCATTGTCGGCGGGCGGCATCCGGTGGTCGAGCAAGTCACGGAAACGCCGTTCGTCCCCAACGACTTGGAGTTGGCCGAAGGCTGCCGGATGCTGGTCATCACAGGCCCCAACATGGGCGGCAAATCCACCTACATGCGGCAAAACGCGCTGATCGTGCTGCTGGCCCACATCGGCTCCTACGTCCCCGCCGACAGCGCCGAGATCGGCCCCATCGACCGCATCTTCACCCGCATCGGCGCGTCCGACGACCTAGCCTCCGGGCGCTCCACGTTCATGGTGGAGATGACCGAAACCGCCAACATCCTGCACAACGCCACGCCGAACAGCCTGGTGCTGATGGACGAGGTGGGGCGCGGCACCAGCACCTTCGACGGCCTGTCCCTGGCCTGGGCCTGCGCCGAGCATCTGGCGCAGAAGATCAAAGCCTACACCTTGTTCGCCACACATTATTTCGAGCTGACCACGCTGCCCGAAGAACACGACAGCATCCGCAACGTCCACCTCGACGCCATGGAACACGGCGACCATATCGTTTTCCTCCACGCCGTCAAACCCGGCCCGGCCAACCAAAGCTACGGCCTGCAAGTCGCCGCGCTGGCCGGCGTGCCAAAAACCGTCGTCGCCAAGGCGCGGGAAAAATTGCGGACCTTGGAAAACAAAGCCTACAAACAACAGCGCGAAGACACCCAGACAAAGCAAATGGACTTGTTCGCCCAAGCCGAACCCAGCCCAGTGTTGCTGAAACTGGAGAAGGTCAAACCGGAGGAGGTCACGCCCCGGCAGGCTTTGGATTTGTTGTTTGAGCTGAAGGCGCTGGCGGGCTAAACCCCACCGTCCCGGCCCAGCATTTCGGCCAAAAAAGCCGGGATGCGCTGTTCCAGCCAAAACTGCGGAAAGCCGGGGATATTGCCCGCGACGAAGCCCACATGCCCGCCGCCCGCCGTGACCTCCAGCCGCACGGCGGGCGAGAGTTCGTCCGCCGTGGGAATGACCTGCGGCGTCATGAACGGATCGTCGCAAGAGTGGATAATCAAAGTCGGCGTGGCGATGGCCCGCAAATACGGCTTTGAACTGGATTGCGCATAGTAATCCCGCGCATCCGCAAAGCCATACAAACCGGCGACGACCCGCCCGTCATAGTCCCAAAACGAGCGGATATCGGACAAATCGCCCAGCTTTTCCAGCCTCTCCGCCTCTTGGATTTTGCCGGCCTTGCGCAAATGCTCCGTCTTCCAGCGGATATGCGCCTTCAATTCGCGCAGCAATTGGTCGCGGTAAAGCCTGGAAAACCCCCGGTCCATGCGGTCAGCGCAAACATGCAACAGCATCGGCGCGGAAACCGCCACGGCGGCAGACAAACCCGCATTGCCGCCCTGCTCGCCCAGCCATTTCAACAACACATTGCCTCCCAAAGAAAACCCCACCGCCGCCAGCAGCACATCCGGCTGGCGCTGCCGGATCTCTGCGCACAGATGGCCGAAATCCTCGGTGTCGCCCGAATGGTAGCAGCGGGCCGTGTCGTTAGGCTGCCCGCCACAGCCCCGGAAATTCATCGCCACGGAGCGCAGACCCCGCCGCAACAAAGCCTGCTGCAAGCCGACGATATACGCCGAGCGCGAAGAACCGGACAGCCCGTGCAGCAGGATGGCGAGCGGCCCCTCCCCTTCGCCGCACCAATCCAACTCGACAAAATCGCCGTCGCGTGTGCGCAAGCGCTCACGCCGGACGGGTGAGGGCTGCAGGCGGCGGAACAACGCCGGCCAAAGCGTTTGCCCGTGGGCATTGCGCAGCCACCAGGCGGGTTTGAAGGGGGGATGTTGTGCCATGGCTTCAACGGCTAGTGCATAAGGCGGTATTCGTACCCGTTCCCACACGCCGCGTCAATGCCATTAAGCAACCTGAGTCGGGATAAGGCAGGCCGGAATAAGCCCGCCCACAGCGGTGCCGGCCCCTGTTGCGGCGTTGCGGCGGGCGTTTCCGGCAATCGGCTTCGATGGGGCCAGCCAACAAGCCGGAAACGCCGCGCCGAACATCGCTATAAACCGGCAAAGCGCGTGCGGCGCGGCTTAAGCGCATCCTGTGGTGCTTCGATACTCCGTGGGGCGCAATGGCAAAGCGTATTGCGCCAGAGCGTTCAGGCGTTCCGCAGGCAAAGAGAGCCTGGGCCGGTCGCGCCTAGGCACCAGCGGCACAGTTGCCGGCGGCGGTCTGGGGCTGCCCATAGCGCCGCGCCGCCTGCTCGCAAAAAGCGCCCACCATGGATTCGGTGATCCCCTTGAAAAAACCGCCAAATGCCACGCGCAGGAGGGGATTGGAAAACTCAAAATCCAGGTTGAAGGAAATTTCCGACCCGCCCTGGCGCGTGGGGGTGAAAAGCCAGGTTCCGCGCAGATATTTGAACGGGCCGTCGATCAGGTCCATGTCGATGCGCTTGCCGTCTTCCATCACATTGGCGGTCGTGAAGTCAAGCTTGATCTTGCCCTTCGACAGGACAATCGTGGCCGTCAGGCGGTCCGCCGTTTGCGAGCGTATGGCCACCGCCTCGCACAGGGGCAAATAGCGGGGATAGGCGGTGGCGTCGTTCACCAAGTCATACATTTGCTTGGGGGTGTAAGGCACGCATGCGCTAGTGTTGATTTGGGCCATCGGCCTAGTTCCTCGAATGCTGCGTTTTCAAACCTAGCGAACCTGGGCTTTTCCGGTTTTTATGGTCATTTCTTCCAGGGTTTCGCTGAGGCGTTTGATTTCCTCTTCGGCCATGACCTGCTGGGTGACATCATACTGCACCCCCAGGTAGTAGATCAGCTTGCCGTCGGTGTCGAACAGCGGGGTCAGCGCCAGATGGTTGTAGAACAGCTCGCCGTTTTTGCGGAAGTTGCGCAGGGTTATCTCGATGGGTTCGCAATTTTCGATGGCCTGCCTCAACTTGAAGCGCGCCTCCTGTTCCCGCTCCGGCCCCTGGAGGAAACGGCAGTTGTGGCCGATGATCTCTTCCTGCGAGTAGCCGGTCATGGTTTCAAAGGATTTGTTGGCGTACACGATAGGCATGTCTTCCTGGTCGGGGTCGGCCAACGTGATGCCGTTGACGGAAGAGTCCAAGATCTTGGACAGTATTTGCGGTATCAGGCCGGGGTCTTTTTCCACTACGAAAGTCATGTGTCTTCTCCTGTCTTTTGGCGGGTTGATAATGTGGCTAGGCGGCTGCGGAGGCGGCGGCTTCGGTCAGGCGCTTGAGGTTGCGCACCGTGCGCTCGGCGCCATCCTGCACCACGATACGGATCAGCTTCTCAAACGGGCGCATGAACATTTGCATTTCCAGCAGTTCGAACGTAAAGCTCAGGCGGACCATCTGCCCCTGGTTGATATCCTGTAGCTCGTAAGTGCAGCGGTAAGGGTCGGACAGGCCGGCGAAGCACAAACGCTTGCCTGGCTCGTACACAGTAACCTGGAATTTCGATTCCGTGCGGTGGCCTTGGTCCACACGCACTTGCCTGGCCAAGGTACCGAGTTTCACCGGCCCTTTGGTGAGCGATTCAAGCTCGACCACCTCCGGCGACCATTTTGGGTAGTTCTGGAAAAAGTCCGCGCCGATATACTTAAACACCTCCGCGCCGGGCCGTTCAATCGTAATGCTGGACTTACCCACTACGGGGTCTTTCGATCCTAAGTTAAACATTTTGCAACCTCCGCCCTGCGGCTCGTTTGATAATCAGGCTAAACCAAATAGGTGTCGATCCCGGCCAATAGCAATTCATGCTGCGCCTCCACCAATTCCTTCACGACCACGGCGGGTGCGCCACCCACCACATTGGCCTGCAAGCCTATCCAGCCAATCGCGTCATGCGGGCCCAGGCTGACCACATAGCCTAGATCCTGGTGCAAATAAGGCTCCATGAGCTTGAGCTTGCCGGCATGGCGCAAAATGTTGCGGGCGCACAGCTTTCCCTTGCGCACCGCCGATTGGGCGGTGGGCGCGTTCGATCCCAAGGACCGGTAATGCGAACAGTCACCGGCGGCAAACACATGCGGGCAGTGGCTTTGGCCCGCGATGACCTGGCCAAAGGGATTGGTTTCCAGCGCCAGCGACGCGCGCTTGCCGACAAAGCAAAACGTCAGGCCCGAGGCAAGCCTGGCCTGTTCCCCCGAATGCTTGGTTTCGACCAGAACGTCCTCCCCGTCCTGCCCTTGAAACAGCGTGTCGGGCAAAAACTCGATGCCAAGCCCGGTCATGCACGATTTGACATACTGGCCCAGCTCCGGTTTGAACTGCGCCAGCACGCCGCCCGAGGCTTCGACCAAGCGCAGCGGGTTGGGCTTGTTCTCGGCGGCCAGCCAATGGGCGATCTCGAACAGGAATTGGACGCCCGTAGGCCCGCCGCCCACCACGGTGACCGGAACCCGCCCGTCTTCCAGCGCCGACAAACGCGCCAGCGCCGCGTGGAACGCCTTGCCGGACAGCCCGTCGAGATCGACGACCCGCTCGGAAGAGGAGATTTTCTCGGTTTTGCCGCCCGCGGCCAGCAACAGGTAATCGAATGGCAGGGTTTCCCCGCCCACGTCCAGCAGCCGTTCCCGCTCCCATTGGCGCAAGGTTTCCTCGTCGAACTCCACGGCGGCCTGCACATGCCTGAACCCGAAGCGTTGTTCCAGCACCTCGAAAGGCACGGTGAGCTTCGCCTGCGGGTTGCGGAAACGCTCGTGCAAATGGGTGGTTTTGAGATGCTCCCGGCGGGGGTCGACCAGGGTCACCTGGGCGGCGGGACAGTGCCGGTAAAGCGTCACCAAAGCCGCCAGGCCGGCGTAGCCGCCGCCCACGATGACCACTCTAGGCGGCACGGCGGCCGGGGAATAAAAGGGCAAGAAAGCCATGGCGCAATCCTCGATGGGTGGGTAGGGGCGAAACCTAAGCGCGCTCGCGGGCGTCGGCCAGCCGCGACGGCTTCTTGAACGCGATGCGCGAGCTGAAGCCATAGCGCACCAAGTCCAGCAAATTCTGCTCGTCCACGCCGTGCAAACCTATGGCCTTGGGCTCTTGGACTTTCAAGGTGCCGAACAGGCGGTCCCAGAATGAAAACACCGCCCCGTAATTGCTGTCGTGTTCCTCGCGCACTGTCGAATGGTGCAGGCGGTGCAGGCTGGGGACGATGAATATCCTGGACAAAAGCTGTTCAGCGGGAAACCTGACATTGCTGTGGTGGAACAGCACGAACAAGGTGATGACGGCCTGGTTCACCAGCACCCCCTCGGCGTCAACCCCCGCCACGCCGATGAAGGCCACCCGCACCAACGCCTCCAAGACCAGCTCGCCCATGTGGAAACGCAGGCCGGTGGTGACGTTGAAAGCCTTGTCGCTGTGGTGCACCTTGTGCACGGTCCACAACCCGTAGACGTGGTGGGTGGCGTAGTGCCAAGCGTACAGGGCAAAGTCTAGCAAGAGGAAGCTCAGGACGTATTTGGCCGGGCCGGGGTCCATGCCGCCGAGCAGGCCCTTGCCGGAAAATTGCTGGGCGACGTAGTACAGCGAGGGAATGGACAGCAGGGACAAGCTGACATCGTTGAACAGGAACGTGCAGAGGTTCGTGAAATAGCTGTTCTTGAGCAGCCTCAAGCCCGGCCGCAGAAAGGGCCTGCGCTTTTCCAGCGCCAGGCAAAGCGCCAGGAAGGCCAGCACGGCGAAGGCCAGCAGGTCGTCGGCGCCGGACGCCGACGCTCCGTCCAATTGGCCCGCCCGGCCAGCCGCAGGAAAGATGTTTGCATCGAAGTCGAACATTGCCTTAACCCTCCAGCTTGCGTTTTAGTTTTGAGACTTTCGCCAGCCCGGACTCGGTGTCCAGGCTTTGTCTGGGTCAAGAGTGTAGACCGAATCTAATCATTGTCAAGAATTTGTTTAGGTCATATACTGTACATCCGTTTTTTAAGCGAAGAACCCAACCATGGCGACAGACCCCGAGCAAGAACCCGGCTTCGGCATAGGCGCGGTTTCCCGGCTGACCGGGATACCGCTGGACACGCTGCGCGTGTGGGAGCGCCGCTACCGCTTGGTGGCGCCCCTGCGCACGGAGGACAATAAGCGCCAGTATTCGCGTGCCGACGTGGCGCGCTTGAGCCTCATCAAGCAATTGGTGGATTTGGGCCACGCCATCAGCGCCGTCGCGCCGCTGGGCGAGGACGCCTTGCGCGAGCGCCTGCACGTCCACCAGGACCGGCAGCAGCCACCGGCGCCCGCCGGCCGGCCCTTGCGCATCCTGCTGCAAGGCGATGCCCTGCCGTTCCTGGCCGCGCCTTGGAAGAATGAATGGGAGGGCATCGAAGTCGTCGGCAGCCATGTGTCCTACGCCGATTTCGAGAAAGACGCCATCGGGCAAAAACCCGATGTGCTGGTCGTGGAAATGCCGGCCCTGCAAGCCGAGCGGGTGGCGCAGCTCCAGCCGCTGGCCGCGCGCTGCGGGGCCGGGCGCACGGTGGTGGTGTACGGCTTCGGCATGAAATCCTTGCTGGAGCGCCTGCGCCGGGACGGCATCGCCACCTTGCGCGCGCCCGTCACCGCGCAGGCCCTGGCCCAGGCCTGCCGCGCCGAGGCCCGGCCCTTGGCCGCGCCTGCGGGCGTGGAGGCCGTCGCCGCGATTCCGCCGCGCCGCTTTGGCGACGCGGACTTGTCCGCCGTGACCCGGATGCCGACCGCAGTCCGCTGCGAATGCCCTCAGCACCTTGCCGATTTGCTGTTCCGCCTCAATGCCTTTGAGGCCTACAGCGCGGACTGCGAAAACCGCAACGAGGACGACGCGGCCTTGCACGCCCATTTGCACCGCGAGACGGCGAAGGCGCGGGCGCTGCTGGAAGAAGCCTTGGCACATTTGATGCGCTGCGAGGCCATCGACCTGGCCGCGCTCCAAGCCCTGGCATAAGCTATTGGCAGGCCGCGGCGGCCTGGCCGGAACACAAGAACAAGAAGGTGAGCCTGATGAAAAACCTCTCCGCGCACTCCGTCTCGCTAGTCAAGGCCGCGCTGTTCTGCGCCTGCCTGCTGCCCTTCGCCCGCCTGCTGGCGGACGGCCTGGGCGGACGGCTCGGGCCGGACCCGGTCGCCGACATTACCCACACCACCGGCATCTGGGCGCTGCGCCTGCTGCTCGCCATGCTGGCGGTCACGCCCGCCAAACAGCTCACCGGCTGGCACTGGCTGGCCCGGCTGCGCCGGACGGTGGCCCTGTCCGCCTTTTTCTACGCCTGCCTGCACCTGTTGTCCTACCTGCTTTTCGAGCAGTTTTTCGACTGGCCCGAAATCGCCAAAGACGTGGGCAAGCGCCCCCACATCGCCGCCGGCTTTGCCAGCTTTGCGCTGATGCTACCCCTGGCCGCCACCTCGACCGACGCCATGATGAAGCGGCTGGGCGGGCGCAATTGGCAGCGCCTGCACCGCTTGAGCTACCCCATCGCCGCCGCCGCAGTGCTGCATTACTTCTGGCTGGTGAAGCGCGACACCACCCTGCCCGCGCTGTACGCCCTGGCCCTCGCCGCGCTGCTGTATGCCCGGACGCCGCGCAGGCCGCGCAAGTCGCCCGGCGGCTACCCGGTCGCCGGGAAGGCTGGCATCCGCTAGGTTTCGGCGGCGGGGTTGGCGGGCTGTCGCGCCGGGGCCAGCGCCCGGCTCAGTATCCCAGTCCAGGCTCGGGCAACCGGCTGGACACATCGCACCCCCGCCCTCCATTCGCTGTTCAGCGTGGCGAAATTTAGGCGTCGCCCTCGTCGAAAAGGCGTCGTGTCCAGCCCATGTAGATAACCTGAGTTCGGGATAATTTGCCGGATGGAACGAGGCAAGGCCACGCCTAGCCTTTGCCTGCCGCCGGAGGTGTCGCCCGCAAGCGGGCGATCAAACCCGCGCAAAACACCGGCCATGCGGGCTACCGCTAATTTTCCCATCCCAAACTCAGGTTAATTTAACAGCCGTGATGCGGCGCGTGGGAACGGAAAATGGCAGGATTGATTTCGGTTGCCGTAGGCTGCCGTGAGTTTGCGAACCGCAGCAATCGCGGAATATGGCATTCGCATGGGGCGGGCCACCCCGCGAACAGTTCGCATAGGATGTGCCGACGAAAGGAGGCGCATCAATCGAGTAACTCGAATGATGCGCTTCGTTCCTCAGCGCATCCTATGGTCCTGGCTTAAACTCAAATGTCCGGCAACTCCTCGACCACCGTTTTGGCATTTACGACCGGATGCAACTTTACGAACATATCAAAGGCGAACCAGAGGAATAGCCAGCCCGGCACAGTCTCGATCATTAGCCCCTTCCTGGCAATCGACCACACACCCGCGCCGACAAAGCTGAGTGGAAGGATAAGTTTTAGGTTGACCGGTATTCCGGTCGCCAAGCGGATGCGTTGGTTCAAGTCCTCGACGGTGGCCAGGAAGCCGGTTGATCCTTGGCCCTCGCCCGGCTTCCCGTCTTCCACGCTCGGCAAATGGCCGATTGATTCCACCAGCACGTCGATATCCTCCAACAGCCGGATGATTCCGGCTGGACTATGGCGGCGCGGGTCGAAATGCATGGTCACACTGCCATTGGCAGGGTTGACCCTGACATCCTGGACACCCTCAAGGGCTTGGAGATTGGTTTGAATCCCCTGCATGGTTGACGCCCCACGGCTTTGCGGATGCAGTTTCATACGCAACCGGCCTAGCGTCAGGCTGGCGATATGGGCGCGGTGTTGCGATTTTGCCTGGGTCTGGCTCATGGGATTGCCTCTTGGCTGTTATGGCTCGAAGGGCCGTGGCTCCGAATTTCCTTGATGAACTGCGACCACAATTCATCAACACTTTTCTGATAGGCAATCGGCCATGCTTGTTGTAAGTCTTTAGTGCTTCTCAGCGCCTCAAGCAGATGCGCAAAAGCAACCGGGTCGTGGTCGTGCAAATATTGGACGAACATTCCCGACTGCCTGTAAAACATATGCCAGTCGTTTCCCGGAACCGACGGCGACTGTGTTAAATAGTTCCAAAAACCTGAATTGAGCGTAGGGCGGATACTTGTTCCATTGCGAAGTGCTTGCTCCGCAGCTTGGACACTGGCTTTTTCTGCCCCGCCACCATTGGATGCCCACACACCCATGCCTTCTTCAAACCAACGCGGCTGGAAGCCAACGCCTTGTGAGTACCAATAGAAGTGGGACATTTCATGCGTGAGAAGCTGAATGGCGTTCCTTTTATTCCTGAGAATTTTTGCGCCATTTATGGATATTCTCTTGTCGAGCAAGGTTTCGGCACTGGAGCCGGGTATCGCTGCGTAGTGTCCATAGCAGGCTTCGGTGGCACAAACAATGACGGGCGGAAGCAGATTCAATTTTCCGCCATGTGTTGATTCGATCTGCTGGATCGTTGCCGGCAGAGCCGCTGAGATATCCTTAGCCATTGGCTCGGCCCCGTTTTCCGCATAGACCGGAAAAGTCGCCGAAATCTTGGCAAGCTTATCAGGGGACTGGGTGTAGACATAGGCGGCCCGCGCCAATGTGCAGCCTTGGAGCAACGCAACCAGGGACAAGATCGCCAAAGCTAATCGCAAATTATCGATGAATTGTCGAAAGTGCATGGATGCGGCCCGTGTAGGGTGCGGCGAGGGACGAACCGCACCGCTCTTGTTCTACAAATGGTGCGGTTCGTTCCTCGCCGCACCCTAAGGCTTTGCCGAGTTACCGCACCTATTATTATGGCTCGAAGGGCCGTAGGGTGGACATGCGTCTTTTTGCCTGCCCACCGATTATGCCCGGTTTCGTGGAGTTTCCGCGTGGGCAAACGATGAAGCCGTTTGCCCACCCGACTGCCGGATTCCAAATGCCCTGCCGCCAGGGGCCAGGATATTTGGCGGAAAACCCCAAGCGTCCGGCCCCGGAGCGCCTAACGCCAGACTTTACCGGCGGCAATGCGCAATGGGCGTCGGCGTGCAAAGCAGGGCACCTCGAAAACCCCGCACTTCGACAAGCTCAGTGCGAACGGATTCTTATCAATCAACCGGTTACGTTTGTGGCGAGCTTGTCGAACCATGGACGCAACCGGTTTTTCGAGGCACCCAGCAATGTTAGGCGCATTTCATTAATTGGTTTCGCCATACACCACGACCTTCCCTGACTGTGCGGCAAAACGGAGCAATGACAGATGGGACTTCAAGAAATTGAAGACGTATGACAGAGATTCCCCGTCGTCGTCGCCTTCTGGGCATGGCGTTTGAGAGGCGCAGGACTGATCCAAGAAGCGCCGCACTTGCTCCGCCGTATAGCTGTAGACCCAACCATCCTTGATGATCGCGTCGCTTGGGTAGACGAGTTGGGCAGGTAAAGGCTCAAACCCTTCTGCGTGGAGCGTTATGGTTGGTTGATAGGGTTCTTTCGTTGCCTCGACGACGAGAGCTGGATTCAACTCAATTTCATTGATGAGAGCCTCTATCTGCGAAGCAGAGCGCTTCATTGCTTCGTGCTGAATTAGGCAGGCATCCTCAAGCAGATAGAGGTTCTTGCCATTCGATGCCTGCTTGCATATGCGGTCTAACCGCCAGAGTAGACAGCCGTTTCGTGACGGGGCATACACAAAGCGATCAAAATCCCCCTTGTGCCCATCGAGTAATTTTCGCGGATCAGCGTCAACTTCAGCCTGATCGCCTGAGATGGCAAATGCGAGAGTGTGAGAGTACCAAGCCATATTTCACCTAACGAAAACGATCAGCGCCGGGCGCAAACCGTAGGGCGGGTTAGGTGCGCCATGCAATACCAGGACATACCCCCCCAATTTATCCGCGCACCGTAACCCGCCATTTACGCGAGAAGGCGGGTTACGGCGCATACAAGCTCGGAGTAACGATCAAGTATTGCCGAGACGCGCCTAACCCGCCCTACAGCCCTAACGCCCGCGTTGACCGCCCCGCGCCACGGCCAGGAACAGACGAAACACCAAGGCCGTGAGTAGCGCGGGTGCGGTCGAACGCAGTATTGGGCCGCGATTTTTAAA
>CAZOTR010000091.1:0-16624 GCA_964582755.1 uncultured Methylococcaceae bacterium | reverse complement strand
CCCCCCAAAGTTTGGTTCATCGCCCCCCCAAAGTTTGGTTCATCGCCCCCCCAAAGTTTGGTTCATCGCCCCCCTTTTTTGGCCCTACACCTTATTATCAATTATCATCAAGTAGGTTTTGCAAATAGATCAAACAATTAGCCCGCGATGGCCTGTGGACAACTCGACCGCCCCAGCAGCAGGCAGCACCACAGAGAATCGGTGTTCGCTTCGCTCACGACCCTTTTTTGACAGGGGGGCTTTGCCGCCCCCCTACGGCCTGTCGGCCTACCCCTTGCAAGGTTGCGCAAGGTGCGCGGCTCACGCCGCCGCGCCGGCCATGTGGGCGGGCTTGGCATCCGAAGGGAAACAGGGCAAGCGGGAAGATCGAGAAAGATCAAGAACGGGCAGTAGGAAAGAAAAAAATGGACGAGCTGGAACGCTTTAAGCGTGACATCAACCTTGCCGAGCTGGCCGAGGGGGAAGGCTTCGAGCTTGACCGCAAGGAGTCGAGCCGTTCAAGCTTCGTCATGCGGCATCCAGACGGGGAAAAGATCATTGTCGCCACCGGCGAGGACGGCCACGGCGTTTTTTTCAGCGTCCACACGCCCGCAAGGGGCAGCGTTGTTGATTTCATCATGCACCGCCGAGGCTTGACCCTTGGACACGCACGGAAAGCCCTCCGCAACTGGACGCCCGCGCCTCCCAGCGCCAGACAGCGCCGCCCGCTTCCGAAGCCCGAACCCATCCCCCACGACCGCGCCGCCTTGGTTTTCGCTTGGCAACTCTTGCGGCCCTATGACGGGGGCTTTTTGGAAAGCCGAGGCTTGACCCCCGCCACGATTGCGACCGCCGCCGACCGGATACGGCTGGACGAGCGCGGCAACGTGGCCTTTAGGCATGACGACCTTTCCGGCTTGTCAGGGTGGGAGATCAAAAACATGGGCTTCTCAGGCTTCACAGGAGGCGGCAGGAAAGCCCTGTTCGGGTTTCGGGTAGGGTTGCCCCCCAAAGAGCCGCCGCCGCGCCTAGCGGTCACGGAGAGCGCCTTAGATGCCATGTCCTTCTACCAAGCCAACCCCGCGACGGGGCTTTACCTGTCCTTTGGCGGCACCCTCTCCCCCGAACAGCGGGAGCTACTGGCCCACGTCCTCACCCGCTACCCCGCCGCCGAGATCGTGACGGCCACCGATAACGACGACCAGGGCGAAGACTTCGCCGCCCTGATCGAGAGCTACCGGCCAGACGCCCGCCGCGCCCGTTCACCGATGGGGAAGGATTGGAACGACGCCATAAGGCCACCAGAGGCCCACAGAGAGCCGCAAACGACCATATTAGCTACTACCCCAGCTCCAAAGCCATAGAGGCCGCCCAGCGGCCCGAAAAACGGCCCTAGCGTCGATCCATAATTTTTTTAATCGCCCCTCTTTTTCTGTTGACAAATGTACGTACAAAGGAGCATACATGAGTGATGTTGACGCAACCCTTATCAGGCTTCGAGTGGGACGATGGAAACCGGCACAAGTGCCGGAAGCATGGCGTCTCGCTGGCCGCTATCGAGTCCGCCTTTCAGGGGGAAATCGCGGTTTTTCCCGACTTGAAACACTCTCAGGACGAAGAGCGTTTTTTTGCCATTGGCAAGACCAGCGAAGGGCGCGGCGTCTTTGTAGCTTTCACTTTCCGGCACCGTGATGGAGAAACATACATCCGCCCCATTAGTGCCAGATACATGCACCAAAAGGAGGTAGCCCACTATGAAAAAACCCTTGCCGATACCAAAGACCGATGACGAGGCGGAAAGATTTGTTGAAGAGGCCGACTTGACGGAATACGACCTTTCGGCCTTAACCCACGTTCGGTTTGAGTTCCAGCCGAAGAGTCGGCGCGTAACCATGCGCCTGTCAGAGCCGCTTCTTGAGGCCATCAGAGAAGAAGCGGAACGGTCAGGAATGCCATATCAGCGGTTCATCCGCAAAGCTCTTGAAGATGCCGTGCATCTAGGAAAGGGGCCGTAGTTTTTGGCGTGGCTTGACGAAACACAGAAGGGAAAGCCATGCACCACGCCTTGACACGCGCCGACCACGGGCGAACAGTGGCGGGAACCGCCACCGACCACCCAGACCGAACGCCCGACCATGCCGCCGCTAACCCTGAACCAAGCCGCCCGCGAGGCCGGAAAATCCAAGGCAACCATCCTTGAAGCCATACGGGGCGGGCGTTTGTCCGCATCAAAGGACGAACAAGGCCGCTACCAGATCGACCCCGCCGAGCTTTTCCGAGTGTATCCGGCCAACCGGAGCGACCGAACGGAACCGACCACCCAGAACCACGGCCAACCCCTTGAGGCGAACACCGAAACCGGCTTTTTGAAGGGCAGGCTTGAAGCGATGGCCGAGCTTGTGGAGCAGATCAAGAACGAGCGTGACGACCTGCGCCGGAGGCTTGACCACGCCGAGGCCGCAAGGGAGCGGGAGGCCGACGAGCGCGAAAAAGCCGCCGCCGAGCTTCGCCGCTTGACCCTGCTTTTGACCCACGCGCCGGAGATCGACCAAGCGCCAGCGCCGGAGGCCCACGCCCTGCCTTTTGCCCGCTGGCCGTTCTGGTTTGCCTTGGCCTTGGCGACGACCGCCGCCGCTTACTGGTTCCCCCGATCATAGGTCTGAGGCTGGCGGGGCCGGACGTGCGATTACTCAGGCCAGCTAAGGCCGGACATGCCCCCCACTTTTTCTTTCCTACTGCCCGCGTCCTGTGCTATGGAAAGAAGGCAGATTAGTAGCCGAATGGGGAAGCCATGCAATACAGAAAAAAACGGACTTTCAAGGATACTTTTAATGATAAGTGCGACTTGTTAAACTGCATCTTTCAGGTAAAGCGTGAAATCCTTGCTTATAACTGCCGCCATGTCATCCCGCATCGTTTTTTTTTCCCTTCTCGATGGTTTCCGCCTAAAAAGCTGGATTGGAGTGAGGTAGCCCGTGCTGTTTGCATTGCTCACGGACGCCAGCCAATACCTAGGCCAACTCCTCTTGTTCGCCTTCGCCGTCTTCTGCAACGTGAAAAGGGTTTCTTCTGAAACTGCCAGCGGGGAGAGCTTCCCAATAAGGCCGGAGCTTGACGCGGAACGGGGAATCGCTGTCACTGTGAATCACGATTGCCTCATCTTTTGGAAGCTGCATAACCTCTTGCGGCAAGATCAAAGGCCGCGCCGCTTCGTTTGTCGCTATCCCTTCACTTTGCCCGCTATTGTTTCCCATTGTCCCGCTGAATAACCCACCGTTTCCGCTGTTGACCGAATGACCGGAGCTTTCCGAAGAAGACCGACTTACGGAAACGCTGGTTTTAGTCCCGCAAGTGTCCGACACATGACGCGCCGTTTTCAAGTCCCGAGGCCGCAAGAAGATTTGAACGCCCGCCGCCGCAAGGAAGGTTTGCGCCGCCTTCTCGTAAAGGTTCTCAAGCTGGTTTAGGTCTTGCAGCACCGGGAACAACTGGACGCCTGACCCCGCCGCCATGCCGAGCGCGTTTTCTATCACTTCCATATGTCCGAGTTGCGCGAACTCATCCAAGGCGAACAGCACCGGATGGCGAGGCTTGGAGGTGTCGGCGGTGCAAGCGTCGATGGTGGCCCCCACCACCAGCCGGAGCCACCGCGCCTGTAAACTCAACTGTTTGAAAGGCAGGATTAGGAAAACGGTCATTTTCTCCCGTTTAATGCGGGAAAGCTGGAAATCTGACCTTGCGAGGCAATCCCTTATGGCCGGATCGTCGAGAAATTCTAATTGCGTGTTTGCAGTTTCGATAATTGTATCAAAGCCCTTTGAATTGCTGATGAAACGCCCCGCCTTGTTTTCCAATGACTGGAAGCCGCTTGTTTTCATCTTGAGGATTTCTTCCTTGAGGCTTTCAGGGTCTGCGATTAAATCCCGCACGGCGGGAAGATGCCGCCGCCCCTCGAAATCATCCGACATGCAGGCCCACATAATGCAGGCTTGGACAAGCATTCTTGCCGAGTTATCCCAGTAGGGATCATGGCTTTCTGAATAGACAAGGGCTTGAGACAGCCGCCCCACGTCCGCCACGAAATCACCTGATAACGGGTCAAGTTCTTCTAGCGGGTTGAAGCCATGGCAGGGCAAGCTCCATTCCTCGCCCTGGTGCATCTTGTAGGGGTTTAGATAAAAAGTTTTCCCCTGCCTTTCCTTGGCCGCGCCCGTGATCGCCGCAAGTTCTCCCTTTGGGTCCATGACCAAAACCGACCATTGATGCTCCTGCACCGCCTGAACAATGATATTCACCCCCTTGCCGCTTCTGTTGGGAGCGCACAAGAAAGCGTGTTTTTCCCCTGAATAGCGGAGTTGTCGCCCGTCCATAAACCCGCAGGGAATCCCGAAATTCACCTGCCCTTTCTTGGCTAAGAAATCGACGACATTTGACCCCGCAAAAGACCTTTCTTTTCCCGCCTGCCCTTGCCGAGAGTCAGGGGAATGCAGCAAGGCGGAAGCCTCAGACATCCCGCCCCATTTTGCGGAGCCGTAGAGCTTTTCTGTTTCTCCCGCAGCGGTGAACGTCTGGATGGTTTCCAACTCTTGGGAATAATCATAAAAAGAATCTTTGAGATATAGCCACGCCCCAAACACAGACAGAAAGGCCGCTATGTAATAAGGTGTAATGCGAAAGAATATGTTATCTATTGCCTTTAACTCACTCTCTTTTTCAATAAGTGCATAGCATAGGGCAACTGATGCACAAATCCAGAGTAAGCCAAAAACACAATTTCTTGTTCTTTTTAGTCTTGTTTTGCTAAACAGTTTTATGATTACCTTAAATTCTCGGTTAATAACTAATATTACGGCGATTGCGGTGGTAAAAAAAGGTATCAATATTGTATAGGTTGGCTGTATTGAATATGCGTATAATGTCACGCAGACAATGACAAAGAAAGGAACAAGGAAAATTGGCTGGATAGTATCAAATAAATCATCGTTCACCGTCTTACCGCCTCACCGCGTTTTAAGGTTCGAGGTTCAAAAGGTCTGCAATCGCCTTCTTGTCCACGTCCCTTGAGACCGCCGCCCGCAGCACCTCCCGCAAGGACTCGGCAAAGGCCGGATGCAAAGCCGCATGAGCCAGCACCGCGCCGCCAACGATGATCTTGCGGCGTGTGTCCGCCTTCCTGTCCGCCTGCTTCTGGCGGGCTTCAAGCGCCTTTAGCTGTGCGTCGATCTTCGCCTTTTGCGCTTGCAGCCGTTCAAGGCGAGACTTGCCGCCCTTGGTCTGTTCTTCGTTCATGTTCTCTTTCCCCACTGCCCAAGAATGCGCTTTCATTCTAGCATCGGAAAAGGCGCTTTTGCGACACCGGCAGGCCGATTCCGTTACAATAAACAGGCCACATTGCAGGGGCAAAGAAGTCACGAAGTGCGCACTTACGCAAACAAGTTTGCAGTGCGCCCCTGCGGGGGGCCAAAGTGCGGGCGCCATCCGGCCCGCAAAGAAAGCCGCCTCCCACCCTGCCACTCGGCAAGGCGTGAAGCATCCACAAACAGGCAAGTAATGGCGATCTACCACCTACACGCAAAGGCAATCAGCAGAGCCAGCGGGCAAAGCGCCGTTGCCGCCGCTGCCTACCGTGCGGGGGAGCGCCTGCACGACGAGCGGACGAACGAGGCGAAGGACTACAGCCGGAGGCGGGGCGTCGAGTTCGCGGGCATCTTCGCGCCCAAGGATGCGCCCGAGTGGAGCCGCGACCGCGCCGCCTTGTGGAACGCCGTAGAGAAGGCCGAAACCCGCAGCAACTCACGCCTTGCCCGTGAAATAGAAATCGCCCTTCCCCACGAACTCACCCCCGAGCAAAGGCGGTATCTCGTTCAAGACTTCATCAAGGAAAACATGACCCGCAAGGGCTTGATAGCCGATGTTGCGATACACGCCCCCGACCGGAAAGGCGACGAGCGCAACCACCACGCGCATATCCTCTTCACCACCCGCGCCATAACCCCCGATGGATTCGACAAACACAAATTGCGCGAACTGGACGACAAAGCCACCTTGCAGCACTGGCGGGAATCGTGGGAGAGCCACGCCAACCGCCATCTTGAGCGGTGGGGGTATGAAGAGCGGGTAAGCTGCAAGACCCTAGAGGCCCAAGGCATCGACCGCGAGGCCACCCGCAAACTAGGCGAGGCCGCGACCCACCTAGAGCGGCAAGGCACCCATACCGAGCGCGGCGACGAGAACCGCGCTATCCAGTCCCGCAACGCCGAGCGCGAATCCTTGAAGCGCGAGGCCGAGATTATCAACTTAGAGATTGAGCGCGAAAAGCGCCGCCTAGCGCAAGAGCGCCAGCGGGAAGCCCCCGCGCCGGAGCGTAAGAACGCCTTGCGCTTTTTGCCGACCGACGAGGCCACCCGCGAGAAGGCCCGCGAGCTTGCGCGGCAATGGGAGCAGAACAAGGAAGCAAGCCGCCTTTCCTCCCGCTTCAAAGCGCCCGAGGCCCGAGCGCCGGAGGCCCGCGTCATACAAGAGGCTTGGAACGGCACACGGGATGCCGGAGCGTTCAAGGACGCACTACAGGAAAAGGGCTTGCACCTGGCCCGCTACGAAGACGGCGGTTTTGTGGCCATCGGTCAAAATGGCTTCGTGCATAGCCTCAGCATCAAGACCCACGGCGAGACAGGAAGGGAAATCCGCGCCAGCTTGAACAAGGCCAGCGGCGAAGGCTTGACCCTGCCAACGGTGGAAGAGGCCCGCGCCCGCCTGAAAGAGCAGCGGGCGCAGGAGCGCCAGCAAAGGGAACAGGAGCGGGCGCAGAAGGCGGAAGAGCGATTCCAGCAAGAGCGCGGCAAGGAACTGGACAAGACCGGCGGAGACATCCGGCTTGCCTACACCTTGAGCGCCAGCGGGCAGAGCTTCACCGAGGCGTTGAAAGACCGCGACATCATCCTTGCCCGCGTCAGCGCCGACGAGGCCGCGCAGAGCCACAGAAAGGCCGAGCTTGCGCGGGAGATTGGCAACTATGCCCACGAGTGGCGACAAGGGGAGCTTATGGCCGTGAACCTCCACGGCCACGCCTACCCCCTCACAGCCCGCACCACGGGCGACACCCGCGCCGACATCGAGAGCTTTTTAATGACCGCCAAGGACGGCCCGCTTTTAACTGTGGAAGAGGCCCGCGCCCAACAAGAGCGGGAGCGCCAGCGGAAGGAGGAAGAGCGCCAACAGCACGAGCAGGAACGCGCCGCCCGCGAGAACCGCCGCGCCGCCCAGCTTGGCGCGACCCTCTACACAAGGGGCGGCATGGAATCCATGCAACGGGACGCCTTGCGCGACCAGAAAGAACGCGCAAGGCTCAAAGCGCAGGCCGAGCGCCGCGCCCAATGGGAGCAAGAACGCCAGCAAAAGAAGCAAGAACGCGAGAACCAAGGACAGGAGAGGCCCAGTGCCACCGCCAAAGAAGACGGTCCTATGACCATCAAGGAGAAGATGAAGGCGGCGGGGCTGATCGTAGAACGGACGGAGCAGGAAAAGCAGGAGGCCCGCGACCGCGCCGAAAGGCTCTTGAAAGAACGGCGGGAGGCGCGGGCGCTTGAACGGGATAACCCCCGAGAGCGCGGAGGCCGAGAGCGGGAACGATAGGCGGCCACGGCGCAGGGACGAAGCCGGAGCCGAACAAAAGACAGTCCCGCACCAGACACGGAGGGGCGAAACATGAGCAGCGTTACACCACTAGGGAGATTGTCGGAGACTATCTCAGACTATGTAAAAACCCATTGCGCAACGTGCGCCGCTGGCTGGACGAGGACAGGAAAGGACGGCGAAAAGGTTTACTTCTGCCTTTTAGACAGGGAACCCGTATGGCCTCAGATGATGGATTGCGACCGTTACGAACAGCGGGAGTTTTTCGCGCCGGAGTCGGAGAGATAATAAACAAACACCCCAAAAGAGGCCCGCAGGAAACGCGCCTGTTGAACGCAGAGGCGGAGCCGATCAAGAGACAATCCCAAGGACACAGGCTTTTGATATTAGCTTGGCGGCGTGTGAAGCAAGAAACGACCGATCAAGACAGCCTTTTACTATTTCCAGAAATTCACCGCCAGAGGATAGGAAAGCTATTCCGCCGTCTTAGGGGATACAAAAAATGATTGACCGCAATATGCCGCTTGTGCTTTTTTTGCGGCATGAGAAAAATTACACAAAAGGAATTTGTGAAAGCCGTGCGCGAGGTAGGCGATACCGCCTATCTAGGCGGCGTTGACTATCGGCACCCCGGACTTTTCCAAGTCGGGGAACGGATAATAAAATTGACCTGTGCCGGATTTCACGCTTCCTGTTGAAGCTGTCTAGCGTGATGAGCTTTAACCATTACGACGTGCTTACGCGAACGGTTTGGGTTGCCAGTATGCGGGCCGATAATAGCGCTATTTCGGAAGATAGGCGGCAATGGGGAGAAACCAAGCAAAGCCAACATGATAAGGTGCCGCCAACTTTATAAAAAAATGTGTTATTTATAGGTATTTAAATTCTGCTATTTACAGGTTTTTTGATTTTTTGAAAGATTATTTATTTCATGGATATTTTCTTGGGATAAAAAACCATTTTCAAATACAATAGTATATCCTGACGGAAGCTTTACTTCGTCATAGCACTTTTTAGGGGCTGTTAAAATTTCTGAAACTTTTGTTTCTTTTGGGATTCTTATTGATTTAATGTATCCGCTATATTCATCTAATGTTATTTTGTATCCAGGCTTAAACTTTGTGGCATTATTACTATAATTTGGCGGAACAATAAAAGATTTAATGTGTCCATCATCGTAGCATTCTACGTTGTTTAAATGATTATCAGTTACCAGTGTTCCATGTTGTCCTTTTTCGCAGCTTTCGTTTAGCTCTATACCAAATTTTTCTTTAAGTATGGTTTCATCTTCATTATCATAAGACGCATATATTTCCTTGTGCCATGCGAAGTGAGGCGGTATTAGTGAAAATGTAAGGTTTCCACCTCCGCAGCTGGTTAGTATAAAAAATATGGTTAGTAAAAAGACGCGGGCGTGTTTCCGCTGATCCTCCGACAGTGACGGCTTGCGGCCCAGCTTTTGGCCGCGATGCTTGGCCGCTTTCAGTCCGGCCTGTGTGCGCTCCACGATCAAAGCCCGCTCAAATTCCGCGAGAGCGCCGAGGATATGCCCCATGAGCCGCCCCGCCGCGCTTTCGGTGTCTATGGCCTCTGTCAACGACCGGAAGGCCACCCCGCGCTTTTGCAAGTCGGACAGCACCGCGACCAAGTGTGACAAAGAGCGCCCCAGCCGGTCAAGCTTCCACACCACCAGCACATCCCCCGCCCGCAGGGAGGCGAGGCAGCGCGTCAGTTCTGGCCGCTTGCTGGCCGCGCCGCTGGCCGTGTCGGTGAAGACATGCCGACAGCCTGCCGCCTTCAAGGCGGCAATCTGCAAGTCTGCTTTTTGGTCGTCGGTCGAAACCCGCGCATAGCCGTATTCCATGCATCCATTCTTAGACAAAATTGCTAGACGCGCAAGTAATTGTTTTTAAAGACTTCTGTTTTTGTCTAAAAAACCCTCATTTGTTAGACTGCTTGGGTAGACTAGTAGCCGCTAACGCGGTATAGCTTGAAAAGCCTGATCAAGACCTATTTTCATAGGTTGATTTCCATTCGCTGGCAAGTTCTGGTAGCCGTGTTAGCACTTCCCGACCGAAAAGAACTTCATCAATGAATCCCATGTGCAGCATGTCAATGATGCGGCATAGGTATGAACGGCCACACTGCCACCATGTAAAGTGATCATCAACGATAAGTAGGTGGTGGATTTTGCGCTGTGCTGCGGCTTCGAGTTCTTCCAACTCCATCCCATCAAGCAGCGTTTCATACACACCATCGGCGACACGGCTACCGAAAGTCGTTGTGTAGTAATATTCCTTGATTTCCCAAATAGCCACGGGGTTGACGACCGAAGGGAACGCGCCATCAACGCGCCGCGCAAGTGTGCGTAGCGGCATTGCGTCGTGTGTCGTGGTGGTCAGGCTGCGCGGGTCGTAATCGCATGGTGTCTCCCCGATGTTGGCTTGCACAAGCATATTCACTATGCCTGTTAGAAAGGCATAGTTTTTCTTGTCGCCTTTCTGCTTATTCATGGGCAGCGGGCAAGTCGGATTCAATTGATTTTTGAGCTTATTAAACTCAATTTCAGCCGCATCCTTATTCATTAGCAAGCCTTGAACAGTTTGGTTCAAGGTAATTGCTCTGTAGTCGAAATAATCGAATAGCGTTTGACCGAACGGCGTCAGTATGTCGAAGTCGTTGGCAATATGGGCGGTTTGCAGATTCAGCCTATGAAATTCAGTCCTCACCTCTGCTAGGCGTGGTACACGAACCTCTTTTGTTGATCTATCTGTATACCCTACTTCTTGGCTGATCGTGCGTACATGCGCCCAAAACTCTTTGGGTTGTCCGATAAATCTGGAATCAGCTCTCAAGGTAGCGCCTCACGAATTCTGTTAAAGGAATGCCAATCGCATTGCATACTGCTTCAAGTTCGATCAAATCCAGTCTTTGCTCGCCAGTTTCATACTTCGAGACATAGGATTGGGTCTGGCCGATTTTTCCGGCTACTTGTGCTTGTGTTAGGTTGGCTTCGGTGCGAACCTCTCGCAGGAGCGAGGCAAGGCGTCTTTTTTTCATGGACACAGAGTAAATTCCAAGATAGAATATTCAAAGTTAGAATATACTCCTCACCCGTAGGGAACGCCTGCAATGCTCATCGCCGCCTCCAGCGCACAAGCCCTGTCCTTCCCTTTGGGGGAAGACCAGCCTTCATGCGAGCCCTTTCGTTCTCAGCTTCTCAAGTGGATAGGCAACAAGCAGAAGCAGGCCCCCGCAATCATCGACTATTTTCCGAAGCGATTTGGTGCCTACTACGAGCCTTTCCTTGGCAGTGGCGGGGTGCTGGGTGTCTTGGCACCGACGCGAGCCGTTGCCAGTGATGCTTTTTTGCCCCTGATTGAAATTTGGCGAACGCTTCACAACGACAAACAGCTTTTGAAGCGTCAATACGCAGACCGTCATGCGCTGATCAGGAAGATGGGGAAGAAGCCAGCCTATGACCATGTGCTAGCCAACTACAACGCGCAGCCAAACGGCGCGGATTTGCTGTTTCTCTGCCGTGCTTGCTATGGCGGCGTCGTGCGCTTCCGCAAGGCGGATGGCTACATGAGCACACCGGTAGGCGCACACAACCCCATGCCACCAGAGAGTTTTTCTAAACGTGTTGATCTATGGCACGAGCGAACACGCGGCACCCGCTTTGTTCATGCCGACTTCGCCGACACCATGAAGGAGGCGAAGCGGGGCGACATGATTTATTGCGATCCTCCCTACACCGACAGTCAGGCGATCTTGTATGGTGCCCAAGCCTTTTCGCTTGAGCGGCTACTACAGGCCATTGCGGACTGCAAAACACGGGGCGCACATGTGGCCCTTAGCATTGATGGCACGAAATATTCGGGGCGAAAACTTTGTGATGTCCCTGTTCCAGAAGGACTTTTTGAACGTGAAGTTTTCGTGAAGCTTGGCCGCTCGATGTTGAAACGTTTCCAGATGGACGGGCGCAGCCTTGAAGAGCATGAAGTCACTGATCGTCTGTTACTGACTTATTAGCTCTTCCCAGCCTTGGGCGAACCCGCCGCTTGAGGCGGGGCGGGTGCTACGCGCTACGCGCCCCGAGCCTGCTAGGGCAGTCTCGGCCATCCGGTAACGCCCCCTTTCGCAAGCAAGTCTAAGGGCTTCGCCCTCGCGCACTACAAGCCCCTTCCGCCCAAAAAGACAGAGGCCGTTTCGCCAAGGCGAAGACGGCCTTGCTTTTTGGTTCCCCGCGAAGGGGCTTTCCGTTTGCTACCCCAGTCTCGCCGACGGGCAGAGGTGCAGCGCAGCGCTGCACCTCAAACCCAAAAGGAAAGGCAAAGACCATGACGCAAGGAACCCCGCAAGACCGCATCCCCTACCCTCCCCGCTTCCCGCTTGGGCAGGTCGTCGCCACCTCTGGCGCGTTGGCGGCTTGCGACCCGCACCATATGAAAGCCTGCCTCTACCGTCATTCTCGCGGCGATTGGGGCCATGTTTGCGCCGAGGACAAGGCCAACAACGACCAAGCCTTGACCGAAGGAAGACGGATTATTTCGGCCTATCCGATTGACCCAAGCAAGCCCTGCAAGGGTTACGGCGATAACTGCCTTTGGATTATCACTGGGGCCGACCGCAGCGTAACGACCTTCCTGCTACCGGACGAATACTAACCGCTACAGCGACCCCGCCCAGGGCGACCCCTTGGGCGGGTTTTCTCTCTCCCTTGAGAGACCTTTGCTTTGTCTTTACAAGATAAAGCGTGGACAAAACGAAACACCACGCCAAGGAAGGCCGAACCATGCAAAAGACGATAACCCTATTAAAGATGCCTTCGGGTTTTTCAAATGTCCCCGATAAGTGGGACTTTCCCGAAAATGTTTTAGAGCGCGACGACTTTAGGGGCGACTGTGAAGAGGTTTTTTATTTGCCGGACGGGCTTTGTGTCAAGGAGACCATCCTAGGACAAACCGCGATTTACGACGAGCGCGGGGGGCATTGCCCAATAGTTGCGCACTCTTCTGGTATGCCTCAGTTAGTTGTCAGGCCCGATTACATGCCAGTTTTAAAGCCCATGCGTGACGAATAACAACCACAAGACGGGCGGCAAATTGCCGCCCGTCATCCTTGGAGAATTGACCCAAGAAGAAAAGGAAACCCGCCATGAACGCGGACGTTTACGCCAGAGTCACGGACAAAATTATTGCCGACCTTGAGAAAGGCGAAAGACCTTGGTTTAAGCCTTGGAACGCCGAACACGCCGCCGGAAAAATCACCCGCCCGCTACGTCATAACGGCTTGCCTTATTCTGGCATCAATATCCTGATGCTATGGGGCGAAGCGATGGAAAAAGGCTACAACGCCCCTATTTGGATGACCTTCAAGCAGGCGCAGGAGTTAGGCGCACATGTGCGGAAGGGCGAGCATGGTTCCCTTGTCGTCTATGCCAACACGATTACCAAGACCGAACAGGACGAGGAAACCGGCGAGGACGTGGAACACAAAATCCCCTTCATGAAGGGTTACACGGTTTTCAATGTTGAGCAGATTGACGACCTTCCCGCGCACTACTACGCCACGGCGCAAGCTCCAACGCTTGACCCCGCGCAGCGCCTTGACCATGCCGAGCAGTTTTTTAAAAATACCGGCGCAGTCATTCAGCACGGGGGAAATCGGGCGCTCTATGCCATCGGCCCCGATCATATCCAAATGCCCCCGTTCGAGTTCTTCCAAGACGCCGAAAGCTACTATGCCACCCTCTCCCATGAATGCACCCACTGGACACGGCACCCCTCGCGCCTTAACCGCGACTTCGGGCGCAAGAAATGGGGGGATGAAGGCTACGCCATGGAGGAGCTGGTAGCCGAGCTGGGCAGCGCGTTTCTATCCGCCGATCTTGGCCTAACCCCCGAAGTGCGGGAAGACCACGCCGCCTATATAGCAAGCTGGCTCAAAGTCCTGAAAGAAGACAAGCGGGCCATTTTCAGCGCCGCCGCCCACGCCCAACGCGCCGCCGAGTTTCTACACCAACAGCAACCGGCCCCCGATCCAGAGCCGGACAGCAAGCTTTCCCCAATCAGCAAGGAGTCCCATGCAAGACTGGCGCTTTGAACAGGACGCGGCGGGGCGGGGCGTGGTCAAGCACCACGCCCCGCCCCGATTTGTCGCCCATTGGACGAGCGGCGCAGCTGACATGGCCGCGCCGAACGTCCAATGCTGGAGCGATGCGGGCAGCGGTGACGGCGAGGACAGCCTTCATATTCTCGGCTTTCAATGGATCGACAGCCAACCCGACGCCATGACCTTTGAACGCCTCATGCAGGACGCGGCCAAGGCCATTGACGAATGGATTACAAGCAGCCTGTGACCCGCCGCGCCCCGCTTGACGCTAAAAAGGTATAGCGTTATGGTTTTATCCGGCTTTAAAGATAAAGCCGTAAAAAAATATTATCCTATAGGAATTTATAATGCGAAAAATCGCCATCATCGGCCAGAAGGGCGGCAACGGCAAAACCACGCTGGCCCTTGCGCTGGCCGTCATCGCCGCCGAGCAGGGACACAAGGCGCTTGTGATCGACCTCGACCAGCAGACCACCGCCACCAACTGGGGCGACCGGCGCGAGGCCGACAACCCCCAAGTCATATCCTGTATGCCCGCGAGGTTGAAACACGTCTTGCCCGCCGTGCCAGAGCAAGGCTTTAACTTTGTCGTCATCGACACCCCCGGCAAAGCCGCCGAGGCCAGCATTGAAGCGGCGACCCTCGCCGACCTGGCGCTTGTGCCGATCCGCCCGCAGATGTTCGACATTGAAACCCTGCCGAACATCAAGCGCATTCTCCAACAGGCCAACAACCCCCGCGCCGTGGTCGTCATCAACGCCGCGCCCGTGCAGGGAACGCGGCACAAGGACACCGCCGAGCTTGTGACGGGGGAAGGCTTGGAGGTTGCCCCCGTGGTGCTTTACCACCGCAGCGTTTACGGCGACAGCATGAACGTCGGCCAGACTCCGACCGAGTTTGACCCGAAAAACAAGGCCGCGCTTGAGCTTAGAGAGCTATACGACTATATTTGTAAAATCTTAAAATACCCTAGGAGTCTATGAAATGGCAAGCACACTGAAAAAAGGCGCGGCGCAGCTTAAAGGGCTGGCCGGAACCGGAGCAGCCCAAGACCCAGCACCGACCGAGGCGCCGAAGGGCAAGAAGGCCATGAAAGACACCGTGCTGATTGGCGCACACTTTCCCCGCGCCGTGCGCCGTTCTATGGCGCAATTGCAGGCCGACCCGCGCAATGACGGCAAGAAGATCAATGACCTTTTAGCCGAGGCGTTGAACGATCTTTTTGCGAAATACAACATCCCGCAGACCGCACACCTCGACCGCGAAAGCCAAGCTTAGAGCTATATTACTATAGGGTTATATGAAAACGTGCAGCCTAAATTCCGTCAGCACGAGGGATTTTTCTTTTTCCTACTGCCCAGCCGCTTTAAAGCCATTGAAGCTATAGCCCGCAGGGCTTAGGATTCCAGACACGAAAAAGGGCGCAGAACCCCGCCAAGAGTCGCGCCCTTCCTCGTTTTACCTTAACCAAGCCCACCCAAGGGAGGCCCGATTTATGCCCAACACTACACCAGAAAACGAACCTAGCCGCAATGGTCTTTTGATCTTGCCAGAGGAACGGCTTACGGCGGACGACCTGCGCCGCCGCATGGCCGAGCGGGAAGCCAAGAACAAGCCGGATTCCGTGGAATACCAGCACAGCCTACTTTGTGCCTTGACCCTTCCACGCCGCCGCCAACCCACCCGCGAATATCGCCGCGACTATCAAGGCCGGAGCTTGATTCTTGAGGCGGGGCGTCTTTGGAACGGGCAAGACTGGATTCCGCAGCCCTTGCCCTATGGGCCGAAGGCAAGGCTTGCCTTTATGAACATTTGCAGCGAGGCGGTAAGAGCGCAAAGCCGATTTTTAGAGACGGAGCGGAGCGCAAGGGCTTTTATGAAAAAGATAGGGATTGATGATCCCGCAGGGAGCCAATACCGCCTTTTCCGCCAGCAGATGAACGCCCTAGCCGCTTGCTGCTTCCTGCTGGGGTACACTAAACCGGATGGAAAAGCTGCGACCTTAAAGGCAAACCCCATAGAAGAATTTCAAGCATGGGTTGCTGATGATGATGGCCAGCCCGCTTTATGGGCTTCTCAGTTGATATTGGGGGAAGTGTTTTTTGCCGACCTGCTAAAACATGCCGTGCCGCTTTCTGGCAATGCAATTAGGGGGCTTTCCCATTCTGCCCTTGCCCTAGACGTTTATGGCTTGTTTGCTTATCGTCTTCATGCGCTTGAAAAGCCTATTTTTGTATCCTTCGATCAATTCAAGGAGCAGATAGGGCAGGAATATAAAAGCGCGAAAGACTTCACAAAAGAGTTATTGCCAGCCGTCAAGGCAACGCTTGAAGTTTACCCATCGGCCAAGGTTGAGCCAGCAAAAGGCGGGCTTATCCTCAAGCCCTCCCCGCCGCCGATTGCCCGCACATCGGTTGCCGTATCGCGTGGGCTGGCCGACAAGGTGAAGGCCACCCTTCCGCCGCCCCCGCCGGAATTGCCGCTTTCCCTGCACAAGCTCCACCCGCGCACCATTGAGACGTTCCGCAAGCGTTACCCGCGCCTTGACCCCTATGCTTGCGAGGCGGATTTTAGGCACTTCCTCAACACCAGTGCGGCGGAGCAGCCCCGCAACTTCGACGCCGCTTTTACGGGCTTCGCCAAGAAATGGGCTGAAAGCAAACGCTAGGCACCCATCCCCGAACACCGGAAGCCCCGCCTAGAGCGGGGCTTTTTTGTTGGCATGATTTTTAACGCGATTTTGGTATTACTTTTGTAAACAAAAAGTAATACGGCGACGGCAAAAAGTTATCCACAGGTTGGCTTTTTTGTTTGGTTCATCGCCCCCCAAAGTTTGGTTCATCGCCCCCCCAAAGTTTGGTTCATCGCCCCCCCAAAGTTTGGTTCATCGCCCCCC
>CAZOTR010000090.1:0-16831 GCA_964582755.1 uncultured Methylococcaceae bacterium | reverse complement strand
CCTCGGTGGAGTTGAAAGTGCTGATCGAGCAGATGCGGGAGCAGATACAGAATATTGAATGAGGTTTGTGTCGTTTGCCGAAAATGTTCCCGTCGATTCGGTGCGCACAATTCTGCAAGGCATGGCCATTGACGTGATCGAGCCTTGAGAAAACGCCGATGGGCAGGTGGAGGGGAACGCGGTCAAGACGATAGCGTTAGGCGCTTGTCCGCCCGGCGACTGCTAAAGGTTGTCCCATATGGGGCGTCGGCGTTTCGCCGACGCACCCGGTCGCCGGAATAAGCCGGTTCGGGCGTGGGCGGGAACTGGCTTATGCCGGCAAATTCGGGCGGGGTGCCTACCGGGCTTTTTCCATCGACGCCGAGGGCGTTGTGCGCTTCTTGAAGCCAACAAGCGCGGCAAGGCCAAATGCCAGCAAGGAAAAGGAAGCGGGTTCGGGAACGGTGATGGCCGTGCCGTCCGTTATCAAGTCAAGCGGGTTGGCGTCATAGTCCAGCAAATATGAGCTGTTGCCAATGCTGCCGCTAAGATACAAGTCGCTAGCTTGCGCATTGCTGCCCATGTCAAAGCCGTTTCTGAACGACAGGGCGGCGGTGTCAAAGGTAATATCCAAGTAATCGTAAACGGAATTCCCGCCCGAAACATCCACGGTGCTGAACAGCAGGGTATGGCCGGGGTCATAAAAAAATACCTCAAGATATTCAATCCCCTGTGTTGGCCCCAGGCCATGTGCGCTGACCGGGTTTGTGGCATTGCCATCGTAGCTGAAATGCCCCACGACACTGTATCCGTTTTCGCCTGCCCATGCGAATGTGGTGCTAAGGGTTGCCGCGCCCGCACCTAGGCTTGCCAGCGCCAAGCATGCTGTTAGCCAATAAACCGCCAAATTTCGCAATGTCATAACACGCCTCATTTCAAGTTTTGTGCAGAGAGTAATCTGGAACGGAACCGATTGTACTCATGGCTGGACTATCAATGGCCGCATCATGTCGTGTTCCTCGTGTTCAAGTATGTGGCAATGCCACACATATTCATAATCGCCAGTTCTTGGGCTGACAGGAATAGGGAATGGTGTCCAAGGCACGGCGAACTTCATAATGAGCGTGGTGACTTCCCCGGCGTTCATCCGTATGGTTTCTTTATAGCCTTTTTCGTTGGCATCGGGCTGTTGTGGCAAACCCTGCAATATCGGTGTCAACACGCCGCCTTGCTCGGCTTTCAAAAATCCCTGCCGTGACAGGACTTGCACGTTGGCTAGATGGAAGTGCATGGGATGGGTGTCGGCTGTCAAATTGTAGACCCGCCAAATTTCCGTGGTCCCGTTCTTGACGACCTCGGTTGGCGGATCCATATATTCCATGCCATATAATGATCCGCCATCGGGATCTGTTCCCGTTTGCATGGTTGTCCCTAAACTCGCCTGTAAACGCCCATAGCTGTCATAGTATTCGTCGAGGCTCAAATCCCTGGTTTTTACCGCTTTGCTTGGATCCAGATTGGCATTGATGGAGGACACTAACAGGTTCACGGCGGTTTTCGCCGCACCGGAAAGCGGCGGGCCGGATAGCGCGGCCGATTCCAAGGCACCCATCGAAGCGGGGTCGGGCGCGCCGACCAATACCCCCACCCTGAATTGCAGCAGAGTCCGGGTATTTGGCCCATAGCCCAGCAGTGGAGTAGGCGCGCCGCCTTCCGGGGATTGGTCGGGCGCTCCGGTGTAGTAATCATTGCGGGCATCGCCAACCGGGAACGGCGCGGGGGCGTCGTTATAGAGAATCAAATTCCTCCCCGGCGTGACTTGGGAGAAGTCGATAATCACGTCCGCCCGTTCGGCCGGCGCCAACAGCAAGGTATAGCGGTTCGCTTGGCCGGCGGCGTTGAATCCGATGCGTTGGGGAGGGTTGTTGAGCGCCACGGGGAAAGGCACGAAACCGCATTCGTTGCCGATCTGGATGAATTTCGGAGGATTCGGGGCCAAAAAATCGGGTTCGCCAGGGTTGTTCGGATCTTCGTAATAAAGCTGCAAATTCAAGAAACGGGCTTGGGTGCCATTGAGGACGCGGAAGCGGTAATGCCGGGGCTGGACTGGAACATAAGGATACGCGGCACCGTTGACGATAATGGTGTCACCGAAAAATTCGGGGACGATTGAGGGCGAAGGCAAGGGCGTGGTCCAGTTTGCCGATGGAAACTGCAAGGGGCCATACATCCAGCGGTCGTCAGTGTCAGAGTAGTCATATTGCCACGGATACCACAAATCCCCTACGTTGCCCCAGGTGTATCCCTGCTGTATCGCTTGTTCGCTGACAAAGCTTTTGTCTTGAATGACGAGCGGGATTTCGTTGGCCGGCAAATACCCTCTCTTCAATAACTCTGACTCGGCATGGTCGCGGATGATATAGCCGGCGGCAATGCCCGCATAGGCGTTAAGCCGGGTGATCCCCACGGCATGGTCATGGAACCATAGGAATCTGGCGCTCTGGTTGTTTGGATAATAATGTAAAGCTTGTCCTGGCACACCCGTGCCATTTAGAAAGCTTTCCCCGCCATTGGCAGGCCCCGTGCTATTAGGCGCGTACCAAGCGAATGGGCCACCGTCGCTGGTCCAATCCACCATGCCGCCATGAAGATGCGAACAGCAACGGTTGGCGGGCAAGTCAGCCCCCATGACCGTGGTATCCACGGGCAGGGGATGGGTGGCGGGCAGTTTGTTGGTGACCTTTAACCAGACCGGCTCGCCGCGGTTCACAATAATCGCGCCCGCCAAGTAGCCATGGACGCCGCCATTGTCCGCATAGCCCCAGCAGGTGCTTGCGCCTAAGGCCGGATGGAACTGGTGTTGATATTGCGCGACCTCAAGGTCGTAGAGCCAGCCGCCATTCCATAGCGCACCCCGTGTGGCCACGGGAATATCAGCGCCAAGCATGGGCAAGGGTTGGGTGAATTTGGATATTCCCAATGGACTTTGGCTGAAGGGCCAAACCCAACGGGAGAAAGCGGCCAAGCCAGCGCCCGTGACAGCGCAAGCCTTAACAAACTGACGTCGAGTAAACATTGCCATACCCTCATGTCTTATAGTTATTGTCGCAAGTATGCTTCGCCATGTGCCTCGAAATCCCTCGTGCATGGGGGCGGCCCCCGCGTAGCGGGAGGGCCGGATGTTTTGCCAGAGTCGGCGGCTCCATCGCAGGCGGGGGCAAAACATGAGGCAACCGAACCGGCGTGGAGCTAGTGCGGTGGCCATGGCGAAAGGCGAAGCAGAGCCTCGGTGCCGTGGCGGGCTTAGGGCGGGTGCGGGCCGTCGCAGGCAAGGTTGCCGCCACAATTTGCTTTCGGGGAGACGGGGAAGCCCCGTCAGATTGAGCAAAAAATGGCGGCTCGCCTTTGTGTCTCCCTCTTGCCAAGGTCGGCACTGTTTCGGCAAGGAGTATAGCCAGTCAAAAAATATCAGCCTTGTTGCCCCCGCTCCCATGATCCGAAAAACAGGGATTGTTCCATGTCGGAGGCGGAACGGCCTATGCGGCGGAGGGGGCAATCCGTCCCGCGCAGGGAGCGATGGATGCTGCGCAGGGCACTTGCGACAGCATCGCTTCCAAAACGGAACCGGTCAATTCACCAGATGGCAGGTTTTATCAGGGAAATTTTGGAGTATGCTTTTTCCACCCCTTAAGGACAGTAAGGGATAGGCGAGACCCCGCTCCGGTCGCGCCGCAATTTATGCCCTTGCGCAACGCAAGGGATGGCGCGGCTCTTTCCCTCCCTTCTGGCCGCGCCTTCCTTCCTGGCCGGGTTTTCCTCTTACAGCATCCTCGCCATCACCGTGGCATCCTCGCGGCCTTTCTTGGCGGGGTAGTAGCCTTTGCGGCTGCCGATCTCGTTGAAGCCCAAATCTTGGTAGAGCTTGACGGCGCGGGTGTTGGACGGGCGCACTTCCAGGATCATCATCTCGGCGCGGTGGCTTTTCGCCACTTCCATGAGCTTTTCCATCATCCGCCGGCCATAGCCGCGCCCTTGCATTTCCGGGGAGATGCAGACGTTGAGGATGTGGGACTCGCCCGCGCCGACGGTGACAATGCCGTAAGCCACGACTTGGCCCAGCTTTTCGCCCACCCAGCAGCAATAACCCACGCTGAGGCAATCTTTGAACGTGGACGGTTCCCAAGGGAACTCGTAGGCGACCTCCTCGATGGCGGCGATGGCTTTGAGGTCGGCTTTGCGCATGGGTCGAAACTCCAGTTCGGCAGCTTCCACCAGGCTGGGGTTGAATTTGGCGTAGAACTCTTTATCGGCGTCGTACACGATCCATCTCCTCAAGGCGTCGAATAAGCCGGACATGTCAGAAAAGCCTCCTTTGGTTCTAAAGAGTTTGGCGGTAGGTGTGCAGGGCCAGACGGAGGTCGTCGAAGGCGGCGCGTTTTTCCAGGGGCGAGCGCAGCAAATACGCGGGATGGTAGACGACCACCAGCGGCACGCCTTGGTAGTCGTGGACCCTGCCGCGCAGCTTGCCGACTGGCGTGGTGGTTTTCAAGAGGTTTTGCGCGGCGATGCGGCCCACGGCCAGGATGATCTTCGGTTTGACCAAGGCCAGTTGCTGGCGCAGATGGCCTTCGCAAGCCGCCGCCTCGTCGGGCTGCGGGTCGCGGTTTTTCGGCGGGCGGCATTTGAGGATGTTGGCGATGAACACTTCTTCCCGCGCCAGGCCAATCGCCCGCAACATCTCATTGAGCAGCAGCCCGGCGCGGCCGACGAAGGGTTCGCCTTGCAAGTCTTCCTGTTCCCCCGGCGCTTCGCCGATGACCATCCAGCCGGCGCTCTTGTCGCCGACGCCGAACACGGTTTGCGTGCGGGTTTGGTGCAAAGGGCAGGCTGTGCAGGCTTTGACTCGGGCTTGCAATTCGTCCCAAGTGCAGGACGCGGCGGTTTTCGGCGGTGGCTCGGCAAAAAGCTTGTCTTCGCTGGGGTCGAAAGCCCGGTCCACGGGCGGCAAGGCATTGCGAGAGGGGCGTGGGTCGGCGGCGGGGGAGGGCGGGGGTACGCCGGGGGCTGCGCTGGACAAACCGGCGGGTTCGGCCAGCGCGGCCTCCGCAGGGAGCGCCGGCGTCTCGCCGGCTTCCGCTGCCGGCGAGACGCCGGCGCTCCCTGGGCTTGCGTCTTCATGCTCTAAACTGGCCGCTGCGGCCAACGGCGGGGCCACACGCAAACGCCAGGCTTGGATGCCCATGGCCTCCAAGTAAGCCAGCCATGTGTGCTCCGCCGTCGCCATCGCCGCTTTAAACGTCGCCGACTTGGGGGTGGGTGCGGGTTTGCGGGGCCAACAGCTTGTTGACGGCGTTGATGTAGGCCTTCGCGGAGGCGATGACGATGTCGGTGTCCGCGCCCTGGCCGTTGACGATGCGCCCGCCTTTTTCCAGCCGCACGGTGACCTCGCCCTGGGCGTCGGTGCCGCCAGTGATGCTGTTGACCGAATACAGCGTAAGCTTGGCCCCGGTGTCCACCAGGGACTCGATGGCCTTGAGGCTGGCATCCACCACGCCTCCGTTGGCGGAGAAGTCGGCTTGGCGCTCTTCCGCGCCGATCTTGACGGTCAGGCAGGCGTGGGGCTGCTCGCCCATGCCGGAGGAGAAGTCCAAAGCCACCAGCTTGATGAGATCTTCCTCGCTGGCCTCGGCCTCGTTGAGCAGGGATTGCAAATCCTCATCGAAAATGTCGTGCTTCTTGTCGGCGAGGTCTTTGAAGCGGGCGAACACGGCGTTCAACTCCGCCTCGGTCTTGAACTCCGCGCCCAGCTCCGCCATGCGGGTGCGGAAGGCGTTGCGGCCCGAATGCTTGCCCAAGACCATGCGGTTGGCGCTCCAGCCCACTTCTTCGGCCTGCATGATTTCGTAAGTCTCGCGGCTTTTCAGCACCCCGTCCTGGTGGATGCCGGACTCGTGGGCAAAGGCGTTGGCGCCGACGATGGCCTTGTTCGGCTGCACCGGGAAGCCGGTGATGCTGGACACCAGCTTGGAGCAGGGGACGATTTCCCGTGCGTCGATGTCGGTGTGGCAGGGGAAGAAATCCTTGCGGGTCTTCACCGCCATGACAATCTCCTCCAACGCGGCGTTGCCTGCCCGCTCGCCGAGTCCGTTGATCGTGCATTCCACCTGCCGCGCGCCGTTCATCACGGCGGACAGCGAATTCGCCACGGCCAGGCCAAGGTCGTTGTGGCAATGCACCGAGAAAATCGCCTGGTCGGAATTGGGGATGCGCCCGCGCAACTGGGCGATGAGCCGGCCGAATTGCTCCGGCATGGCGTAGCCGACGGTGTCGGGGATGTTCAAAGTCCGCGCCCCGGCGGCGATGACCGCCTCCAAGATCCGGCAGAGGAAATCCTCTTCCGAACGGCCTGCGTCCTCCGGGGAAAACTCCACATTGTCGGTGTATTGCCGCGCCCGCTTCACCGCGCGCACGGCGTGTTCGACCACCTGGTCCGGCGTCATGTTGAGCTTCGCCTTCATATGGATCGGCGAGGTGGCTATGAATGTGTGGATGCGCGAGCTTTTGGCTTCTTTCAAGGCTTCGCCGGCGCGGTCGATGTCCTTGTCCAGGGCGCGGGCGAGGCCGCACACCGTGCTGTCTTTGACGGCGCGGGCGACCGCCTGCACCGCCTCGAAGTCGCCAACGCTGGCGGCCGGAAAGCCGGCCTCGATGACATCGACCTTCAGCCGCTCCAGCGCCTTGCCGATGCGGACTTTTTCCTCGCGGGTCATGGACGCGCCGGGGCTTTGCTCGCCGTCGCGGAGGGTGGTGTCGAAAATGATGAGTTTGTCGCTCATGGAATGCTCCATTGTTGCCGCCGCCCCCTAAAAGGCCGGGAGCGCCGTGGTGTTCGTCGGATAGGGGTGTTTTCGGAGTGTAAGCGTCGTTATTTGCCCGCGCGGGGCAGCAGCAGGGCGCGACGCAGCAGGCCACCCGACGACGGGCGACGGAGGGAGCCGGGAAGGCGGAGGAGCGATGAGGAGTGGGCTATGCCGTTCATGCGCCTGACTATACAGGCAGGAGCGGCGCTTGCCAAGACCCGGCCCGGAGAATTGCCGCAAAGACCAGGGCAATTCTCGCATTCCGGGATGCCGAAATGGCGAAGCCTCGAATGCTTCCGGGGCAAAGAGTCCAGCCTGGATCGGCAAGGTCCGTTGCCCTACACTAACGGCCCAAACCCATCGGGGGAATCGCCATCATCGCCCAAGCCAAGACGTGCGCCCGCGCCATGAGAATCATGCCGGGCATCCAATACCGTTTGTTGTTGTTGGGCTTTTTGCCTACGGCGCTGATCGGCCTAGCCTTGGCGGCGTATTTCATGCACGTGCGCATCGCCGACCTGGACCGCAACCTGGACATACGCGGCGGGCTTATCGCCCGCGAGTTGGCCGCGGCGGCAGTTTCTTCCATCGCCTCCGGCGACGGGCTGGTTTTGCGGGATCTTGCCGATGCGGCCTTGCAGGAAGACGATGTCATCGAGGTGGGCATCTTCGACCGCCAGGGACACGTCCTGGTGGCGCGGAAGAACCCGTCGAAAGAGGGCGGGGAGCGGGCCGAGGATTTCTTGGCGCAAACCGCCCCGGTCCTCGCCAGGCACTTGCCGGACGGGACGCCGGCCTCGGTTGAAGCGGGGACGCTGGGCAGCGTCAGGCTGGTGCTGTCGCGCAGCGGCACTTGCCAGCGGCAGCGCCGCGAAACGATTTTGCTCGGCCTGTTGATTTTGTTGGGCGGGTTGGCGGTGTCGGCGCTGCTGGCCCGGCGGATGGCCCGGAAAATCAGCGATCCGGTGGTGGCCCTGACCCTCGCCGTGCATGAATTGTCCAACGGCAACATGGATGCGCGGGCCGAATCCGCGGCGGAGGCGGAACTGGCCTATTTGCAGGCCGGCTTCAACGCCATGGCCGCCGAGTTGAAGAAAAACCGCGATTCCCTGGAAAGCCAAGTCCTTCTCGCCACCTGCCGTTTGCAAGAGGCTTTGGACGCGCTGGAAAGGCGCAACCTCGAACTCGAATCGGCGCGGCGCCTGGCAGAGGCGCAAACCGAGCTTAAGTCGCGGTTTCTCGCGCAGATGAGCCACGAGATCCGCACGCCGATGAACGGCATCGTCGGCTTTGCCGAGTTGCTGGAGAAGACCCCGCTGGCCGAGGAGCAGGCGGAAAAGCTGGGTTTGATCACGCGCTCGGCGAAGAACCTGCTGTCCATCCTCAACGACATCCTCGACCTGTCCAAGCTGGAGGCCGGCAGGATCAGCCTGAACCCGCAAAGCTTCGCGCTGCGCCCTTGCCTGGAGGACACCGTTGCCTTGCTGTCCACCAAGGTCGCGCAGCCGCCCATCGTGCTGTGGATCGCCGCTGATGTTCCCAAGGCCATCGAGGGTGACCCTGTCCGGCTCCGGCAGGTCGTCGCCAACCTCCTCGGCAACGCGCTTAAATTCACCCCCTGCGGGAAAATCGTCATCCGCGTCCGTCTTTTGGACAAGCCGGGGCAGCGGCGCTTGTTGTTTTCCGTGTCGGATTCCGGCAGCGGCATTCCTCCGCAGGATATCGCCAAGCTGTTTTCGCCCTTTCTGCAATTGGGGGAATGCGCCAGCACCGCCGAGAAGGGCGCGGGCCTAGGCTTGAGCATCGCCAAGAATATCGTCGAAAGCATGGGCGGGAAAATCCACTTGGCCAGCCGGCTGGGCAAGGGCACCAGCCTCTGGTTCGACCTGCCGCTGGCGCGGGCCGTGGCACAGGCGATGGAGACGCCGCCCGCTGGGCGCGGACGGGTGGGGCTGGTCGAGGCAGACCGTCTGTTCCGGCTGGCCTTGGCCGGGCAATTGCGTAGCCTGGGCGCGAGGGTTGAGGCCTGTGCGACGGCGGATGAATTCATCGAGCGTTTCGCCACGGCGGCGCCTCCGCCAACCGTGCTGTATGGCTTTTCGCCGAGTCGGGAGAAAGACAACGCGGCCTTGCCGCGCTGGCTGGCATGGTGCGAAACCCGGCAAATCAAGCCGCTGTTGCTGTTTCCCTGCTGCGAACGGCGCTTGGTCGGTTTTTACCGCAAACGCGGGATGGCCTGCCTGTTCCACCCTTTGCGCAGCGAAACCCTGGCTAAGGCCACAGGCTTGGCCGCGCCCAGCCAGCCCGTGCTGGCTGTCCCGGCCCCGCCGCCTGCCGGGGGGGGCGGCCGTGGCAAGCTGCGTTTGCTGGTGGCCGACGACAACGAAATCAACCGCCTGTTGTTGCGCGCGCAACTGAAGGATTGGGCGGCGGACATCGTCGAAGCCTGCAATGGCCAAGAGGCGCTGGAACGGCTGCGCGGGCAATGCTTCGACTTGGTTTTTCTGGATCTGCAAATGCCGCTGATGGGCGGGCCGCAAGTGCTGCGCGAACTGCGCGGCCATCCAGGCCCCAACCGCGATGCGCCGGTCATCGCCATCACCGCCTTCGCCGCGCCGGGGCAGCGGGAGGCCATCCTCCGCGACGGCTTTGCCGACTGCCTGATTAAGCCGATCTTGCAAGAACAACTGACCGGCTTGGTCAAGGCATGGCAGGACGGCGGGAGCGGGCCGGCAGGGCAGGGCGTCGAGCCGCCGCCCGTTGCCGCCGCCGAGGCTTCCGCCATCTTGGAGAAAACCGGCGGCAACCGCGAATTGGCCCGCTTGATTGCGGGCAAACTGTTCGCGGAATTGCCGGAAATGGCAGGCCAAGTGGCAATCGCGGCCGGCAAGCGGGATTGGGAAGCCGCCCGGCAGGCCGTACACAAACTCAACGGAGCGGCGGGCTTCGCCGGCCTGGGCGGCATCCACCACGCCGCCGCGAGCCTGGAAGCCGCGTTGGGCGAGGAGGATGACTGGGAAATTGTGGAGATCCTGCGCCAGGATTTGGCGCAGGCGATAGAGGGCTTCTTGTCTCAGGAGGGTGCCATTCTCGACCAACTCGACCGGGCCGTAGAGTCGGCCAATGAGGTGGTTTCCGAAAAATAAATACCCCGATTCCATGGGGTTGGACGGATTGTGTAGGGCGCCCTTTAGGGCGCTGGGGTGGCCTGAAGGCCACCCTACACGCGCCGCGCCCTGGGAAATGTGGGCTTATCCTCCCCAAAACCCGTAAGCCAAGGTTGCGGCGGCCAAACCGGCCAACACGCCGCCCGCCAGCCAGCCGGTGCGGCGTTGCGCCCAAACCAGCGCATACACCGCCTTGAGCAGATTGTTGCTGGCCGTGGCGATGACGATGGCTTGGAGCAGGACTGGCTGCTGGGAGACATACTTGCCTTGCACCAGCGACAGCACGAAGGGGTCGATGTCGGCGAAGCCGGCGAAAAACGCCATCCATTGCAAGCCTTGGTCGGCGTAAACGGCGATGGTGAATTTGGTCACGGCGGTAACCACCACGAACAACAAGGCGAACAGCACCGCCGAAGTCAATTCCAAGGGGTTTTGCGGCCGGCTGGCCACGGCGGCGGCGGACACAGCAGCGGCATGGCCGCGCCGCAGCCAACAGGCCAGCCCGCCACTGAGCGCGGCCAGCCCCAGGAAGGCCGGCAGCAAGGCCAGCGCCAAGGACGGCTTGAAAATGCCCACCACCGCCAGCAAGCGCAGATACATCACCGCCGTCGCCAGCACAATGGCGGCGGCGGGCGCGTTGGAATCGTCCGGGTAGGCGTTGGATTGGCGCGCCAGCACCACCGTGGTCGCCGTGCTGGAATACACGCCGCCGATGGCCCCGGTCAGCACGATGCCCTGGCCTTGCATGAAATAGGTCTGCACCAAGTAGCCCAGATAGGAAATGCCGCTGATGACCACCACCGCCAGCCAAGTTTGGTGGAAGGAGACCGGGATGAACTCGGCGATGGGCGTCCTCGGCGTCAACGGCAGGATTACCCCGGACAGCACCAGGAACTTGCCCAGGCTGATGATTTCCTCGTTGCCCAGGGTCTTGGTGAGGCGGTTGATCTTCTCCTTGGCGTTCAGCACGAACAAGGCCGACATGGTGAACAAGATGAGGAACCAGTCGGGCAGGGTCAGCGCGATGGGGCCGATGAGGTAACTCAGCAACGCGATGAGGATGCCGATCAAGCCGGGCTGCTCCTGGACGATCTTGCTGGAATAGTAAATGCCCAGCAAGACCGTCAACGCCAGCAGGCCGCCCAAGTAAAGCCAGCCGTCGGCCTGGAGATGGAACAGCACGAAACCGAGGAGGCCAATCAAGGTGCAGGAGCGGGTGGAGCCGAAATAATAGGTTTTCTTCGCCACCAGATAATACTCGCGCAAGCCCAGGCCCAGCAGGAAACTCATGACCAAGGTCAACAGGAAGGCGCTCAACAGCGGCGGCAGCAGCGGGACGGGGGCGGTGGGTTCCATGGCTTTGGCGGCGGCGAGTGGGCAGTGGATAGACGAAGAGTATACTTTCCCGCTGCCCATTGCCCACTAATCACCGCCCGTTGATGAGCCTCCCCGTCTCCCCCCGCCGCGACCGCCTGCGCGGCCTAGTCTGCATGGTCGTCGCCAGCCTGATGTTCTCGCTGATGAACGCCTGCGTGTATGCCATCGGCCTGTGCGAGCCGCAACTGCCCGCCGCCATGGTCAGCTTCGTGCGCATCCTCATTAACTTGGCGATTCTGGCGGTTCCCGCCTTGCTGACCGGCGGGTTTCTGCGCCTGTTCGGCGACTTGCGGCTGTCGCTGTGGCTGCGCGGCCTGTTCGGCACTGTCGCCTTGATGATGTCCTTCGCCTCCATCCAGATGATCGGCCCCGGCGAAAGCGCCTTCCTCGCCGCCAGCAGCGGCGTGTTCGTCGCCCTGCTCGGGCCGTTCGTGCTGCGGCAGAAAAACTCCCCGCTGGTCTGGGTTGCCATCTTCGGGGCTATGTCCGGGCTGGCCTTGCTGTTCCAGCCGCGCTTCGAGGCCGAGGATTTCCTGGGCCGCGCCTTGGGGTTGGGGACCGGCATCCTCGCCGCGCTGGCCTATCTGATGGTGGCGAAGGCCGGGCGCAGCAACAGCACCGCGTCGGTCATTTTCTACTTTTGCTTGGTCGGCGTGGTGCTGCACCTGGGCTATTTCGGTTTGGTCGGCTACCGGCTGCCGGCCAGCCCGGACGTGTGGCTGTTGCTGCTGGCGGGCGGCGTTTCCGCCAGCGTGGCGCAGTTTTACATGACCCGCGCCTACCAAATCGCCCCCGCCGCGCTGGTCGGCGCGGTCGCCTACCTCAGCCCGGTGTTCAGCCTGGGCTGGGGCGTGGCCTTGTTTGCGCGGACCCCAGACGCCCAAGGCTGGGCTGGTTGCGCCTTGGTCTTGCTGTTCGGGGTCATGCTGCCGTTCCTCAGCGCGGCGGGGAAAAAATAGCCGCCATTGCCTTTCCGCGCCCGCCCCGCTATCTTCCCCGCCTATGAAAAATCTCATCGACCTCAGCTCCCGCCTCAGCCGCGAACTCGCCCGCCTAGGCTGCCCGCCGCCTGCGACCCATGTCTACAACCCGCTGGACTACGCCGCCGGGCCTTACCGGCAATACCTGGAACGCTACGGCGGCCAGCCGCAAGCCCTGCTGGTCGGCATGAACCCCGGCCCCTGGGGCATGGCGCAGACCGGCGTGCCGTTCGGCGATATCGAATTCGTGCGCGATTGGCTGGGCATCGCAGGCGAAGTCGGCAAACCGCCCGTCGAACACCCCAAACGCCCGGTGCAAGGCTACGCCTGCCAGCGCAAGGAGGGCAGCGGCAGGCGCTTGTGGGGCTGGGCGCGGGAGCGCTACGCCACGCCGCAACGGTTTTTCGGGCAATTCTTCGTGGTCAATTACTGCCCGCTGATTTTTTACCTGGAAGACGGCACGAACCTGACCCCGGACAAACTGCCGGCGGCGGCGCGGCGGGAATTGTTCGCGGTCTGCGACGCCGCGTTGCGGGAGACGGTGGAAATCCTCAAGCCGCGCTTCGTGCTGGGCGTGGGCCGCTTCGCCGAGCAGCGCGTGGCGGCATCCGTGGCCGGGCTGGACGTCGTGGCCGGCGGCGTCCCCCACCCCAGCCCCGCCAGCCCGCAGGCCAACCGGGGCTGGGCGGGGCAGGTGGAGGCGGGGTTGGTAGGGTTGGGGATTGCTGTGCCGAGGTAAGCGCTGACGGCTGGGGTACAACAATTGCCGATTAACAAAATAACAAAAAGTGGTAGTCCTGAATAGCGGGTGATATTTTTACCCATAGAGCATATTGCTTCTCAGCATAGCATTGTAATGGTGTATAAAGTAGAATATCGCGCCGATATGGTTTTCGAGCTTTTTGGAGAACGAGAGGGACTTTCTGACTAGCCTAGACACTCGTTGGCGTAACGTGCAATTGAACCGTTCGATATAGTTGGTTTTTCCGCTTTCCTTTCCAACGGCACGGTGCTGTTTCTTGGGGAAAGCGGCGGCATAGGACTCCCAGAAATCCGTATAAGCGATGGCTCTTTCCCGGTATTCAGCAGGCAAGGAGAGCCACAATTCATTGGCGGACTGCTCGCTCCTGTCACCAATGTAAACGCTGACAATTTCCCTTGTGTCCCTGTCGATGGAAAGCCAAACCCATTGTTTTTCATCATGCTTTCCGACGAACGACCACAGTTCGTCACATTCGATAGTCAGGCGGCAGGCTTTTTTTTTCAACAACGTCCAGCTCTTGAGGAACAGACTTGTATTTCTCATTGACGTAGTTCTGAAGCCAGCGTTCGGACACTTCCATGACGCGAGCTATGCCAGCCAGTGATATTTTCTCCAACAACAGTTTATCAATCAATTCTTTCTTGTAGTCTGGAATGCGGGTTTGAATTGGATTCTCGACAAACTGGCGGCGGCAGCTTTTACATAAAAATTTTTGCGTTCCAACTGAGTTGGATCCATTTTTTACGCAATTTGACGAATAGCAATAGGGACATCTCATAGAAGGTTGGCAAAATATGAATTTTACCATCACTCGCTATTCGGGACTACCCAAAAAGTTAAGCATTTGCCTCAATATTCACCCAATGAGCTAACGTATGACGCCAGAAGAATTTGAATTGGCAAAACAACGATTGATAAAACAGAAAGCCGATAGAATTGATTTCAACAGAATGTGTGATTCCATCAAGAAATCATACGAAAGCGGTGAGATTTTAACTTTAAACGCACACTGGCATTTATCAGTCAACGATATTGACTTTAGCTGTCAGCGTGAACAGATCAATGATGACCTGCTTTCTGAGGGGTACACACTAATTCCTGATGTTGAAGTTGAATCACTTCTTGACTCTATGCAGGACGGTAATCCAGAGCTTTACAGGCGCAAGTCATTGTTTGGTAAGTATTGGTCTGATTACAAGATATGCGATGTAATTAACCATTGGCAATCTGATACAAGACTGATTCCGCCAACTATAATTTTTAATAGATTACTAAATAAAATCTATGTTGCGGAAGGCAAGCATAGACTGAATGTTGCATATTTCTTTGGGTGCAAAGTTTTACCCATAATAGTTCCAAATGTTTATTTGCCACAGGTGAGAAAATTAATATGGCCGTAAGATGCGCTGAGGAACGAAGCGTATTGTTCGCTATTGATGCACCCCTGAAGCCGAGGGCCGTAGGGTGCGGTGAGGGACGAACCGCACCATTCGTGTTCTGCTGTGTGGTGCGGTTCGTCCCTCACCGCACCCTACCGCGCTTTATCGTTTGCCCACGCGGAAGCGTCGGAATCGGTGGGCAAGCAAAGAGAGGCTTGCCCACCTTATCTATCCACATGACATCAATTTATGCCTAACAAAAGATAGGTATTAATTCAGGGTGTAGGAAATTCTAGCGATGTCTAACTTTCAACTTAAACCCTAAAAGAGGATGTACTATGGCTTCCAAAGTTGGTCAAGATGTAGCGCTAGCTACTGCGAGAATGTCAGTAGGTTTCGGTTCTATTTGCCTTGTTTTGTTGGCTGCAACTGATCCAGAAAGCAAAGCGGCATATTTTCATCTCACTTTTTCGCGATATTTCCTTCTGATTCTTGGGGTGATATTTGTATTCAGCGCTGCGCAAACAATCGATTCGATCATCGATAAGTTTGAAGAGGCTGATTGGAAGGATTTGCTAGGAAGCAACTCAGATCCTAAGCAATTTGATCAATTCCTAGTGAGGTTTAAATTATTTAATGGAGGATATGTCCTTCTTTCTATTGGAATGGCCGTATTGATTTGGATATTCTTTTCAGAAGCACTTACGCATGTCTCGTCAATCTCGCCAGGGCTTTCGATCTCTATATCGGCATTATTTAGTGTTTATGTGTTTTTGCAGATGATGACTGAAAAACTAATAAATGCATTATATGCCCGCATCGCCTCTGTTCTGGCAATTGGCATAATCATTGGCGCATATTTTTTTCGATAGGGCCGCAGGGTGCGGTGAGGAACGAACCCGAGGTGCGACAGGGTTTGCAACCCCGTCGCTAACGTTTCAACAATGCCGAATTCTTCAAACGGTGTGGACGGGATTAAAAACCCCGTCCAACGCGGTAAGGTGCGGTAACTCGGCAAAGTTGTAGCCCTGTAGCCCTGTAGCCCTGTAGGTTGGGTTGCCGTCTTTTTGGCAACCCAGCATTTCTAGGGTTAGTTGGGTTGCGATAGCTCCGCAACCACCTAACCTGCGCCTTAAGCCGCCGTCTTACTCCCAATTTCCCCTGTCCACCCCGCAGCCGCTAGCAAGTCCTCGACACCCAAGTCGAGAATTTCCAAGCCCATCTTTTCACAATAACGCTTTTCCTTGTCGGTTGGCGATTTGTTCAACACCCAGCCTTTCGGCTCCGCCGCGCTGTAGATAATGTCCGACATCACCATGCGCTCGGAATCCCGGTTCAACGGCAGGCCGATCAGCAGGTATTGCTTGCCGACGCGGTATTCCTTGAGAAATGAGGGAATGGCGAAGCCGCCCATCAGCTCGGTGATATAGTCCACATAATCGGCATCCGAGGCGATGAACTTGGGCGATGGCAGGGGGCTGCCCATGGGTTTGAACAAAATCGGCAGGCTGGGGTCGGCTTCCTCTTGGGTGATTTCCCGGTAGGCGCCATTCTCAAACTGGTGGATGACAAAACGGTAATCGGTGCCGGCGATGCGGGCGATGCCGCGTATCAGGATATGCTGTTGGCTGGCGTAGGTTTCCTGCAACTGCGTGTCGCGGTTGATGTCGATGATATAGTGTGGCTTCCAAGAGGCCAGCCAGTCGTGGAACGTGGCGCGGGTCCAACGGGTTTGGCCGTAAGTTTTTTCCAGGAACCGCTCGACAAAAGTCCGTCCTCGCTTGAGTTCCAAATTCATCGCGGCGCGGGGGAATTCATACATCAGTTTCGGCGCCATGGGCCTGCCGTCGTTCATGGCGAGAATCAAGCTGTTGCTGTCGGCGGGGATGGGCGCGCCGGTGTCCACTTGGGTCACGTCGGACAACACGCCGGGACCGAGATACGGAACGATGCGGTTTTCATGCAAACCGCTTAAGATTTCGTCGATTTTGGACATGGAATATTCTCTTGTTGTGGTTTTTTAATGTAGATACAGATAACATCCCGGCACGGGATGTTATCTGTGGCTCGATTTTTTAGGTTGATCTAAAAACGATTCCTTGCGGGGATTTTAGCCGTGTGTGGCTGGTTTTTCAGGGCGATGCAAAAGCTAATGGAAGCGGTCATGACCAACCCCAACGCTGAAACTAGGGTGGTGATTTCCGGCCAACTTAAGGAATGTGTGAGCATGGCTAATCCTCCTGTCCAAAACAACGGGAATAATCGACACAAACATCACAAGAGGGCGCACGGCAGACATAAATGCCTTCCGCCTCGCACAGTTGTT
>CAZOTR010000089.1:13204-17047 GCA_964582755.1 uncultured Methylococcaceae bacterium | reverse complement strand
CATACCCAGGCGATGTTATCGATATCCAGCCAGTTTGGCGTTATGAAGCGGTAGGCATCGTGGGGCCGGAGGTTGGTGAATTGGAAGGTCTCGCGCTCGCTCCAGTAGGGGGAATAGCGGGTGACGCGCACCGGGGATACGCCGGGCTGGGGCGGTGGAAAATGCCGGATTTTTTTACACAATTCCACCATCGGGGCGTAGTCGGCCAGATCTTCGCCGGGAACCCCCCCTAAGAAATTCCAAAACACGGCGATTCCATAGGTCTTAAACCATTTTAGGGCGGACAGGCAGGTGTGGACTTTCTGCCCCTTGCGCAGCAGCTTGATAATGTTTGGGTGCAGGCTCTCAATCCCGCATTGCACGATGCTGACGCCGCCTTCCGCCAAGCCGCGAATCTCCTCCCGCTTCATCCATGGCTTCACTTCTATAAAGTATTGCTTGTCGCCTTTTTCGTGGCACCAAGCGGGAAAAACTTGCTGCACGACATACGCCATGACCAACGGATCTGTGACGAAAAAGTTTTGGTGCTTGGGGTAGCGTTGCGACACTTCCCGCAAATACTTCAGCGAGTTTTCCGGCGAGCGGTGGACACTGTTGTGGTAAGTCATCTGCGCATCCGCGCAGAACGTGCAGGTCTGCTTGTCCCCATAATAGCAACCGCGCCCAAACTCGATGAAAAGCCAGCCAAACCGTTCTTGAATTTCCGCCGGACATTGCTTGATCTGCTCCAGGAAATCCGAGTAATCGGGAACGGGAACCTCGTTCATGTCGATACTGACCGGATTGCGCGTGGCCACGACGCGGCCTTCCGCGTCTTTAAAACACAGCCCTGGGATATGGCTGACATCCCCGCCCTCGGCGATACCGCGCAGCAAGTCAACGAAGGATTCCCCGGTATGCCCGGTGAAGACATAATCCACCCAAGGCACTTTGACATATTCCTGGCCTATCGCCTCAAAAACCCCCGACCCGCCGAAGATGATGGGCTTGCCGAATTTGGCCTTTAGCCGCTTGGCCAGCGCCAAGGCGGCAATGGTGGACGCGGAGAACGCGGTGGAAAAACCGAAGGCATCATACTGCGACCAATCATAGGCATCGACGCACCACTCAATAAATTTGGCACAATCAGGCTCCAGGTTTTTTTGCACCGCGTAGTTATCGGCAATCGCCGGCACGTCCGCGCCGAAGGCGGAGCGGGCAAAGCATATGTTGCCGACGACGACAAGGTCGTTGTCATAAGCGTTAACATACCTGTCCGCGCCTATTTGGCTGGCAAAGGCTAGGTTTAGATACAGGCAGACGGAGTCAATGCCGCCGCGGGTCAGATAAGATTTCATTAACGATAAGGCATGCGACGGGAAGTCGATGCTCGAGAAAGGCATGTCGATTAGGCAGACATTCATGGCGCAAACCTACTAGCCGGGTGAAAATCGCAGAGGGTCTTATTCTCTTGGCACATTGCCGCCAGATCCGGCTTCAGGGCTGTGGGTTGCCAATGGAGCATCGGCCTTGGCCTTTTGCCGATGCGAACGGAAGCTGTCGACATTATAGCCTTGCCCGCCGCTGTCCGATACCACACAACGGGAGCGCCGCCGCCCATCCGTGGGTTTGGCCCGGCGTCGGCGCTTCCTTGCCACCGCCGCCGGGCTTATCATTAAGCCATCCCTTTTCAAGAGCATTTTTCCTATGAACGGATTGTCCAGACTGTATTGGCAGGCTTGCGCGGCGCGGGCGCGGACATGGTTGTTGGCCGGCTTCCTGGCGTGCGTCGGCATGGAATTGTCGGCGGCTTATTTTCAGTTCGTGCTGAAACTGGAGCCTTGCCCGCTGTGCATCACCCAGCGCTTGATTGTGTTGAGCCTAGCCTCGGTGTTCCTCGCCGGGACTTTGCACAATCCGGGGCGGGGCGGGGCGCGCGTCTACTTGGGCTTGGCCGCGCTGTTCTCGCTGGCCGGCGCGGGCGTGGCGGCTTACCATTTTATGATCCAGATTTTGCCCCATGACGAACTGGCAAGCTGCGGCCCCGGCGCGGCGTATATTTTGGAGCATTTCAGCCTGGCCGACAGCGTCCGCCTGTTCCTGGCCGGCACCGGCGACTGCACCCAGGTCGTGTGGACTTTTTTGGGTCTGAGCATGCCGTTTTGGGTCGGCTTGTCCTTTCTCGCCATCTTGGCGCTGTGCCTGTGGCAGTTTGCCCTCGCCGCCCCGCCGCCCCGCCGCCGACACCGCTGGCAAGCGACTTAGCCGCCAGCGAGGCGGAGATCTGAAGGACCCCGCTTGCTCGCCCGCCCCGCGCTGCGCAGGGACAATGCAACCGGCGGCGCTGATGCCTGGAGCATTTTTATGGAGGAGCGAATTCATTCGCCCCTACATTGCCTAGCGCGATTGCCCTGCCGCGACAAGAGCATCGCCGCCGTGGCGCTGGCCAACAAGCCCGCGTCGCGTGGGCCTTGCTGGCGCATGGGGGGGATTAAGGGGCCGGCCATGTGCGGGCGGTTGCCGACGCCTGGGAAGGCAGACAGTCCATTGGCAGGTTGGCAAGACAGGCAAGACCGTGGCGGGGCAAGCATCTATGCCCTGCCGGCCGGGGCCGCAAACTTGCTCCCAAGGCCGTAATCCGGCAAACTTTAGGAAAAAACCGGACAGGGTGATTTGCAACATGAGCAGACGCATCGAGAAAAATCCCAACACGCGAGAAAAGCGGAATGCGCATGGCTTGACCAGACAGGTGAGGGGCATTGTCACATCGCTGGCCATCCCTTCGATTCTCACCGCTTGCGCGCCCGCGCCCCATATCCATTCAGCTTCCGGGCAAACGACGGGTTCGGCCAAGACCATTCTTTATGTGGCGCCGCGTGGCAAGCAGGACGGCGAGGAGTATGTGGTCGCGGAGGAGGCCAAGGACTCCGGCACTTCTCCCGCCAACCAGTATATTCCGCTGTCCTCGGATGTTTCCATCTTCGAGAAGATTCTGCAAAAGTACCAAGTCCCGCCCGACCCGCCGGCCGCTGCCAGCCAGAAGGACAAGCCGGTCGCCAGCGTGAAGGCGAAGCCTCGTCCCTCCCGGCAGCTAGCCGGCTTAAACCCGCCTGCGGGCAAGTCCTTGAAGGATGGCATTTGGGACCGTATGCGCAAGCGCTTGATGCTGACCGGCATCGAGCAGGAAAGGATCACGGCGGAAGTGGACAAGATCAAGCGTTCGCCGGGGGGCTTGGGTTTCCTGTCGAAGCGGGCCGAGCCGTTTTTGTTTTATATCGTGGACGAGATCGAGCGCCGTGGCCTGCCCATGGATTTGGCCATGGTGCCGATGGTCGAGAGCGGCTTCCAGCCCGCCGCCGTTTCGCCCAAGCAAGCCGCCGGCATCTGGCAGTTCATCCCCGGCACGGCGACGGATTATGGCTTGAAGCTGGTCGATGGCTATGATGGACGCTATGACATTTATGCCTCGACGAAGGCCGCGCTGAAATACTTGGCGCGCCTGCAAGGGATGTTCGGCGGCGACTGGCTGTTGGCCTTGGCGGCTTACAACGCCGGCGAGGGGGCCGTGCAGCGGGCGGTGGCGGCGAACCAGAAGGCGGGGCTGCCGACGAGCTTCTGGGATTTGGACTTGCCTGCCGAGACCAAGGTGTATGTGCCGAAGATATTGGCGCTGTCCCGCGTGGTCGCCGACCCGGCCGCCCATGGCGTGAACTTGCACAGGATTAGCTCTTTGCCTTATCTGGCGCGGGTCGAGGTGAATGGCGAGGCGGTGCAATTGGCCCAGGCGGTGGCGGGGGCGGGCATGAGCTGGGAGGAGTTTTACGGCTTGAATCCGGCGTTCAAGCCCGACGTGGCGCCGGCCGC
>CAZOTR010000089.1:6475-13104 GCA_964582755.1 uncultured Methylococcaceae bacterium | reverse complement strand
AAAAACCGCCCGGCAGGGCGGTTTTTTTTACCAGATCAGATCGTCGGGGATTTGGTATTGCGCGTAAGGGTCGTCCGCGGGGGGCGTTTCCGCCGCCTGCCGTTTGGGCGTATTCAACACGACCACGCAACTGGCGTCGCGTTCGCTTATTCTTTCCGCCGTTTCCAAGGGCACCAGCTCGTAGCCTTTGTCCAGCCGGACGATGGCCAGTTGGCCTTGGGCGACGCGCTCGCGGACCTTGTCGGACAGGTATAGCCGCTTGACTTTGCCGCTGTCGATGAAATTGTAGGGCGTGTCGCCTTCGCCCTTGGCTTGCAGGTTCTGCTCGACCAGTTGGCGGATCTGCGCGGCGATGGCTTTTTTCTCCGCATGCTCCTGGCGTTGCTGGTTGAGCAGGCGGTCGCGCTCGATTTTTTCCGCTTGCGCTTGTTGCGCGCGCCGCTTGTCCTCTTCTTGCGCGGTCGTCTTGCCCTGGCCGTGCTGGCGCTGGGTGTCCTTTTGTTTTTCCTTGGCGGCTTTCTTGACCTGCTTCTCGTTGACCAGGCCCGCTTTGAGCAATTGGTCCCTTAGTGCGTTACCCATGATCGGTCTCTTGTGATGGTGTCTAGTTTGGGTTCTCAGTGCATGGGGGCCGGGACTTGCGCCCGCAAAGCCGGTAAACTGCCCCACGCCATGCGTTGGAGGGAATGTTCCGGTGTAAGCCGGGTTCTGTCAACGGCGGCGAAACTTTGGCAAACCTTAAGCAAGCGTGGGGACTCATGGGGCAAAAACCGTTCTGGCAAGAAAAAACCTTGGCGCAGATGAGTGACGCGGAGTGGGAGTCCTTGTGCGACGGCTGCGCCCGCTGTTGCCTGCATAAGATCGAAGACGAGGACACCGGAGAGATTTTCTTCACCCGGATGGCCTGTCGGCTGCTGGACATCCCGGCTTGCCGTTGCACACGCTACGCCAGCCGGCACCAAGAAGTGCCGGGCTGCCTGGACTTGCGGGCGGATTTCACGCAGTTCCACTGGTTGCCATCGACTTGCGCCTACCGGCTGTTGGCGGAGGGCAAGGATCTGCCGCCGTGGCACCCCTTGGTTTCCGGCGACCCGCGCAGCGTGTGGGAGGCCGGGATTGGCGTCGCCGCCTTCGCCATCCCCGAAGACCCTGCGGCGGATCTGGCCGAGCATGTGATCGAGTGGCTGGTTTGAGCGGATTCCCGCGCCCGCCGGCGCTTTTGTGCAAGCTTTTCATCGTCCAGGGGTTTGATTTGCCGAATCAATTTGCTATGATGGGAACAAGCGAATGGGGTTGCCGCAGGCGAATGGCACTAAGGCCATGCCCCCAGGATTGAGACTGGCCCTTACGGGCTTTTTTCATTTTTAGCAGGATGACAACGACATTGGGCCTTGCGCCCTTTTTTTGTGGCTGGAGTTAGGTGAAGCGATGAGAATGCCGGACAGACTGACCCGGCTGGTCGAGCCGGTGGTGGCCGGCCTAGGGTTTGAGTTGGTGGGCGTCGAGTTCGACACGCACCAACGCATCTTGCGGGTTTATATTGATTGCGAGCGCGGCGTCGTGGTGGACGATTGCTCCAAGGTGAGCCATCAGTTGAGCGGCCTGCTGGACGTGGAAGATCCCATACCCGGCAATTACCACTTGGAGGTTTCCTCCCCTGGAATGGACCGCCCGCTGTTCACCCTCGCGCATTTCGAGCGTTTCAAGGGTTCCGAGGCGCGTGTCCAGCTCAACAGGCCGATAGACGGGCGCAGGCGTTTCAAAGCCCGCCTGCTAGGTGTCGAGGGGGACAAGGTATTGCTGCTGGATGGCGAAAACCCATTCGAGATTCCGTTCGACTCCATTGACCGGGCGCGACTCGTGCCTTCGTTTGAGAATTCAAAAAACCATAAGGATTAGGCAATGGCGAATAAAGAAATATTACTGGTGGTCGATGTCGTCTCCAACGAGAAGGAGATCGAGAAAGAAGTGATCTTCGCTGCCATCGAAGACGCGCTGCGCACCGCCACGATCAAGCGGCATGACAACGGCATGGATGTGCGGGTTTCCATCGACCGCAAAAATGGCAATTACGAGACCTTCCGCCGTTGGCAAGTGGTCGAGTACGACGACGATTACGACTATGGCATCGAGTCGCCGGAAACGCAGATGCTGCTGGACGACGCGAAAAAACTCGACCCCAACGCGGAAGTGGGCGGCTTCGTCGAACAGCCCATGGAGTCCATCGAATTCGGCCGCATCGCCGCGCAGACGGCGAAGCAGGTGATCGTGCAAAAAGTCCGCGAGGCGGAGCGCCGCAAGGTGGTCGAAGCCTACGAGGACCGCGTCGGCGAGCTGGTGACCGGCATCGTCAAGCGCGTGGAGCGCGGCAATGTCTATTTGGACCTTGGCGGCAACGTCGAAGCCTTCGTGCCGAAGGAAGAGATGATCCCCCGCGAGGCGGTGCGCAACGGCGACCGCCTGCGCGGCTATCTCGGCTCGGTGCGCCCGGAGGCGCGTGGGCCGCAGTTGTTCGTCAGCCGCACTGCGCCGGAGTTGCTCATCGCCTTGTTCCGGCTGGAAGTGCCGGAGGTCGGCGAAGGCTCCATCGAAATCATGGGCGCGGCCCGTGACCCTGGCGTGCGCGCCAAGGTGGCGGTGAAAAGCAACGACCCCCGCCTGGACCCGGTCGGTGCCTGCGTGGGCATGCGGGGCTCGCGGGTGCAGGCGGTGTCCAACGAACTGGCCGGCGAGCGCGTGGACATCATCCTGTGGAACGACAACGAAGCGCAGTACGTCATCAACGCCATGTCGCCCGCCGAGATCGTCTCCATCGTCGTCGATGAGGACAAGCACAGCATGGACGTGGCCGTGGCCGACGAGAACCTGTCCCAGGCCATAGGCCGCGGCGGCCAGAACGTGCGCCTGGCCTCGGAGCTGACCGGCTGGGAGTTGAACGTGATGAGCGCGACCCAGGCCGAGGAAAAGAACGAGCAGGAAGCGCGGAATCTGTTGCAGTCCTTCATCGACCAACTCAACATCGGCGAGGACGTGGCGGAGATCCTGGTCCGCGAAGGCTTTTCCAGCGTCGAGGAGCTGGCCTATGTGCCGGCCAAGGAAATGCTGGAAATTGACGAGTTCGACGAGCAGCAGGTCGAGAATTTGCGGAGCCGCGCCCGCGACGCCCTGCTCATCAAAGCCATCGCCAGCGAGGAAAAGCTGGAGGCGGCGGAACCGGCGGCGGATTTGTTGGAAATGCCGGGGATGGACCGCGATCTGGCCTATTTAATGGCCAGGCACGGGGTCTGCACGATGGACGATTTAGCCGAGCAATCGGTGGACGAATTGATGGAAATCGAAGGCATGGACGAGGAAAAGGCGGCGAGCCTGATTATGAAAGCGCGCGAGTCCTGGTTTGCGGAAGGCTAGGGATTTGATTGAACGGGGGGCGAGAAAATGAGTGATGTGACAGTAAGGCAATTGGCTGAAGTGGTGGGGATTCCCTTGGACCGGCTGCTCGCGCAGTTGGGCGGCGCGGGTTTGGCGGTGACCAGCGCCGACGACATGTTGAGCGATGCGGAGAAGTTGAAGCTACTCAGCTACTTGCGGCAGAGTCACGGCAAGGAGCAGCCCGGCGGGACCGATCCCAAGAAAGTGACTTTGCAGCGCCGCACGGTGAGCGAGTTGAAGCAGGGCAAGGTGGCCGGCAAAAACGTCAAGACGGTCAGCGTTGAGGTGCGCAAGAAGCGCACCTACATCAAACGCAGCGAACTCCCGGAAAGCGACGAGCGCCGCCTGGAAGCGGAGAAGGCCCGCCAGTCCCTGGAGGAAAAGCAGCGGGAAATGCAGGCGGAAGAGGCGTTGCGCCGGGAGCGCGAAGAGGCCCAGCGGAAGCTGGCCGAAGAAGAAGCACTCAAGGCCAAGGTCGCGGTTCAGCCGCCTAGCGGCCCGCAACCGGCGGAGGCGGCCGTCGCGCCAGCCAAAGCGGAAGAAACGCCGCCGCCCGTCGAAGCACCGAAACCCGCCGTTGTTGCGGCGGAACCGCCGAAGCCTGCCGCGCCGCAGCCGAAAGTCGAAGCCACGCCCGCGCCAAAAGTCGAGGCCGCGCCGCCGCCCGCGCCCAAGCCGTTGCCCGAAAAGCCTGCCGCACCCAGACCCACGGCAACCCCCGCGAGGCCGGCGCCCGGCGGCAGGCCCCAGCCTGCTGGCGCAGGCGCGCCGTCTGCCAGACCCGCCGGCTCGGCGCCGGGGGGCAGGCCTGCGGGTGCGCCGGGCAGGCCCGCAGGCGCGCCCGGCAAGCCCTCCACCCCTGCCGGTCGGCCCGCATCCACGTCCGCGGCCAAGGGTGCCGAGGATGCCAAGCGCGGCAAGAAAAAAGGTGCTGCCGGCGGGACGCGGCGGGGCGAGGATGACCGCGAATCCACGCTGGACGACATCAAGCGCGGCGGCCGGGGCGGCAAGAAACCCAAAGGCCGTGGCCCCTTGGTCATGCCCGAGCAGCGGCATGGCTTTGAGCGCCCGACCGCGCCCATCATCCATGAAGTCCATGTGCCGGAAACCATCACCGCCGCCGACCTGGCCCAACGCATGTCGGTGAAAGCCGCCGAAGTCATCAAGACTTTGATGAAAATGGGTGTGATGGCGACCATCAACCAGACCCTGGACCAGGAGACCGCCATGCTGGTGGTCGAGGAAATGGGCCACACTGCCATCGCCCAAGCCGAGGACAGCCTGGAGGCCGAGATGATGGCCACCATGGCCTTGGAAGAGAATGTCGAGCAGCAGCCGCGCGCCCCGGTGGTCACCATCATGGGCCATGTCGACCACGGCAAGACCTCGCTGCTGGACTACATCCGCAAGTCCCGCGTGGCGGCCAGCGAGGCCGGCGGCATCACCCAGCACATCGGCGCGTACCAGGTGAAGACCGACCACGGCTCCGTCACCTTCCTGGACACCCCAGGGCATGCCGCGTTCACCGCGATGCGCGCCCGTGGCGCGAAAGTCACCGACATCGTTGTATTGGTTGTCGCGGCGGACGACGGCGTCATGCCGCAGACCAAGGAAGCGGTGGAGCATTCCCGCGCCGCCGGCGTGCCGCTGGTGGTCGCCATCAACAAGATCGACAAGCCGGGCGTCGATCCCGACCGGGTCAAGCAAGAATTGGTCGTGCTTCAGGTCGTGCCCGAAGAATGGGGCGGCGACACCCAGTTCGTGCAGGTGTCCGCCAAGACCGGCGTGGGCATCGACAGCCTGCTCGACGCCATCCTGGTGCAGGCCGAAATCCTCGAACTCAAGGCACCGGTCAAGGTTCCCGCCGTCGGCGTGGTGCTGGAGTCGAAGCTGGACAAAGGCCGCGGCCCGGTGGCCGACGTGCTGGTGGAGAAAGGCGTCCTGCGCAAGGGCGACTTCATCCTCTGCGGCCAGGAGTTTGGCCGCATCCGCGCCATGTTCAACGAAAACGGCAAGCCGCTGAAAGAAGCCGGGCCTTCCACGCCAGTGGAAATCTTAGGACTTTCCGGCGCGCCCTTCGCCGGCGATGATTTCATCGTCGTTGCCGACGAGCGCAAGGCCCGCGAAATCGCCCTGCAACGCGAGGAGAAATCCCGCTCCACCAAGTTGGCAGCCCAGCAGGCCACCAAGCTGGAAGACGTGTTCTCGCGCATGGAGAGTTCGGCGGACACCGTCGATCTCAACATCATCGTCAAGGCCGACGTGCAAGGCAGCTTGGAAGCCCTGCGCTCCTCGCTGACCGAGCTGTCCACCGACAAGGTGAAGGTGAAGATCGTCGCCGGCGGCGTGGGCGGCATCAACGAGTCCGACGCCAACTTGGCCTTGGCCTCCAACGCCGTCCTCATCGGCTTCAATGTCCGCGCCGACGCCAGCGCCCGCAAGCTGATCGAAGAGCGCAACATCGACCTGCACTATTACAGCATCATCTACGAGGTGATCGACGAAGTGAAGAAGTCGATCACCGGCTTGCTCGCGCCGGAATACAAGGAGCAGATCGTCGGCGTCGCCGAGGTCCGCGACGTGTTCCGCTCGCCGAAGTTCGGCGCCATCGCCGGCTGCATGGTGGTGGAAGGCTTCGTCAAGCGCAACCTGCCGATCCGCGTGTTGCGCGAGAACGTGGTGATCTACGAAGGCCAGCTCGAATCCCTGCGCCGCTTCAAGGACGACGTGTGCGAGGTGAAGATGGGCATGGAATGCGGCATCGGCGTCAAGAACTACAATGACGTCAAGCCGGGCGACCACATCGAGGTGTTTGAGAAGGTTTTGGTGACAAGGTGATTCTCGTAGGGTGGGCAGGCTCCATCTGCCCACCGAATCTATTCGCCAAACTGGTGGGCAAACAAAAAGGCGTTTGCCCATCCTATGACTACCCATAGAATTTATCTGCCAAATGGATAGGCAAGCAAAAGATATTGAAAAAGTCATTGCCGATGCGGAACCCACTGAGCGGACGTTGGTCGAGCCATGAAACACCGCATAGACCCCAAAATCGACTGTGTTTTCAAAGCCCTGCTAGGCGCTGAGGAAAACCGCAATCTCTTGGTCCATTTCCTCAACGCGATGCTTGCCGAGGATTTGGCCGCGCCCATCGCCGAGGTGGACATTCTCAATCCTTACAACGACAAGGAGTTTCTCGACGA
>CAZOTR010000089.1:0-6375 GCA_964582755.1 uncultured Methylococcaceae bacterium | reverse complement strand
CGCGCGATCCAGGCCGAGCTATTGGAGGCTAGGCAGGAAATAGAGCAAACACGCCTGGAAATGGAGTCCGTGGCGCGGGAAAAGGAGGCCGCGACGCGGGAAAGGGAGGCGGCGATGCTGGAAAAGGAGGCCGCGCTGGCAGAAGTTGAACGCCTTAAAGCCTTGTTGGCCCGGCAGCGTGGGGCAACTGACCCCTCAAATCAAAATGATTGAAGCAAGTTTAAAGAATGCCTAGAGAATTTTTCCGTAGCGACCGCGTAGCGGCCCAGTTTCAGCGCGAACTGGCTGAATTATTAAGAACCGAGATCAAAGAACCCGGCTTGGGGATGGTGACCTTGAGCGATGTGGAGGTCACCCGCGACATGTCTTTGATTAAGGCTTATGTCAGCTTCCTAGGTGCCGCCCTGACGCCGCAAAAATGCGTGAAAGCCTTGAACCAACACGCGCCGAAATTGCGCCATGGCTTGAGCGGCCGCATCCGCCTGCGCGTGATGCCCGAGCTGCGCTTCATCCATGACGATTCCATCGAGCGTGGCATGAGGATGGAGGCGTTGCTGGGCGGGCTTGCCGAACATCGTGCGGAAGAAGACAAGCCGGAAGAGGGGTCATGAGCCGGCGCAAAAAAGGCCGCGACATCGACGGCATGTTGCTGCTGGACAAAAGCCCCGGCATGACCTCCAACGGCGCGGTGCAGCGGGTCAAGCGCTTGTTCCAAGCCAACAAGGTGGGCCACACCGGTAGCCTCGATCCCATCGCCACCGGCTTGTTGCCGCTGTGCCTGGGCGAGGCGACCAAGCTGTCCAGCTTCCTGCTGAACACCGACAAGCGTTATTTCACGCGGGTGCGGCTGGGGCGGACCACAAGCACGGCGGACACCGAGGGCGAGACGCTGGAGGAAAAGCCCGTCCCCGCGTTGGACGGGGCGCTGATCGAATCGGCTTTGCGGCCTTTCCGTGGCGAGATCGAGCAGATGCCGCCGATGTATTCGGCCCTCAAGCACCAGGGCCGCAAGCTTTACGAGCTTGCCCGCAAAGGCGTGGAAGTCGAGCGCCAGCCCCGCAAGATCAGCATTTATGAATTGCGCCTAGTGGAATACGGCGAGGATTGGCTCGATCTGGATGTGCATTGCTCGAAAGGCACCTATGTCCGCGTCCTCGCCGAGGACATCGGCGCGGCGCTGGGCTGCGGCGGCCATGTGGAGCAATTGCGCCGCACGGCGGTGGGCGCGTTCACCTTGGCCCAGGCCGTGACGTTCGAGCATTTGGAGACGCTGGAAGACGGGGAGCGTTTGGCCTTGTTGCTGCCGTTTTCCGCCATCGCCGAGGAATTGCCCGCCTTCAGCCTCTCCGCCGAGGTGGCGTTTTTCCTGCGCAAGGGACAGCCAGTGTTCGCGCCCAACGCGCCTTCCGCCGGGCTGCTGCGGCTATTCACCCGCGAGGGCGTGTTCCTCGGCGTCGGAGAAGTCACGGATGATGGCATGGTTGCGCCCAGGCGGCTGGTGAGAGAACCCGCGAAACCGGGGCCAATCCCCCAATAAGCCCCGCAAAGTGGATTTCGCCTTGTTTCCGACAGGGTGAAGCCGTTAAAATAGACCGTTTTTCATAGCCCGATTTTATTTTCAGGAGTTCAAAGCAATGCCCTACACCACCGTGGAAAAACAGGCGATCCTCAAGGATTTCCAGCGCGGCGCAAGCGACACCGGTTCCCCGGAGGTTCAAGTCGCCCTGATCACCGCCCGCATCAACCACTTGGCCCCGCATTTTTCCGCGCACAAGAAGGACCACCATTCGCGCCAAGGACTGCTGCGCTTGGTCAACCAGCGCCGCAAGCTGTTGGATTATTTGAAGCGCAAGGACGGCGACCGTTACCGCAGCCTGATCGAACGCCTCGGCTTGCGCAAATAATCCGTTCCCGTATCCGGCCTGCATAAAGGAAAACTCTAGTGAATCCGATTCGGAAAGAATTCAACTACGGCGACCACCTCGTCACCCTCGAAACCGGCGAAATAGCGCGCCAAGCCGACGCAGCCGTCATGGTGGACATGGCCGGCACCGTAGTGCTTGTGACCGCGGTCGGCCTCAAAGAAGTGACGCGCGAGGGCGATTTTTTCCCGCTCACCGTCAACTATCAGGAAAAAACCTACGCGGCGGGCAGGATTCCCGGCGGATTTTTCAAGCGCGAAGGACGGCCCTCCGAAAAGGAGACGCTCACGGCGCGCTTGATCGACCGTCCCATCCGCCCGTTGTTTCCGGAAGGATTCACCCATGAAGTGCAGGTCGTGGCGACCGTGCTGTCCCTCAACCCGGAGGTCGATCCCGACATCCCCTCGATCATAGGCGCTTCCGCCGCGTTGAGCCTTTCGGGCATGCCGTTCCAGGGGCCTATCGCGGCGGCGCGGGTTGGCTACAAGGATGGGCAGTATCTGCTCAACCCCAGCAAGAGCCAGCTTGCCACATCCGACTTGGATCTGGTTGTCGCAGGCACCGGCAAGGCCGTGTTGATGGTCGAGTCGGAAGCCAAGATGCTGCCGGAAGATGTGATGCTCGGGGCGGTGCTGTTCGGCCACGAGCAATTGCAGGCTGCCATCGCGGCCATCCACGAACTGGTCCAAGCGGCGGGCGTGAATGCCTGGAACTGGACGCCGCCGGAGGTGGACGAAGCCTTGCGACAAGCCGTCGCCGACGCTGCGCAAGAACCCATCGCGCAGGCTTACCGCATCGCCGAAAAGCTGGCGCGCCAACAGGCACTGAAGGACATCCGCAGCCAGACGGTGGCCAGTCTGACCGCCGAAGGCCAGTTTGCCGAGAAGCATGTGCGCGGTGCGTTGGAGCATCTCGAATACGAGACTGTGCGCAACAACATCCTCAGCGACGGCAGGCGCATCGACGGCCGCGACGCGCGGACCGTCCGCCCCATCACCATCCGCACCGGCGTGTTGCCGCGCACCCATGGCTCCGCCTTGTTTACCCGTGGCGAAACCCAGGCTTTGGTGGTCGCCACCTTGGGCACGGGCCGCGACGCCCAGGTGATTGACGCCATCGACGGGGAATACAAAGACTCCTTCATGCTGCACTACAACTTCCCGCCCTATTGCGTGGGGGAAGTCGGCATGATCGGCTCGCCGAAGCGCCGCGAGATCGGCCATGGCCGTTTGGCCAAGCGTGGTGTGCAAGCCATCATGCCCACCCAGGAAGAGTTCCCTTATGTGGTGCGCGTGGTGTCCGAGATCACCGAATCCAACGGCTCCAGCTCCATGGCTTCGGTGTGCGGTTCCAGCCTGGCGCTGATGGACGCGGGCGTCCCCACCAAGGCACCGGTGGCCGGCATCGCCATGGGCCTAATCAAGGAAGGCGGCAGGTTCGCGATTCTCTCCGACATCATGGGCGACGAGGACCATCTGGGCGACATGGACTTCAAGGTCGCTGGCAGCGAAGAAGGCGTCACCGCCCTGCAAATGGACATCAAGATCGACGGCATCACCCCCGAGATCATGAAAGTGGCCTTGGACCAGGCGAAGGAAGGCCGTCTGCACATCCTGTCCAAGATGGCCGAGGCGCTGTCCGGGCCGCGCCAGCAAATGTCCGACTACGCGCCGCGCATCATCAGCTTCACCATCGACCCCAGCAAGATCCGCGAAGTCATCGGCAAGGGCGGCGCGACCATCCGCGCCATCACCGAAGAAACCGGCGCGAGCATCGACATCACCGACGACGGCTTGGTAAAAGTCGCCTCCGTGGACAGGGCGGCGGGCGAGGAAGCCCGCCGCCGCATCGAGGCGATCACGGCGGAAGTGGAGGTCGGCAAGATCTACGAGGGCAAGGTCGTGCGCCTGATGGACTTCGGCGCGTTCGTCACCGTGCTGCCCGGCAAGGACGGCTTGGTCCATATCTCGCAGATTTCTGACGAACATGTCGAGAAAGTCAGCGATAAACTGGCCGAAGGCGATGTCGTTCGCGTCAAGGTGCTGGAAATCGACCGCCAAGGCCGTGTGCGCCTGAGCATGAAAGCGGTGGAAGAGCCGCAGCAGTAGCGTCCTTAGATTGCAGGCAAGGCCACAGGTTTTGCCGTACTGCCTAAAACCCAAACCCCCCGGCTTTCACTGAAAGCCGGGGGTTTTGTTTTGGCAAGCTCTAGTGTGGGGATCAAGCCGCGCTTGTCCTCCCTGCCCAAGGCGACCGTGGCTAGGCGTTAAGCCCATAGAGTTTCGCAGCCTTTTTCTCCGCCGACTCGTCCAGGGGTTCCTGGTAGATCCGGGGCATTCCTTTGTGCAGCCCTCCCCAGACGATGGAAACCGGCTTGCGCCAAAACTTGACCCAGGGGTGGTGGCGGAATAGCAGGTAAGCCCGGTGCTGCCTTTTTTGCACCACGTCCCGCCAGATTTCCGTGAGGGCTTCGCTTTCGTCGGCATACTCGCCGAGCAGTAATGCGTGGCCGATGTCGTCGGCATTCCATGCGGAAGATTCGACAGTAAGGACTTTGATGGGCATGGTTTTGTACCGGGGCTTGATGTTTGCTGTCAGGAGGCTAGGGCGCTTGTGCGTTGTCGCTTAGTTCACGCAAAAGGTGTGCCGATGCTTGGGAGTGGTTGATTTGAGACACAAGCCCAGCCTGCCTTTGGATTCCAGCTATCCATTCCGCATGGCGAACCAGCAACCTTGCAGTTCTGCTTCCCATTTTGCAAATGCCTGCCAATAAAAAAACCCCGGCCTTCCAGCCGGGGTTTTTTTAAAAGCCGAAACGGCCCGTGGCCGCGGTCAATCGTCGCTGCCGAAGATCCCGAGGATTTGCAGCAGGCTGAGGAACAGGTTGTAGATCGACACATACAGCGACACGGTGGCGAGGATGTAGTTGGTTTCGCCGCCGTGGACAATGTTGCTGGTCTCGAACAGGATCATGCCCGACATCAGCAGGATGAGCATCGCCGACACCGCGATTTGCAGGCCCGGCATGGGGAAGAACAGCCCGGCCAGCCCGGCCAGGAAGGCGACCAGGATGCCGGCCATCAACATGCCGCCCATGAAGCTGAAATCCTTGCGGCTGGCCAGCGCGTAAGCCGACAGGCCGAGGAAGATCGCGCCGGTGCCGCCTAGGGCGGTCATCACCAGTTGCGGGCCGTTGTGCAGGCTGTGGATGTAGAAATTCAGGATCGGCCCCAGGGTCAGGCCCATGAAGCCGGTCAGGGCGAACACGGCTGCAATGCCCCAGGCGCTGTTTTGCAGTTTGGTGGTCAAAAATAGCAGGCCGTAAAAACCAACCAGGGTGACGATGATGCCCGGATGCGGCAGGTTGAATGCCATGGACAGACCGGCGGTCGCGGCGCTGAACAGCAGGGTCATGGACAGCAAGGCATAGGTGTTGCGCAACACCTTGTTGGTTTCGAGGACGCCGGGCTGGGTGCGGGCGATGGTTTGGTAGCGGCTCATTGATGGAACTCCTTAAACTCAGGGTTGGTGACAGAGGTTGGACCGGCAAATGGTACAGCAGTTTCCGAAAGGATGTCATCCGCAAAGGCTAGGCTTTCGCCAAGACGGCGGAGGGATGCTTAGGTGGCGTTGTTGAAACAAAACCGCCGGGGCGTACAATGGTGCGGCCCAAACCAGGGCGCGGCTGGCATCTTCCGCGAACGCGGGGCGTTTCGCTTCAGGGGGTTGTGCCAAACTTGCTAAGTTCTGAATAGGAGAAAACAAAGCATGAACAAATATGTCGTGGAACTGATCGGAACCTTCTTCTTCGTGTTGACCATCGGTTGCGTGGTGGTCGGCGGCGCGGCGGGCAATGCCGCGCCCTTGGCCATAGGCTCGGCCTTGATGGTGATGATTTACGCGGGCGGGCATGTGTCCGGCGGACATTACAACCCGGCGGTGACTCTGGGCGTGGCGCTGCGGGGGCGCTGCTCCTGGGGCGAGGCGCCCATTTACATGGCCGCGCAGTTGTTCGGTTCGGCTGTGGCGGCGATGGTGGTGAAATACCTTTTTGCGGCCAAGGCGGCGGCACAGACGCCGATGGCGCTGGACTTGGGTCCGGCTTTGCTGGCCGAGTTCCTGTTCACCTTCGCCCTGGTTTGGGTGGTATTGAATTCGGCGACTTCCAAAGACACCGCCGGCAATTCCTTTTATGGCTTTGCGATAGGCTTCACGGTGCTGATTGGCGCTTATTCGGTAGGCAGCATTTCCGGCGGGGCGTTCAACCCGGCGGTGGCGCTGGGCATTGCCATTCTGAACGTGACCGAGATTGCCAAGATTTGGGTTTACTGGGTGCCGGAGTTCATCGCGGGTGCGGCGGCGGCCTTTGCCTTCCGCTGGGTGAATCCCGACGATGAGTAGGCGGGCTTAAGCCCGCCAAGGGTGGCCTGAAGGCCCGCTGCCATTAAGTTAA
>CAZOTR010000088.1:0-17082 GCA_964582755.1 uncultured Methylococcaceae bacterium | reverse complement strand
CCGCCCGCCCAAGCCCCGGCGGAAACGCAGCTCCCGCCTCCGCAAAGCGCCGAGGCCAGCGCATCCCCCCCGCCTGCGCAAGCCACCGAACCGCCCACCCAAACCCAGGCCACGGCAGAACCCCAACCGGCCCCGCCGCCCGCGCAAGCGGCTGCCGCTCCCGTCGCGGCGGAAACCGCCGAGGCGGCAAACCCAGCGGACTCGAATCCCGACAACCCCGCCACGACACCCCCCAAAACAGAGGCTTCGACGCCCGCAGAACAGGTGGAAGCCTGCCGCCAGTTAGGCCCCTACGCCTCGGCCAGGCAAGCCCAGGCGGCGTTGGATACGTTGGGAAACAGCCAGGGCCGGGTAGTGAAAAAGCCCACCGAAGTCGAAAACGGCTATTTGATACTCTATCCGCCGGCGGATAGCCTCGAAGCCGCCCAGGCCAACCGCAAAATGCTGGTGGAAAAGGGCTTTAAGGACGCATGGGTGATGGAGCAGGGAGAAAACCGCCATGCCATCTCATTGGCTGTTGTGCATAACAAAGGCCGGGCCGAGGAGGCGGCCAGGCGCTATCAGGCGCAGGGCATGGCCGTGCTGCTAAAACCCCGCATAAGCATGGCCGACAGATGGTGGCTGGAAGTGCGGGGACCGGCCGACCCGGCGGCGGAAGCCGCCCTCGCCGGGCAAGTGACTAGCAAAGCCTGCGATTGAGCAGGGCCACTCGGTTTCACCGTAGGAGCGGGCCTTAGCCCGCGAAAATTGCGGGAGGTGGGTTCAATTGATTGAAATGTAGGAGCGGGCCATGCCCGCGATCTTGGGCCTCACCTATTGCCCGAAGCTTTTCGCGGCCATGGGCCGCTCCTACGGAAAATACCAATAAACCAATTAAACCCACCTCCAAATTGCGGGCTAAAGTCCGCTCCTACGGACGCGTTCGGCAAACCGATAGGTGGCAAGGGTTGGAGTGCTTGAAGCTTGAGAAGGAGTTGTCTCCTGCCGCCTACAGCAACAACCGCCGCCGCAAGCGCCAAATTGCAAGCAGCGTGGCAAACACCGCGAACCCTGTCGGCACGGCGAGGTGGGCCAACACAGGCCATGCAAAGCGGCCCGACAGCAAGGCCCGTATCAGTTCAACCACATGGTGCAAAGGCAGGCAGGCGCTGCCCAGGCGGACGGCCTCCGGCAAGGCGTCCGACGGGAAGAACACGCCGCCGAGCAGGGTCATCGGCGTGACGCCTAAGGTGATGTAATAAACGAAAAAATCGTAGCTGCGGGCATAGGAAGTCACCACCAAGGCCATGGCGCCAAAGCACAGCCCGGCCAGGAAAGCCACCGGCAACACCCACAACACCATCCAGCCGGCGGTGAGTCCCGCGGCCAAGGCGACCAACAAAATCAGGCTGGCGCTAATCAGGCTCTTGCTGCCCATCCACAGCAACTCGCCCATGACCACGTCGGCCAGCCCCAAGGGCGCGGCCATCATGCCATCCCAGGTCTTCAACACCGCCATGCGGGTATAGGCTAGGTACAAGCCTTCAAAAGTCGCCGCGTTCATCGCGCTGAGGGAGAGTATGCCGGCGGTAAGGAAGGCGATGTAAGGCGTGCCGTCCACTTCGCCGACGAAACCGCCCAGGCCGTAGCCCAAGGCGAACAGGCTGAACACATGTTCGGCAAAACCGCCCAGCAACGCGGTGCGGATGGACTTGCGCCAGACCAGGGCGTTGCGCCGCCACACCGCCAGCCAGCGGGAAAAACAACTAGCCATCGCGCAATTCCCGCCCGGTCATTTTCAAGAACACATCTTCCAAATTGGCGGGACGGTAGGCATAGCGCAGCCCCGGATAACCGTCCAAGGTGTTCACCAAGCCCGACAAATCCGCCCCGTAATAAAAACAGGTTTCCCCCGCCTGCTCGCAGCGGATCGGCCCGCCCAACGGGTTGGCCTGTTGCCACTCGGCCAGCCCTGGGCCGAACACTTCCAGCACATGCGGCTCGATGCGCTCGCGCACCAGCTCCTCCGGGCTGCTGTCGGCGAGGATGCGGCCATGGTCCATCAGGATGATGCGCCCGCACAGGCGCTCGGCCTCGTCCATGTAATGCGTGGTGAGGATGATGGTGAGGCCGTCCTTTTGCAACTGCCGCAACAACTGCCAGATGTTCTGGCGGATTTGCGGGTCCAGGCCGGTGGTCGGCTCGTCGAGGATCAGCAACTCCGGGCGGTTGATGAGGGCGCGGGCGATGGACAGCCGCCGCCTCATGCCGCCGGACAACTGCTCGATGCGCGCGCCGGCCTTTTCCTCCAAGGCGGCGAAAGCCAGCAACTCCGGGATGCGGCTTTCGATCTCGGCCCGCCTCAGCCCGAAATAGCGGCCATACACGCGCAGGTTTTCCACCACGGTGAAATCTTGGTCCAGGTTGTCGGCCTGCGCCACCACGCCGATGCGCTGGCGCATGGCGCGGGCCTGTTTGGGGATGGGCAGGCCCAGCACATGCAATTCGCCGCCGCTGGGCGGCGTGTTGCCCACCAGCATTTTCAACGTGGTGGTCTTGCCGGCCCCGTTCGGCCCGAGGATGCCGCAGAACTCCCCCTTTTCTATGCGGAAGGAAATCCGGTCGACGACGCATTGCTTGCCGTAATGCTTGCCCAGGTTTTCAGCCTGGACGATGGCAGGGGGAAGGATGGACACTGAGGGGAAGCGTGTTTGCGGGAAAGTCTGAGCCACGTTTTAGGCCCGGTTTGGCGTACCTGCGATTATACACGAATCCCCGCCTTGTCCCCGGCCCCCAATTTTGGCGCGGCTTGCGGCCCACCCATCGAAAGCGGCGGGCGGGCAGGGTAGAATAGCCCCGCTTTGCACGCGTTACGCGGAAACCCGCCCAAGCCTCCGAAACCCTATGCCCCCTCCGAAACACCTCGAAATTAAAGCCAAGCTCCAGGTCACTTGCCAAAATTGCAGCCTCAGCGAGCTATGCATCCCGCGCGGCCTGAGCCACAAGGATGTCGAGCGCATCGGCGATATCGTCAGCCGCAAGAAATCGCTGCGCAAGGGTGATTACCTGTACCGCCAGGGAGACAAGTTTCGCGGCATCCTGGCCATCAAGTCCGGCACCGTCAAACTGACGACCATGGATCCGCGCGGCGACGAATTCCTCACCGGCTATTTGCTGCCGGGCGAGTTGCTCGGCTTCGACGCCCTCGCCGACGACCGCCACCATTATTCGGCGACGGCCCTGGAGCCGGTGGAATACTGCGAAATGCCCAGCGACGAGCTGGACAGCCTGTGCCGGGAAGTGCCCAACCTGCTGCGGGAATTGTTCCGCCATGCCGGCAAAACCCTCAACACCGAAACCGACCGCTTCGTGTCCAGCCAGCGCACGGCGGAAGAGCGCGTCGTCAATTTCCTGCTCGACCTCTCCGACCGCCTCAGCCGGCGCGGCTTTTCCGGGGTGGAGATCAAACTCAGCCTGACCCGCCAGGAAATCGGCAATTACCTGGGGCTGGCCATGGAAACCGTCAGCCGCGTCCTCAAAAGCCTCGAAGACTCGGGGCTGGTCACCGTCCAAGCCAAGCTCATCCGCATCATCGACAAGGACAGGCTGCGCGCCTTGAGCCTGTTGCCTTGAATTAAAAAAGGGATAACATCGCCAAGAGCGATGTCATCGCCGATAGGGCGCCCCCACCCATCACAACCCCAGGCACTGCGTGCGCAGCAAAACCCTCTTCCTGCTTCTTATCGTGATTCTGGCCGGTGCTGGCTACGCCGCGTGGCGCCACTACGGCCCCGGCGCGGCGCAAGAGGCGAACCGCTACCGCACCGTGCCGGTTGAGCGCGGCGACATTGTCAAGACCGTCTCCGCCAACGGCACCTTGAACCCGGTGGTGCTGGCCATGGTCGGCACCCAGGTTTCCGGGGTCATCATCAAGCTGAAGGCCGACTTCAACCAACGTGTCGAACAGGGCCAGGTGCTGGCCGAGCTTGACCCGGCGCTGATCAAAGCCTCGCTACAGCAAAGTCTGGCGAATTTGGAGAATTACAAAGCCGCCCTGCAACTGGCCGAACTGACCGAAAAGCGCACCCGCGCCCTGATTGAGCGCAAATACGCCTCGCAAAACGACCTGGACCAGGCCGTGCAGGCGGTGGCGGCAGCCAAGGCCCAGGTCGCCGTCGGCGAGGCTTTGGTGAACCGCGACCAGACCAATCTGGGCTACACCGTCATCAAATCCCCGGTGTCCGGCGTGGTGGTGTCGCGCAATGTGGACGTGGGTCAGACGGTGGCGGCCAGCTTCCAGACCCCCACCCTGTTCACCATCGCCCAGGATCTCAAGCAAATGCAGATCTACACCACGGTGGCCGAGGCCGATGTCGGCGGCATCCGCGTCGGCCAGCCGGTCAGCTTCACCGTGGACGCCTTCCCGGACCGAGCCTTTAAAGGCGCGGTGAAGCAGATTAGGCTCAACGCCACGACGGTGCAAAACGTCGTCACCTACAACGTGGTCATCGACGTGGACAACCCCGACGGCATCCTGCTGCCCGGCATGACCGCCTTCGTCGGCATCGTCGTGGACGAGCGGCACCATGTCTTGAAGCTGCCGCTGGCTGCGCTGCGCTTCAAGCCCGAAGAGGGCAAGCGCGAAGCCAAGCGCGGCTCCGAGGCCAAACCCCAAGGCAAAACGGTTTACCGGTTGGCGGGCGACTCACCCGCAGCGACGCCGGTGCAAACCGGCCTCAGCGACGGCAAGTCCGTCGAAATCAGCGGCGAAAGCCTGAAAGAAGGCGACGCGGTCATCGTCGAAGAAACCGCCCCGCGCAAGGGAGACAAGGCCGCGCCGGCAGGCAACTTCAGGCTCAGGGCGTTCTGATGGCCGAGGAGGCACTCATCCGCGCCGTCGGTTTGGAAAAGGATTACCCGGCGGCTGGCGGGGCGGCGGTGCCGGTGTTGAAAGGCATCAGCTTCGCCGTCGCCCCCGGCGAGTTCGTCGCCATCATGGGCCATTCCGGCTCAGGCAAATCCACCCTGATGAACGTGCTAGGTTGCCTGGACACGCCCAGCCGGGGCCATTACTACCTCACCGGCCAGGACACCGCCGCGCTGTCCGCCGACCGGCTGGCCGAATTGCGCAACCGCGTCATCGGCTTCGTGTTCCAAGGCTTTAACTTGTTGCCGCGCATCGACATCCGCGACAACATCGCCCTGCCCTTGCTGTACGCCGACATCGGCAGGCAGGAGCGGCGAGAGCGGGCGTCACGGATGCTGGCGCGGGTCGGGCTGGAAGGCTATGGCGGCCGGCTGCCCAGCCAACTCTCCGGCGGCCAGCAACAGCGCGTCGCCATCGCCCGCGCCCTGGTCTCCGGCCCCCAGCTCATCCTCGCCGACGAGCCCACCGGCAACCTCGACACGCAGACCAGCGAGGAGATCATGGCCTTGTTCCGCGACCTCAACTCGGCCCAAGGCATCACCGTCGTGCTGGTCACCCACGAGCCGGACATCGCCTTATATTCGCAGCGGCTGATCCGCATCAAGGACGGGCGCATCGCCGAGGACGGGCCGACGCGGGAATTGTTGAAAGGCGTGATGGCGTAGGGGTAACATCGCCGCAAGACCGCAACGAGGACAAACTTGTGAACTCCATCTTGAAACCCAAAACCGACCGCTACACGGTCGCCGATTATTTAAGCTGGGACGACGATGAACGCTGGGAACTGATAGACGGCGTGGCCTACAACATGTTCCCCGCCCCCACCATCAGGCACCAGGACATCGCCTTGAACTTTGCCAGCCTGCTGCGCAGCCGCTTGAAAGGCAAACCCTGCAAGCCCTTCATCGCCCCGGTGGACGTGGTCCTGTCCGACTGCGACGTGGTGCAGCCCGACGCCTTGGCCGTCTGTAACCCGGACAAAATCACGCCGAAAAACATCCAGGGCGCGCCGGATTTCGTCTTGGAAATCCTCTCGCCTTCCACTTCGCGCAAAGACATGCGCGAGAAAAAAACCTTGTATGAACGCGCCGGGGTGGCCGAATACCTGGTGCTGGACCCGTTGGAACTCTATGCTTTGCTCTTCCGGCTGGATTCAGAAGGCCGCTATGGCGCGGGGGAGGTCTACGGGCCGGAAGAATCTTTGGCGTTGCAGATACTGGGTGGTGAGGCGCTGGATTTGCGCGAGGTTTTTGAGGGCGCGGAAGAATGAGCCGACCCGTCCCCGGCCGGAAACCGGCGCGAGGCGGAGCGCAAGGTGAATATTGCCCATGGAACGGTTAGAATAGCCTGTATCATAATCCTGTGCGCGGTAAAACGCCCCGCCGGCCAGGAGGGTTCCCAATCATGACCGGGCAGCCCGCTTCAACGGCGATCCCGCAAGGTCGCAAAATTCCCACCCCCCACTGTTTGCATCCAACCCCATGAAGCTGCTGTTTGACTTTTTTCCCATCCTATTGTTTTTCGTCGCCTACAAAGTCTTCAATATCTATGTGGCCACCGCCGTCGCCATCGCGGCCAGCTTCGTCCAGGTTGGCTTTTCCTGGTGGAAGACCCGCAAGGTCGAACCCATGCATTTGGTGACCCTGGTCATCATCGTGGTGTTCGGCGGGCTGACCTTGTATTTGCAGGACGAACAGTTCATCAAATGGAAGCCCACCGTCATCAACTGGCTGTTCGGCTTCGTGTTCCTGGCCAGCCAATGGCTGGGCGACAAGCCGATGATCGAGCGCATGATGGGGAGCAACGCCAACTTGGTCCTGCCGGAAGAGGTGTGGCGCAATCTGAACCTAAGCTGGACGCTGTTCTTTTTTGTCTTGGGGGGCGCGAACTTTTTCGTCATGACAAGCTTCGACACCGCCACCTGGGTCAATTTCAAGCTATTCGGCATGTTGGGCCTGACCTTCCTGTTCGTGATCTTGCAATCGGTCTATTTGGCCCGCCACCTGCCGGAAACCGAAACCAAAAAGGAGTGAAACCTTGCTCTACGCCATTATTTCAGAAGACCGGCCCGAGAGTCTGCCACTGCGCCAGCAAGCGCGCCCGGCCCATTTGCAAAGGCTGCAAGCCTTGCAGGAGGAAGGCCGGCTGGTGCTGGCCGGCCCCCACCCGGCGGTGGACGCCGCCGACCCCGGCCCGGCCGGCTTTACCGGCAGCCTGGTCGTGGCCGAGTTTGCCAACCTGGAAGCCGCCCGCGAGTGGGCCGCCGCCGACCCTTACCAACACGCGGGCGTCTATGCCCGCGTCACCGTCAAACCCTTCCGCAAGGTATTTCCGCAATGACCCAGCGCGTGGAAAAAATTCAGCATTTACTCGAACAGGCGCTTGCCCCCAGCCATATCGAACTCCATGATGATAGCCAAAGCCATGCCGGCCATGCCGGTGCCAGAAGTGGCGGCGGTCATTTTTATGCGACAATTGTCGCCGACGTTTTTGCAGGCAAGACACCCGTCCAGCGGCATCAATTGGTCTATCAGGCCTTGGGAGATTTGATGCGGACGGACATCCACGCCCTCAGTATCAAAGCCTTCACCCCCACAGAATTTGAACGACTCGCAAACTAAGGATTACCCGATGAAAAAACCAGCTCTCTGTGCAGCGGCAGTAGCCAGCGTCTTGTGGTTCGGCGGTTGTGACAACCCGCCCGGAAAAGCCGAGAAAATCGCCGGGGCCACCCCCTCGTCCAGCTTGGTCGAAACCAAGCCGACGCCGGAAAACACAGTGGCCATCGTCAATGGCAAACCGATCAGCAAAGCCCTGTTCCAAGCCATCCTGGCCGAGGTGGCGCAACGCAGCGGTGGCCAAGCCGTCCCCGAAGACAAGGTGTTCGAAGGACTGGTCGCCCGCGAACTGCTGAACCAGGAAGCGGAAAAGCAAAATCTGGCCAACGACCCGCAGGTCGCCGCCAAATTAGAAAATGCCCGGCGGGATGTGATGGTGCAGGCGGAGGTGGAACGCTTCCGCAAGACCGCCACCGTGACCGAGGAAGAAATCAAAAAGGAATACGACACCCGCGTGGCGGCCATGAAGGCCACCGAGTACAAGGCCCGCCACATCCTGGTGGATTCCGAGCAAGCCGCCAAAGACGCGCTGGCCAAGTTGCAAAAAGGCGCGAAATTCGACGAGTTGGCGAAAAAGCTGTCGAAAGACCCTGGCACCAAGGACAAGGGCGGCGACTTGGGCTGGTTCAATCCTCAGCAGATGGTCCCCGAGTTCTCCAGCGCAGTGGCCGCGTTGAAAAACGGCGAAACCGCCGCCGCGCCGGTGAAAAGCCAGTTTGGCTGGCATATCATCCAGCGCGAGGATTCCCGCGAACAGACACCGCCTCCCTACGACGCAGTGAAGGAGCAGTTCCGCAGCATGATGCTGGGGCAGAAGCTGCAAAAGCATGTCGAGGAATTGAAAGCCGCCGCCAAAATCGAGCGCCTAGCCCCGCCCGCCACTCCGGCCAAGGCGGCGGAACCGCCCAAGGCAGACATCGGCACCCCGCCCCCCGCCCCGGCCCAGGCGCCGGCACCGGCACCGGCCAATGACGCGCAAAAGGCCGCGCCGGCCGAAGCGGGCAAACCGGCCGAAGCCAAGCAGGCGCCTGCGCCCGCACCTGCCGCCCCGGCGGCCAAACCGGCGCATTAAACGCCCGGCAAACCACAACCCAACGGATACCCCTCTATGAATAAAATCCCTCTCATCGGTGCCGCCCTGGCGATGTCGCTGCTGCTGGCAGCATCCTCTGCCATCGCCGAAGACGACGAGACCCCCAGCGCGGCAAACGCCGCCGCCACGGTCAACGGCAAACCGATCAGCAAGGACGCTTTGCGCAGCTTGGTCAGCGAATTCGAAAAGCAAAACAACAACGAGAAAGTACCCGAGGACAAAGTCATTGAGTCCTTGATCGGCCGCGAATTGCTGCGCCAAGAGGCGGAAAAGAAAAACCTCCAGAAAACCCCCACAGTTCAAGGTCGCTTGGAAAATGTCACACGGGACGTGCTGGCGCAAGCGGCGGTGGAAAATTTCCGCAAGGGCATCACCATCACCGACGACGAGGCCAGGAAGGAATACGACGAGAAAGTGGCCGGCGCCGACATGACCGAGTTCAAAGCCCGGCACATCCTGCTGGAAACCGAGCAGCAAGCCAATGACGTGTTGGCCAAGTTGAACAAAGGGGCGAAATTCGCGGACTTGGCGAAAAAATTCTCGAAAGACCCCAGCGCCAAGCAGAACGGCGGCGACCTGGGCTGGTTCAACCCGCAGCAGATGGTCCCGGAATTCTCCGCCGCCGTGGCCTCCTTGAAAAACGGCGAAACCGCGTCGGCCCCGATCCAGAGCAAATTTGGCTGGCATGTCATCAAGCGCGAGGATTCGCGCAAGCAAGAGCCGCCGCCCTTCGATGCCGTCAAGGACCAGATCAGCAATATGCTGATCGCGCAGAGGCTGCAACAGCATGTCGAAGATCTGAAAAAAGCCGCCAAGATCGAAAACAATATTTCCGGCAAAAAATAACCCAATACGGATAACATCCCTCGCGGGGATGTTATCCGCCTGCCTCACCTTCTCCGCCGAAAAAACGCCCGCAGCAAGGCGGAGCATTCCTCTTCCAACACCCCTCCCGTCCAGTCCACCCTGTGGTTGAGAAACTCGGCTTCGGCCAGCCGCAAGGCATTGCAAACCGCCCCGCGCTTGGGATCGTAAGCGCCGAAAACCAGACGTTTGACGCGGGCATGGACTATCGCCGCCATGCACATCGCGCAAGGCTCCAACGTCACATATAGCGTGGCACCGACCAAGCGGTAATTATTCAAGGCCAGCCCGCCGGCCCGCAAACTGATAATTTCGGCGTGGGCCGTGGGGTCGTGCGTGGAAATCGGGCAATTCCACCCCTCGGCGATGGCCTCCCCGTCCCTGGCCAGCACCGCCCCCACCGGCACCTCGCCCGCCGCCTCGGCTTGGCGGGCCAGTTCCAGGGCGCGGCGCATCCAAGTTTCGTCGGCAGGGGAAAACTGCGGCGGCGTAGTTACAGAAAGGGGGTTGGCGGCTTGGGTTTTACACTCACGGGCAAGAACCCAACCCTGCATGCCGCATGCCGAAGTCAATTCAAACGCTCGAATTGATTTCCCCCGTAAATAGGCAATGGCTTCTACCACTGAATCACGCCAGAAATTTGGCCATCCCGACTGCCTCCAGCCATCCCTGAATTGTCCAGCCCGTTGCCCGACGAAGGACTCAAGAGGGATTTCAACAATATGCCCCAGAATAGTTCCAAAGTTATCGAATTCAAAATGATGGCCTTCAACTCCGCTGAAAATGATTTCCGTGGCATGGCAAACATCCGTGTCCGCCAAGGGCTTTTCGGCATGCAAACGGATTTCCGCTTGTTTGCAATCAATACAATAGCGGGCGAGAAAATAATCACCGATTGGTGCGGACATGGCGGGTAAAATATATTGTGCTAACGCTTAAGGCAAGCGGGCCGGAATAGCTGGGCGGGTGCTTCCGGCAAAACCGGGAGATGTGCCGGAAACACCTGTCTCCGCTGACGCTGGGGCAGCTTTATTCCGGCCTGCTTTTACGCCAACGCCCGCGCCATCCGTTCCAAAGCCTCCGCCACCACCGCCCTGGACGCGCCGATGTTCATCCGCATGAATCCGCTGCCGCCCTCGCCAAAAACAGTGCCGGGATTCATGCCGACTTTGGCCTGGTGGATGAAAAACCGTTTCAACTCGTTGTCCGCCATGCCCAGCTCCCGGCAATCCAGCCAGAGCAGATAAGTCCCCTCCGGTTGGACCAGCTTGATGGGCGGAATATGATTGCCGAGATACCCGGCGACATAATCGCGGGTTTGTGTCAGGTAAGCCAATAACGCTTCCAGCCATTCCTCGCCGCCCCGGTAAGCCGCCTCGAAGGCGACGAGGCTGAACGGATTGGACGCGCCCAAATGCAGCAGTTCAAACGCTTTGCGCAAGGCGGCGCGGTGCCGGGGATCGGGGACGATGAGGGCGGACAGCCCTAAGCCCGGAATATTGAAGGTCTTGCTGGGGGCGACGGCGGTGACAATCTGGTCACCCGGTTCCGCCAACAGGCTTAAAGGAATATGCCTAGCCTCCGGGAAAATCAAATCATGGTGGATTTCGTCGGACAATATAACCAGATTGTGGCGGCGGGCTATCCGTAATACTTCGCGCAATTCCGCCTCCGACCATACCCGGCCCACCGGATTGTGCGGTGTGCAAAGCATAAGCAGCTTGGCGCCTTGTTGGGCGCATTGTTCCAAATGGTCGAAATCCATGACATAGCGCCCATTGTCCAGTTTTAAAGGATTGAGGATCAGGCGGCGGTCGGTTTCGGTGACGGCGCTGAAAAACGGGAAATATACCGGCGGCTGGACAATGACACCCTCTTGCGCCCCGGCGAAAGCCAGCGCCGCCGCGTGCAAGGAAGGCACCACGCCGGGCGAGAGGATGATCCAGTCTTTTTGGATTTCCCAGCCATGGCGTTTTTGCAGCCAATGGATTAGAGATTCGTAGAGGCTATCCGTGGCGAGGGTATAGCCGAACACCGGGTGGGCGGCGCGTTTTTCCAGGGCGCGGGAAACCGCCTCGGGAACCGCGAAATCCATGTCCGCCACCCACATTGGCAACAAGTCTTCGCTGCCAAAATAACCGCGCCGTCCATCCCATTTCAACGAGGCTGTGTCCTCGCGGGGAATGATAGTATCAAAATCTATGCTCAAACTGTTTTCTCCGAAATCATCGTTTCCATTAAAAATGCCGGAAGCCGCGGCGGCTTTCCCGGCGGATCATCGGCATTTCCAACGCGCCTTGGAGCAACCGGAAATATCTGCCCAATACCGCTTGCAAGCCGTCCGGCGAGGTGAAACTCCCGCCGCCTTTCTGTCCGGAGGTGGGTTCAATTGATTGAATTGTAGGAGCGGGCCATGCCCGCGATCTTGGGCATCACCCATTGCCCGAAGCTTTTCGCGGCCACGGGCCGCTCCTACGGAAAATATCAATAAATCAATTAAACCCACCTCCTTCTGTCCAATGTTCCCTAACTGAACGGCATGGGCGTCTGCCGGCCGATTCCAGTGCGGCGGCGCCTGCCTTCCGGCTCTTCCGGGCTGCGCAGACCTGGAAACGAACCCTTGCGGATATTGAAAAACAGCAATTCGGGCAGGCTAACCAACGCACCTTTCACACCTTGCCGGAGATTGCCGCCCAAATCCCAGGGCCAAGTGAACAAACCCACCAGCCCTTGCGCCAAACCGGCGGCGAGATTGGCCCCGCCCGCCAGCGGCCTGGCCCATACCGCCTCGTCGGTGAAAAAGACAAACGCGGCGTCGCCGCCGTGCCAACGGTAAAGGCGGGAGGTGAACACATTGGACTCGCGCAAATCCACCAGCAGCGGGTTTTCCGCAAGCTTGGCCTGTTCCAGGCGTCGCCGCCGGTAGGAAGGCCATTCTTCCGTGGCCGCCACCCGCCAGTTTTCCCCCACGGCCTGGAAAGAGACGAACGGGATGATCGTCCAGCCCCAACCGGACACCTGCCCGCCCAGGTTGCGGAGGGATGCCGCCCAGCCCCCATCCTCCCGCATCGCCGCGTCAATGACGCGGAAGATTTCACTGGCGCAATTGCGGCTTAACAAATCGTAAGCGTACAGTCCGGCCAAGCTGTCCGCATAGGCTTGTCCGTAAGCCTGCAAGTGTTGGAGCTGGCTTTGCAATTGCGCCCGGCCCAGGCCGAGGGGAATCGGCACGGCCTGGGCCGGCCGCGCAGGCGTCAGCCGCAGCGCCGACGCCCGCCCGCCTGCGCGCAAGGCGCTGCCGCTGGCAAAAAACAGGTTCGCGGCCTGCTCCACGCGGGCATAGGCCCACTCGTCCACAGGATTTGCGGAGGCCAGCGCCGCTTTCGCCGCGATGAAGCGGGAGCGGCGCCAGCCATAGGACTCCCCGTCGGCTACCGCGTCCGCATCGGCGGACGCTTCCGCCAGATTGAGGAATGCCCAATAGCCTGAGTCTATGGATTCATCCAAGGCTACAAGCCGGGCCATGCCGACCAGCAGGGGCAAGCCCCAGTCCGGGCGCGGCGAGCGCAACAGCGCCAGCAACTGCCCTTCCAGCCTAGTCCGGTAAGCCACCAAGCCTTGCCTTTCTTTATCGCCCAGCCGGAACTCCGCCCCTTCCGGTTTTAACAGCACACCTTCCCGCAGCGGCAAGCCTTGGGTCAGCACTTGCACAGCCGCCAAGGCGCTTAAATGGTCGGCGTAACGGTCGGCGAAGCCATAACCGGCGGGCAGGAAATAGTCCTCGGCCAAGGCGGGCGGCGTATCGTAGCCCTCTGGCCGCAAGGCTTTTAGGCTCTGGAAAACCTCGCGGGATTTCCCTTCAAGGAAACCGTCCCCGAATGCCTCGGCTATCCGCCGCGCCAAGCGGGCCACGGAGCCATCCACTACTTTTGCCGCCGGGGCGGCGGAGTATTGCCAGCCATCAGCCAGGAACAACCCCAAACCCTTCAATTCCAGCCGTTCGGCCCGGCCAGGATCGCCGGCTTGGCGCAGCAAGGTTTCCAGCAGGCGGCGGTCTTTTTCCAAGGCGTCGCGCCGGTCGAATTGCTCGTCCTCGATCAGCAGGATGCGGTTGAAGCGTTCGCGCAAAAGCTCGCGGGTTGCATCAGAAACCTCGATCCGGTGCGAGCGGATCGTGCGGTTTTCGCGCCCGCCGTATTCCTCGCGGAACCACGCGAAATCATCGCGCTGGAGCCGCAACAAGCCCGGCGGCACATGCTGGAAATGGAAGACCTCCTCGCCGATTTTCAGCGCGGCATGGCCGCCGCTGGCCGTCCCTTCGCTGGCGTTGACATAGAGATACTCGATTTCGGCCGCCCCGGCGGCAGGCCCGACTGCGCACAGCAGCAGGCCGGCCAGCAATGCCCGGCCCGGCTTATTGGTAGCCTTCCGCGATGGCATCCATTTTCCAAGGTTGCGACTCGCCCAGGCTGGCCTTGAAGGCTTCATATTGGGGCTGGCTCAACTTGGCCTTGTGCAAACCCTTGCCGATGGCGACATAAGTGGATTTGTCCTCGGCCCAATGCGCCACGCCGTATTTCTCGGCGATCTTGCCCAGCCGCGCCCGGAAAGCCTCCAGCTTGCCCTCCTCGGACTTGGCGAACTCGGCAGTGTAATCGCGCACGTCTTTCTCGAAGCCGTCTTTGACCTTGTCTGAGGAATCGGGAACCAGGGAGGAAGGGCTGGAAGCCAAGTTGGAAGAACTTTTTGAACTGGCGGAAAACGAGCAGGCCGACAGCAGCGCGACGGCCACCGCCAGGGATATCAGGAGTCTGGTCATCTTAAGGATTCTCGAAGTGTGTAAGGCTGAGACAATGCAACAAACGGCAAAGCCCGTCAACCCGCATTAGCTGCGGCCCCGCGAACGCGGAAAAATCGGAGGACTTGGCTTTACAGGCGGCGGAGTTGTATGTTTATCATTGTCCCAATCGAGTCGCAGGGTATCCAGACGGCCACGCGATGGAACAAACTCATCAGGCTTTGGGGAATCCGGCGAACATGCGTGACCCTTTCGATTTGAGCGACGCGGTGATCCGCGACCTGCCGCATGTGCGGGTGACGCGCCACGCCCCCCGCAACCAGCGGCCTTGCGAGTACCGGAAGGTGTTCAAGCCGGAAGGGCTGCGCGACGCGGACTATTGGATTCAGCGGGAAAACGATTTTCTGCTGGATTTCCGCGTCAAAAAATTGCGCCATACGGTGGAATTGGCCGCTTATGCCCAGCATAGCGACGGTCGGAACACGCCTGTCGCCGAAGCGGTCGCCACCTATGACGCCGGCCTCACCCTTGAAGACTGGCTGCGGATAAAACCCCGCTACGCCAACGAAGAAAGCCGTGGGCATCCCTTCCAACAAGCCGGGGTGTTTTTGTCCCTGCTGCGCGCCTGCCTAGTGGCGCTCAAGGAAATCCATGGTTACGGCATTGTCCACTGCGACATCAAAGAAGACAATCTATGCCTGCCTTACACCCCCTACCCCTTCAAACCCGGCCAAGCCGTCCGCCTTGAGTTTGGACGCCTGCGGCTGATTGACTTTGCGTTTTCCATCACACCCGAGCGTCCCTTGCAACGTCGCTTGCCGATAGTGGCAAAGGCCGAGTACCAATCGCAGCGGCTCAAGGCCGCATTGGACAAAGACCTTTCCGCAGGGACAGAAGGAACAATCCACGCCCAGCAACTGGACTACCGGGTTGACCTTTATAGCCTGGGTCATATGGCCGAGCGCATCCTGCACGAAGGCTTGCAGCAACCCCGTGGCCCGGCAGGATTCGCCGCCTTGGCCGGGGCGAACCAGTTGGTGGAACGGCTGAAAAATTTCGACACCGACGGAGAGACTGCCGGGGCGGTGCTACCCCATGACAGTTTGATCGCCGAGATTGACGCTTGGCTTAAGCCGCTGGCGGACAAGGAGGTTTACCAAAAATTCAGCGTCGATACTTTCCAAGACATTCCCATCGCCACGCCAACGCCGCTGGCGGCACCTTCCGCGGCCAACCCCGATGAGGGGCAGGACGTGCCGCAAAAACAAAATAGGCAAGAAGACGAACAGAAAGCGGCAGACAGCAAATCCAAACAGCACGCAACCATGAGCGCATCTTCAAACCCAAGCAACCGGCATAAATGGCTTATTTTGATAGCCGAGGCACTCGGCGGGTTGGCAGTCATTGTGCCGGTTTTATATTATGGCTTAATGCTTCCCGGTTATTTGGATTGGACACACATTTGCACCTTGCCTGATGAAGACCAGCAAATCCGGGATTGCCGCCTTTGGACTGTGCCTAGCCATTACCCAACACCCTCTGTGGAACCACCGAAATTGTCTTTGGCTAATGCTGAAACCAGCAAAGACAAGTCCTTAAGCATAGGCATTGACGCGGACAAGTATCGCATTGGCGACAGCTTGCAACTGCAAATCAGCGTCGCCAAGCCTTTGTTTGTCAACGTATTGCAATGGAATTCGTCTGGACACTATGACCTTGTGTTTCCTGACAAAAAATCGGCCAACAATTCCAAGCCTATTGATCCAGGAACCATTGCCGATGGCAAAGTCTCCCTCAAAGGTCCGGCGGGCAAGGAACAATTGATAGCGATAGCTCTTGAACAGCCAATTCCAAATGACATCGTGCCGATTGATGAAAATGGAAAATTGACAAAGGCTGAGTTGGAACAGGCACCAATTGTGGTTAGGCTAGACTACAAGCTCACTCCCGGCCCGCCGAATTTGGATTGTTTCCGGCAGCCCAGTGAGTCCTTCAAAAATTCAGTGGATGACTTGTGGCCACGCAAAATAGCTGCCGAATCCGACGCAGTGAGAGTTTGGGAAGATACATTGCATAAATTGGCCGGGATTTTGGAGCAAACCAAACCAAGCGAGGCCAGCCGTGATGCCAAGGTTATCGCGTTAAGCTGTCTGGCAACAATGGGGAATAATAAAGACGGTAGGGCGAGAAAATTGCTGGATGATTTTAAATCTAAATATGATGAGTATAGGATAGTCGATGCCTTCGCAGACTGGCTGATCGCCTTGGAAAATCATCCTCACAGCCCCCCGCCAAAAGGCTATGCAGTTTGGTGGGAAAACGGCTATGCCCTGAAGAAAATAGGCGATAAAACTGCAACTGAAGACCAAGCCGACCTCCCGCCTCCCGCTGAAAAACCGGACTAAACAAACACGACGATGACAATCAAGGGTATCCATCTTCGGAATATCTGGCCTCGCTTGGCATTTCTACTGGCAGTTTGTTGCTTGGCTGGAGCCTGGGCTGAACCACCGAGTTTGGCGGAAATAAAAGCCAAACGGCTGGCAGAATTGGCAGAACAGGAGGCGCAAGCCGAAGCCAAAAGGCAAGCCGCGCTAGAAGCCAAGCGGCAGGCCGCGCTGGAGGCCCGGCGCAAGGCCGACGCCGAGGCCCAGCGGCTGGCCGCGCTGGAGGCCCGGCGCAAGGCCGACGCCGAAGCACAGCGGCAGGCCGCGCTGGAGGCCCGGCGCAAGGCCGACGCCGAAGCCCAGCGGCAGGCCGCGCTGGAGGCCCGGCGCAAGGCCGACGCCGAGGCCCAGCGGCT
>CAZOTR010000087.1:0-17170 GCA_964582755.1 uncultured Methylococcaceae bacterium | reverse complement strand
TGTGGCGTTCGCGCAAGGGCCGCTCAAGCGTCGCTACGCGACGCAGAATTTTATGCCTCCGCCAGGGGATGAATCCCCCGGCTACCTTCGATAAGCCGCTACGCGGTAGCCCAACACAGCTTAACTTAATGGCAGTGGGGTATCTCGGCGATATGCCCGGGCTGGAAAAGGCGGGCTTGCGGCCTATGCCACGCCGCGCAGCGCGGTTTCGCCGGGCGCCGCCATCGCCTCGACCAGCCTCGCCAGCGTATAGATGTCGCGGGTATCGACCACGCCCAGCGGGAACGGATAGCCGTGGTCGCTGAGAAACTGCCGGTAGGCTTCGACCGGCGGATCTTGCTTGGCGTCATAATGGGAAATGCCAATTGCGATATTGGGCACGGCCAAGGTCTCGGCATAGATTTCAAGGTAATATTTCAATTCCCCCAGGGGGTTGGGGCCGGTGTTGTCGATCAAGACCAACACCCCCCACGTCTTGCCGCAGAGGATTTCCCCCATGAAGTCAAAGCGCCGCTGGCCGGGCGTGCCATAAATATGCAGCTTGGCGTCGGGGCGGATGTGGATCTCGCCATATTCCATCGCGATGGTTGTCGTCGGCTTGTGGCCTGCGACGCCGTCGCTAGGGTGGGCCTCGGTCAAGATCGGCGGCGTTTCGCTGAGGCTGGTCAATGCCGTGGTCTTGCCCGAGCCTACGCTGCCGACAACCACCAGCTTGACATGGCCTCCGTCCGCGCAGACCGGTGCCATGGCCGCCCGCAAGCGCTCCCTGGCCTCGGCTTTCCGCTCGGCCAGCCTGCGCGCTTCCTCGCCGCGCATAATAAGTCCCTGGCAGGCGCAGGCGTTGTGCAGGTCGATGACATTTTGGATGGGCGCGGCACTCTTGTCCGCAATCTCGGCCAGGACGGCCAAGCCGCCGGCCATTTGCGTAGCGATGCCATGGTACATGGCATAGAAGGAAAGGCGGACATGCCCCGGCCATGCCTTGAGATGGACGGGGTCGTCCAGCGCGCTGTCCGCCAGCAGCCGGCCGTTGGAGCCGGTCAAGATCGAAAACCACAAGAATTCCGCCAACGGACGGCGTCTGACGATCCCCCGCCCCGCGATTTCCCCGCGGAGTTCATCTTCCCGCAAGACCCGCACCTCGACGCCATCGATATCCGCCCGGCACAAGGCGGAAAGGGCGCTCATTTCCGCCGCCGTGTAGACCGTGTTTTCGGGCGGGCATATATAGACCGGCAAACTCTCCGGCCCCTGGCAGACCCGGCACTTGCCGTCATCAATGGCCTGCTGGATGAGGCCGGCCAAATGCCGCCCCGGATAAAACCGCCCGGCCATGTCCGCCGCGGAGGGCCTGAAAGCCGACGGGGTTTGCGCCGCCAACGGGCCGCCGACGGACCCTGCGCGGGCCTCCAGCTCGCAGATGTGGCGGGCGGCCTCGTTCAGCACCCGCACCACGTCGCTCAGGCGCGGCACTGATTCCGGCACTTTCGGGATATGCCAACGGACGCCCTCCGCGGCGTCCCCGTCGGCGTAGGCGATCAGCCTGTCGAGCGGATACCTTGCCGCATACTCATCCCATGCCGAACGCGGCTTGGCCGCGTCGAAGGAGACAATGACCACATCCGCAGGCTCGGATTCGACCACACGCCAGTCATGGGTCAAGACCGACCCTGCCAACGTCAGTATCGCCTGGAACAATTCGTGTTCCCGCCTGTTTTCCGCGAGCGTTTTGATGGTTAAGCTTTTCATCTGCCATGCTCCCCTATGAATGGCCGATAATGGCGATAAGGCAATGCGGAGACCGCCCCCTTGCCGCCTAATCGGCTTGCCGAACACGTTTGTGGGAGAGGGCTTTAGCCCGCGATAATCACAGCCTAAAGGCCGCTCCCGCAGCAATGGAATCCAGGCCAAGGACGGCCACTGGCCGGTTGCGCAAATGGTTGATTCCGAACAAATGGCAACCGGCGGCTTGCCATCCCCGGACGCTAGGTTGCCCGATGCCCTTCGGCATGGCAGGATTGCAATTGGCAGGCTGAATTGGCGGGTGGCCCCAGCCCGACGGGAGGGCACCGGGGGATGCCGCAAGCAACACGAACGCTCTCCTTAGCCAACAGGATTGCCCGCGCAGGGGATGCGGGCAACGAACCGCGGTGGCCTACGCCACGCCGCGCAATGCGGTTTCCTGGCAGCTTTCCGCCATCACCGCGACCAGCACCGCCAAGGAATGGATGTCACGGGTATCGACAACGCCCACCGGGAAGGGATAGTCATGGTCATACAGGAACTGCTCGTAGACCTCGATGGACGGGCCTTGCTTGGCGTCATAATGGGAGATGCCGACCGCGACATTCGGCACGGACAATCTATCGGCATAGATTTCAAGGTAATATTTCAATTCCCCCAGGGGGTTGGGGCCGGTGTTGTCGATCAAGACCAACACCCCCCACGCCCCGCCGCTGAGGATTTCCCCCATGAAGTCAAAGCGTTTTTGGCCGGGCGTGCCATAAATCTGTAGCTTGGCGCCCGGAAAGACAGCGATTTCGCCATATTCCATCGCGACGGTCGTCGTCGGCTTGCGGCCGGCGACGCCGTCGCTGGGATTCGCCTCGGTCAAGATCGGCGGCGTTTCGCTGAGGGCGGTCAATGCCGTGGTCTTGCCCGAGCCCACGCTGCCGACAATCACCAACTTGACATACCCATTGCTGTCCGCGCACAAGGGTTTCAGGGCCACCCGCAAAGACTCCCTGGCCTCCATTTTCCGTTCGGCCAGCCTGCGCGCTTCCTCGCCGCGCAGAATCAAACCCTGGCAGGCGCAGGCGTTGTGCAAGTCGATGACATTTTGGATGGGCGCGGCGCTACGGTGCGCGATTTCGGCCAAACTGGCCAAGCCGCCGGCCATCTGCGTGGCGATGTCGTGGTACAGGGCATAAAACGAAAGGCGGACATGCCCCGGCCATTCCCTGAGGTGGACCGGCTCGTCCAGCGCGCAGTCCGCCAGCAGCCGGCCATTCGAGCCGGTCAAGATCGAAAACCACAAAAACTCCGCCAACGAGCGGGATTTGGCGATCCCCAGCGCCGCGATTTCCTCGCGGAGCTCGCCTTCCCGCAAGACCCTCACCTCGACGCAATCAATATCCGCCCGGCACAGGGAGGACAGGCCGGTCATTTCCGCCGCCGTATAGGCCGTGTTTTCTTGCGGGAAGAGATAGACCGGCAAACCGTCCCGCAATCGGCACACCCGGCACTGCCCGTCATCAATGGCCTGCTGGATGAGGCCGGCCAAATGCCGCCCTGGATAAAACCGCTCCACCGCGTCTTGAACCGGCGGGGCTTGGCTTGCCAACGAACCGGCCAAGGCGGCGGGAGGCGCGCAGGCGCCCGCCGCGCTGAAGTATTGGGCAACCGCGTTCAAAACCCGCACCACGTCGCTCAGGCGCGGCATTGACGATTCCGGCGCCCGCGGGATATGCCACCTTGCGCCGTTGACGGCACTCTCGTCGGTGTAGGCGATCAGCCTGTCGCCTGGATACTTTTCCGCATACTCATCCCATGCCGAATAAGGTTCGACCGCATCGAAGGAGACGAGGACCACATCGGCAGGCTCGGATTCGACCACACGCCAATCATGGGTCAAGACCGACCCCGCCAACGTCAGTATCGCCTGGAAAAATTCGTACTCCCGCCTGCTTTCCGAATGGGTTTTGATGGTTAAAGTAGTCATTCCACTAATCCTCGCATAAGTGACAGGAGAGGACATCCGCTCCGGCGTCATGGACCATCGGGTCAGCAAAGCCAACTGAAGCCAGTTTTGTCCGTAAAGCCACGCCTGCCGGTCTTGCGGCGCAGGCTGAAACCAAGCCGGGCCAGAGGCCGGTCATGGTAGCCGCTGTTTTTGTCGGCAAGATGACAAAGGCAATCTTACAGCGGGCGTTAGGGCTTGAAAGCAAGCCCAAAACCGAAGCATGATGGAGATAATTGACGTTTCGCGCCGAAAAATCGACCGGATCGCCGTCATTGATTGTTTTTAAGCAAAAACTGCGCCCACCATTATTTCGCATTTCACCCAGAAAAACCCATGGTTTCCCCCCTTAAACGGAGCATCCCAAGACCGTCGAATGGGTGGATTTCCAATTTTGCATTCCGCTTTGCAATTTGCAAATAGCTTACAAATCAATTATTTAAACAATAACAGCAAGGCCGTGGACGCGCCATTTTCCCAACATGCGCAAAACTGCGGGGTTCGGCCCGCGTGGACAGGCTTGCCGCCCTTGCTTTGCGCCCCAACATTATTCCACCAGCTATTTCCCACGGCAACTGTGTGGAATACCACAAAGCCCCGCGCCCGGCCCGCCATCCCCACCGCCAGGCAAGCATCAAAGCGGAGCATTTTTGCCGACTTTGGGCGTGTCTTGGTGCGGCTGCGCGGCTGCGTTTCCCGCCGCAGGCTGTTGTTTCCCCCGCCATTCTCGTAAAATCAAATGGATAAGATAAGCCGTCAAATCCTGGCACAGCCCATGCTTCACCCGCCAGCAGCACGGATTCTTTCGCCAACGGCGGCGGCGGAATCCTTAAGACAAAGGCGTCAAGCGGCTTGTTATCCTAAGGGAGACGGGCCGCCAGACGCCTTTTTTTTATCCATTTCAGGAAAAATTCCCATGCTAGAACCCTGTGTATTCACCATTTTCGGCTCGACCGGACATCTGTCCCGCACCAAGCTGCTGCCTTCGCTCTACCATCTGGAGGCCGAAGGCCGCTTGCCGGAGGGGATTGCCATCGTCTGCGTGGGCCGGCGGCCCTGGAACGACGAGACTTGGCGCAAGGAGGTCAACCGCTGGCTGGAGGAGCGCGTCGGCAAGCAGTTGGACGCCGCCTGCCTGGCGCGCTTTTTGGCGAAGGTCTATTACTTCCTGGGCGACATCGGCGACGCCGACAGCTTCCGCCTGCTCAAGGAATATCTGGAAGGCAAGCCCGAATTCCCGGCCAACCACATCTTCTACCTGTCGCTGCCGCCGGCGGAGTACAAGATGGTGTCGCACCGCCTCGCCGCCAACGGCTTGAACAAGGAGGAATCCGGCTGGAGCCGGCTGGTGATCGAAAAGCCCTTCGGCTATGACCTGGAGGACGCCCAGGCTTTGGACCTGAGCCTGCGCAAAGATTTCAACGAACGCCAGCTCTACCGCATCGACCATTACCTGGGCAAGGAGACGGTGCAAAATGTCTTTGTGTTCCGTTTCGCCAACCTGCTGCTGGAGCCGTTGTGGAACCGCAACTACATCGACCATGTGCAGATCACCCACGGCGAGCTGGCCGGCATCGAGGACCGCGCCGAGTTCTACGACGGAGCCGGCGCCTTGCGCGACATGATCCAAAGCCACCTGCTGCAACTGCTGACGCTGGTGGCGATGGAGCCGCCGCCGAACCTGGACGCCGAGTCCATCCGCGACGAAAAGGTAAAGGTGCTGAAATCCATCCGCCCCATCCCCAAGAACGCCGTCCACGCCCATGCCTTCCGCGCCCAATATGGCCGGGGCCGGGTCGGCGAGCGCAACGTGGCGGGTTATTTGGACGAGGCCGGCATCCCCAAGCAAAGCACCACCGAGACCTATGCGGCGCTGAAGCTGTACATCGACAACTGGCGCTGGCGCAACGTGCCGTTTTTCCTGCGCACCGGCAAGCGCCTGGCCAGCGGCCAGTCGATGATTAGCATCCGCTTCAAGCACCCGCCGCAACAATTGTTCCGCGAAACCCAGCTCCAGGAAATCGCGCCGAACTGGCTGCTGCTGGGCATCCAGCCGGAGCAGTGCATCCGCGCCGAGTTGCAGGTGCGCGAGCCGGGCATCGGCATGCGGACGCGCACCACCCAACTCGACGCCAGCACCTGCTACCTGGGGGAGAACGGCCACCCGCTCGACGCCTACGAGGCTTTGCTGCTGGACGTGATCGAAGGCGACCATTCGCAGTTCCTGCGCTCCGACGAGGTGAACTGGGCGTGGCGGGTGGTCGATCCGGTGTTGAAAGTGTGGGCGGTGGAGCGCGACTTCATCCACACCTACCCGGCCGGCTCCTGGGGGCCGGCGGAGGCCGACCGCTTGTTTGAGAAGGAAAGCCAGTATTGGCGCAACACCTTGGCGGGCGATTAACGGCTTATTGCACACCGTAGGAGCGGGCCGCGCCCGCGATCTTTCGGTGAAAAACTGCGGGGCTTGGCCCGCATCAATCGGAGGTGGGTTTATTTGATTGGCGGCGGCCTCCTGGGAGCGCGGGCCTTTGGCCCGCCTGCGGGCGAGACGCCCGCACTCCTGGTGCGATAAACCAAATTAAACCCACCTCCCATCAATCGCGGGCATGGCCCGTTCCTACAACCTAAAGCGAGACACACATGAGCATCCCCCAAGCCGACATCGGCCTGATCGGCCTGGCCGTGATGGGCCAAAACCTGGCCCTGAACATCGCCGACCACGGCTACACCATCGCGGTCTACAACCGCAGCCCGGAGAAGACCCGCGAATTTATCAGCCAGGCCGAGCGCGACGAGCCTTCCTTTCCGCGTCTCATCGGCAAGGAAAGCCTGGAAGAATTCGTCGCCGCGATCAAGCGCCCCCGCAAGATCGTCCTGCTGGTCAAGGCCGGCGAGGCCACCGACAAGACCATCGACAGCCTGCTGCCGTACTTGGAACCAGGCGACATCGTCATCGACGGCGGCAACGCCCTCTGGCTGGACACCATCCGCCGGGAAGAGGTGCTGTCCGGCCATGGCCTGCGCTTCATCGGCTCCGGCGTCTCCGGCGGCGAGACCGGGGCGCGCTTCGGACCCTCGCTGATGCCCGGCGGCAACGAGGAAGCCTGGGCCGAACTGGAACCCATCTGGAGCGCCATCGCCGCCAAGGTCGACGCGCAAACCGGCATCCCCCTGCCCGGCGCGGAACCCGGCAAGCCGGTCGAAGGCGGCGTGCCTTGCACCGCCCACATCGGCCCGAACGGCGCGGGCCATTATGTCAAGATGGTCCACAACGGCATCGAATACATCGACATGCAGTTGATTTGCGAGGCCTACTGGCTGATGAAAAACCTGCTGGGGATGGAGGCCGGGGAAATCGGCAAAATCTTCGAAGAATGGAACGAGGGCAAGTTGGCAAGCTATTTGATCGAAATCACCGCCGACATCCTCCAGCAGCCCGACCCGGCCGGCGCAGGCTTCCTGGTGGACAAGGTGCTGGACACCGCCGGGCAGAAAGGGACGGGGCAATGGACCGCCGCCAACGCGCTGGAACTCGGCTCGCCCGCCAACGCCATCGCCGAGGCGGTGTTCGCCCGCTCGCTGTCCTTCCTCAAGGACGAGCGCGTCGCCGCGTCTTCCGTGCTGCGCGGCCCGGCCATTGAAGCGCAAACCGACCGCGCAGGGCTGGTCGCCGCCATCCGCGAGGCGCTGTACTGCTCGAAGATCTGCGCCTACGCCCAAGGCTTCCAACTCATGGCGCAGGCGCAGGCGGTCTACGGCTGGAGCCTGGACTTTGGCACCTTGGCGCAAATCTGGCGCGGCGGCTGCATCATCCGCGCCCGTTTCTTGCAGAAAATCACCGACGCCTACGCGCTGGAACCGGGTCTGAAAAACCTCATGCTAGACCCCTATTTCCGCGACGCGCTGCACCAAGGCCAAGACCGCTGGCGCGAAGTCGTGGCGCTGGCGGTGAAGAGCGGCATCCCCGCCCCGGCCTTCGCCTCCGCGCTGGCCTATTTCGACGGCTACCGCTCGGCCCGCCTGCCCGCCAACCTGCTCCAAGCCCAACGCGACTACTTCGGCGCGCACACCTACGAGCGCACCGACGGACCTAGGGGGGAATTCTTCCACTTGGACTGGCCGGCGGAAGGCAGGCCGCAATTGAAAGCTTGAACGTGTAAGCCGGATGGGCACCCGCCTGTCCACACGGCCTGGGGATGGCATTACCTGCGGCGATGCCATCCCTACTGGCCACCGGGTTGGCAACCGCCAACCCACTTCCCCCCCTCCCAGACTTCCTTGGCTTTCGGCACTCCCGCCGAAGGCTGAACATCCCGGCGAACCGTGAGAATTGCCGTCGGCAGACAATTTGCCCGCAAACTATGCTTAAATAACCGCAGTCCGGCGGCAGCGCCCGCAGGCGAAGGAGCCGTGACGCCGGCGCAGCCGGGGTTTGGGCGGTCCCGCCAAAAATCAAGCAAACAGCAAATCCATGAGCGACATGACTTGGTTCACTCTGGTTTCCACCGCCGTGGCGGTGGTCGGCATCGCCTTGGGCGTGATGTTCCCGGCGCTCGCCATGGGCAAGTCCATCGCCGCCGCCCTGGACGCCTTGTCGCGGCAGCCGGAGGCGGAAAAGTCCATCATGCGCACTTTGTTCATCGGCTTGGCGATGATCGAATCCTTGGCCATTTATGTGTTGGTGGTGGTGCTGATCGTGCTGTTCCGCAATCCTTTGTTGGAGTATTTGCTGAAATGAGCAAATCCATAGCCCGTCCGAGGGCGCTACCATGAAACTGGTGTCCGCCATCTTGTCCAAACCCGGCGGCAAGGGAGCCAACGATGACGCGACAGGCCATGTCGCCGCCGAGGCGGGCCTGGGCTGTTGGGCGGTCGCGGACGGCCAGGGCGGCCGTGGCGCCGGCAAGGCTGCCGCACGGCGGGCGGTTGCGGCGATTGCAAAGACTTTTGCGGACCATCCTGCGGTTTCCAATGAAACCCTTTTGGAAACCCTGGAAGCGGCGCAGCGGGAAATCCTCGAACTGCAAGCCGAACTTGCCAGGAACCAGTCCATGCGCGCCGCCGTCGCCGTGTTTTGCGCGAGCCGCCGGGCCGCGCTTTGGGCGCATGTCGGCAATGTGCGGGTTTACGCCTTCCGCAACGGTGAATTGTTGAGCAAGACCGAAGACCACAGCATCACCCAAATGTTGCTCAACGCGGGGGAAATCACGCCTGAACAAGCCTGCGGCCATGGCGACAGCCATCGCCTGTTGCGTTCCCTTGGCATGTCGGGGACGCTGCAACCCACCCTGGCGGAAAGCCGCCTCATGTTGCTGCCCGGCGATGTGTTCCTGATCTGCACCGACGGGTTTTGGGAGCATGTGGACGAGTTGGAAATGCAGGCGGATTGGTGCAAGAGCGCGAGTGTGGAGAAATGGCTGGAACATATGGAATTGCGCCTGTTGAAGGCGGCACCGGCGGACCATGACAGCTACAGCGCCATCGCCTTGATGGCAGAGGCGGAGGCATGAGCGAAACCCTCCAACAGGGCCATGCCCAACTCCTGGGAACACGCGGCGAACAGCAGGATGTCGTCGCGTTTAGCAGCATGGATGACTGGGATTTCATCCGCCACGGCGGCGTGGCCGCCGTAGTCGCCGACGGGATAGGCGGGCATGCCCACGGCGGGGAGGCCGCCCGGCTGGCGGTGCGGATATTTTTGCAAATCTACCAAGCCAAGCCCGAGCGGGCGAAGATCCCCCACGCGCTGTATTATGCGCTGCGCAGGGCCAACCGCGCCGTGCGCGAATTCGCCCAAAAGCAGGGGGAGTCGGGCAATTGCGGCACCACCTTGGTGGCGGCGGTGCTGCATCCGCAATCCCGCGGCCTGTACTGGGCCAGCGTGGGCGACAGCCGGCTGTATCTGCTGCGCGGCAAGCAATGGGTGCAACTCACAGAAGACGGCAATTACGCCAACCAACGGGCCAAAAAGATCGCCCAAGGGACGCTGGCCGAAAACGGGTCAGAGCCTGACGCGAACGGCCATTTGATCACCAGTTTTTTGGGCGTGCAAAAACTCGTCGGCATAGACCGCAGCATCCGTCCATTCACCGTCCATGCGGACGACCGCTTGGTGCTATGCACCGATGGCATATTCAATAATGTGAGCGCCGAAGAATTCGTAGGCTGTCTGCGCGGCAGCCCGCAAGCGGCCTGCGACAGGCTGGCGCGCATGGTTTCGGCAAAACGGCTGAAAAACCTGGACAACTGCACGGTGGCAGTCCTGGGCTACCATCTGGCCGACGAGCCCGAGCCGGACGAGCTCGCCCCGGCAAGCACTTTCGGCAGGCTGGCCTGGCGGGTCAAAACCCACCCCGGCATCAAACAATTCCTCTGGCTGGGGATTGCCTGGATGCTATCGTTGGCGATGTTCTTGGGGGCCGTCTGGCTGGGCAACAAGGCAGGCAGGGAACCCCCGGCGTCGGCATCTTCCACGGAACAAGGCAGCCAGCCCCCAAACCATTGACTTAAGCGGTGGCATCCCGGCGAAGGACGCCACCGCCGCCTCCAAACCTTCAAGCGTCTGCCGCCCGCAACGCCTCCACCCGCCCGTCCGCCGCGACCAAGACAACGCTTGCCAATTTGCGGAAGATCCCATGCTCCACGACCCCCGGCGTGCCGTTGAGGGCATCGTCCAGCGCTTGGATCTCCCATTCCGCGCCGAATGCCATGTCCAGCACCAAACTGCCATGCGAAGTCACCGCCAATCCGTCCTTGGCGGCGTTTGGGCGCAAGTCACCCTGCCCGCCCAGCGCCTCCAGGCTGCGCTTGACCATCTGCCAGGCGAACGGCGGCACTTCCACCGGAATGGCATAGCGCTCGCCGATGCGCCCGACCAATTTGCTGCGGTCAACCAGCACCAGGAACGCATCCGCCGCCTTGGCCAGCAGCTTCTCGCGCACCAAGTCGGAACCCCGGCCCTTCAACAGCGTCAGATCCGGGGCCACCTCGTCGGCGCCATCGACATAAAGGTCTAGCCGCTCCACCTGCTCCAGCGCCAGCAGCGGCAAGCCCAAGGCCCGCGCCTTGATCGCGCTGATGACCGAACTCGACACCGCCGTCACATCCAAGCCTTCCTCGGCGCGGCGGCGGGCGAGTTCTTCGATAAAACAATTGGCGGTCGAGCCAGTGCCTAGGCCGACCAGCATCCCGCTTTGGACTTGGGCGGCGGCGTGGCGGGCGACGAGTTGTTTGTCGTTCATGGTGGATTCCCAGGAGTTATGGATGGAGGATATTAGAGAGGTTTGAAGCCTTGCCGCCTATCGGTTCCCATAGGGGCAGGCTTTAGCCCGCGATTGCGCGGCCTGAAGGCCGCTCCGGCTTGGAATATAATCACACGGCCCGCGACTATTGCCAATTATCCCCCCTCCCCCTGGACAGCCGCCGATAATGGACAAATCCGAACTGCTCAAACAATTGAAAATCGACCGCGAGGAGGCCCAGGCCGCGCCCGGCAGGCCATGGCTGTGGATGCTGCTGGGGATGGCCTTGCTAGCCGGCGGGGCGTGGTGGGCCTTGGGCGCGGCCTCGCGTCCGCTGCCGGTCAAAACCGCGCTGGCGCGGCTGCCTGCCCAAGCCGGCGCGTCCATCCTCGACGCCACCGGCTATGTGGTGGCGCGGCGGCAAGCCACGGTGTCCGCCAAGATCACCGGCAAGATTGCCGAGGTGTCCATCGAGGAAGGCCAGAAGGTCACGGAAAACCAAGTCCTGGCCCGGCTGGACGCGACCGACGCCCAAGCGCAGATCAACCTGGCCCAGGCCCAGTTGGACGCCGCCCGCTCGCAATTGCGCGACTTCCAAGTGCAATTGGCCCAGGCGCAACGGGATCTGCGCCGCCAGGAGGAGTTGATCGAGCGCAAGCTGACCAGCGCCCAGTCGGCGGAACAAGCCCGCGCCACGGTGGATTCGCTGAAGGCGCGGCTGTCCACGCAAGGCTTGCAGGTGGAGGTGGCGGAAAGCGCATTGCGGGTGGCGCGGGTCAACCTGGACAACACCGTCGTGCGCGCCCCGTTCGCCGGCGTGGTCGTCGCCAAGACCGCGCAGCCGGGCGAGATGGTGTCGCCGATGTCCACCGGCGGCTTCACCCGCACCGGCATCGGCACATTGGTGGACATGGATTCTTTGGAAATCGAAGTGGACGTGAACGAATCCTTCATCGGGAGGGTGCAGCCGGGCCAGCCGGTCAAGGCCAACCTGAACGCCTATCCCGACTGGGACATTCCGGCGGAAGTCATCGCCATCATCCCCACCGCCGACCGCAGCAAGGCCACGGTCAAGGTGCGCATCGCCATCAAACTCAAAGATCCCAGGATCGTGCCGGAAATGGGCGCGCGGGTGGCCTTCCTCGCTGCCCAGGAAGCGGCGGCCCCGCCGGCCGGCGTGCTAGTCCCGGCGGCGGCGGTCCTGCAAGCGGGGGAAAAGGCGGAAGTGTTTGTGGTGGAAGCCGGGGCGGCGAAAAAACGCGCCGTGACGCTAGGCCAAGCGCAAGACGGCAACCGGCAAATCCTCGACGGCCTGCGCGACGGCGAGCGCGTCGTGCTGGAACCGCCTGCCGCGCTCAAGGACGGCGGGCGGGTGGCGGAGGCGGCGGAGGAATAGCCCTACGCCAGCCTAGTGTAGGAGCGGGCCGCGCCCGCGACGAACCAAGCGCGGACGCGGGGCCGGTCGCGCCCATGGGGCGCTCCTACGGACGGCACATGCCGCGCAAAGCATTGGCTATAGCCTGAAATTTTTACCAGACAGCTTCTTAGCACCCAGTATCTTTATAGGCAATCGGCAAAGACAGATGGCACCCCCCCCCTTCATACACATCCGCAAGCTGGCCAAGACCTACCAGCGCGGCAAAGAAAAGGTTGAAGTGCTGCACGGCATCGACCTGGACATACCCGAGGGCGATTTCGTCGCCTTGATGGGGCCGTCGGGTTCCGGCAAGACGACCTTGCTCAATATCATCGGCGGGCTGGACTCGCCGAGTTCGGGCAGCGTCGAAATCGGCGGGCGGCGCATCGACCGCTTAGGCAGCGGCGAGCTTTCACGGTGGCGGGCCGCGCATGTCGGCTTTGTGTTCCAGTTCTACAACCTGCTGCAAGCCCTGAGCGCGCAAAAGAATGTCGAATTGCCGCTGCTGCTGACCCGGTTGTCGGCCAAAGAGCGCAAGCGCCATGCCGCCCTCGCGCTGGAGCTGGTCGGCCTCAAAGACCGCGCTGGCCACAAGCCCCGCGAGCTGTCCGGCGGGCAGGAGCAGCGCGTGGCGATAGCCCGCGCCATCGTCTCCGACCCCGATTTGCTGGTTTGCGACGAGCCTACCGGCGACCTCGACCGCAAGACCGCCGACGAAATTCTGGGTCTCTTGCAAATGCTGAACCGCGAACACGGCAAGACCATCGTCATGGTGACCCACGACCCCAAGGCGGCGGAGTTCGCCCGCAGGCAACTGCACCTGGACAAGGGCGAGTGGCTGGACGGCGGCGGGGCTGCCCCCGCAGTGGGGGAGGGGGCTTAGGCCATGGGCTATGTGCAATTGCTGCTGGCCGGCCTGGCCCGCAAGAAGACGCGGACCTTGCTGACCTTGTTTTCGGTGATGGCGGCGTTTTTGCTGTTCGGGCTTTTGCAGGCGGTGAAGCTTGCCTTCGATTCCGGCGCGGAAACCGCCGACGCCAAGCGCCTGCTCTGCACGGCGCGTTATTCCATCATCGACCCGCTGCCCATCGCCCATCTCGGCCCCATCGAAAAGACCGACGGTGTGCAAGCCGTCGCCTACGCCAATTGGTTCGGGGCCAAGTACCAAAACCAAAGCAACGCCTTCCCAGTGTTCGCGGTGGACCCGGCCCGCTATCTGGACATGTACCCGGAATTCACCGTCCAGCCCGCGCAACGGGAAGCCTTTGTCAAAACGCGCACCGGGGCCGTCGCCGGCATTCGGTTGGTCAAGCGCTACGGCTGGACGCTCGGCCAGAAGCTGCCCATCCACTCGGAGATTTTCGCCCAGTCCAACGGCAGCCTGGACTGGGAATTCGACCTGGTGGGCATCATCGACGCCAAAGACCCGGCGCAACTCGGCAACACCGACATGGTGTTGATCGCCCACGACTATTTCGACGAATCCCGGCGCATGGGCAAGGGCACCACCGGCTGGTATGTCATCCGCATCAGCGACGCCAAACACGCCAGGGAAATCAGCGCCGCCATCGACGCCCACTTCCGCAATTCCCCGGACGAAACCAAGACCCAGCCGGAAAAGGAATTCGCCGTCGGCTTCGCCAAGCAAATCGGCGACATCGGCGCGTTGGTGACGCGGATCTTGGGCGCGGTGTTTTTCACCCTGCTGTTCCTCACTGGCAACGCCTTGGCGCAGTCGATCCGCGAGCGCATCCCCGAATTCGCCATCCTCAAAACCTTGGGCTTTGGCGACGGCCAGGTGGCGGCTTTGGTGCTGGCGGAGGCGCTGCTGTTGCTCGCCCTGGGCGCGGGGCTGGGCCTGGGGCTGGCGACGGCGCTGATGGGGCCGCTGAACGCCCAGACCGGCGGCCGCTTCCCGCCGCTGTTCGTCGGCGCGCAAACCTGGGGCTTGGGGGGGTTGGTCGTGCTGGTTTTGGGGCTGCTGATCGGCCTGCCCCCGGCCCTTAGGGTGCGGCGCTTGAAGATCGTCGAGGCGTTGCAAGGGCATTGACGGACGCAGGGACTGCCGTAGCGGTAGCCGCGCACCCCCGGCTTACCCGGCTGGTTTTAAAATTGTAGATTGGGGTGGCGAAGGAACCTCAACATATTGCCCGCCGCTAAAGAATGCCGAAAACCGGCAAATCTACGCGGTGCGCACCCTGCCGGGCCAAGGCCGTGCCACCGCCGTTAGTGGCGAGGACAGAAGCCGGCGCAAAGTCTATAAGGCTTTGTATCATATAAGAGTGGCAGCTAAATCCCTCTTTGTTAGGGGTATTATTTTTTTGGCTTTCCAAAACAAATTGGTTGCGGTTAGCAGTGACAGAGCGCCTTGGATCAAATGAATATCCTTTTGTCAAGAGAATTAGTCACGCCTACGCAACCCTTGACAGCCTTGGTTTGGCACATATAATAAGTTCCAGCCTATGCTGGCGTAAGCTAATAATAGGCTGGAATGATTAACTGTCACTTTAAGAGGATTAAAAAGTATGGCTGAACAACAAGACCCTGAAAAAGTCTCCATTGGGGCGGAGCTTACCAGCCTTCCGCTAGGGCAAATGCTGTCGGGTCCGTTGATGGCGGCTATCGAAGCGCAGGCGCTATCCGCCGTCCATACCGCAGATTTTATCACCTCGGTGGGATTGAACGAGGATGGCGAAGTAATAACGCTGCCTTTCAAATTTAATAATTCCGTGACTGATCCCGCAACTGGGGATGTCCTTGAAAGAGAAACGGAACTGTCGGTTCCTTTGCTGTCCATCGTCGAGCCGCCGCACCTCGCCATAAACGATTTGTCGGTGAGCTTCGAATTCAAGATCCGCGATGTGATGTCGAAGAAAACCCAGGCCAAATACAGCAGCAAATGGGGTACGGAGGCTTCAACCACTGGGACAGTAACTGGCTCTGCGGGAGGCGGTCTGTTGGGATGGTTGGGCGCGCCCAAAGGCGAGGGTACGTCAACCACTTCGGTCAAAACTAATTTCAATGTCAGCGCCACTTACCAGCAGTCTGCCCGCCACGACACTGACCGCAGCGCCACATTGAAAATGACCATGAACGCGCAGCAGCGGGTTCCCGAGGGGTTCATTCGGGTTTTGTCGATTCTCAATGATTCGATCAAGGCCCAGGCGCAGATACCGCCGCCGCCCCCGGCCAGTGGCGGCACCCCTTAGCATCAAACCAGAGAGTGCCACAGGATATATAAGGTTCTAACCTATGGTTAGTTGGTTGAAATAAGGCGTATTATAGAATGGCCAATAAATTCGGAGTCGATGGTGCCGCGTATTCTGTCGGGGCTTTGCTCGCGGCGCCTATCACGGCGCTTCAGGATGCCCAGATTGAAGCGGAAAAGCAGGTGCTGGAGTTCATGCTTCAATATGGTCTCAAGGAATCGGAAAATCCACAGGCTCCGCCGGAGCTTGCCGTTTTTACCTTCAAAATGAGACATGCCTTGCCGGATCCAAGCAATGTCGGCTCCGTTTTGTTGCAACCGGCGGAGGTCGCCGTGCCTGTGTTGAGTTTGATGCGCCTGCCGGCCATGCGCATTGCCGACGTCAAGATAGATTTGGCGGTGGAGATAGACGAGACACTGTCGGAAGAGCAATCCGAGGGCGAAATGGCCCGGACGGCGGCGGGCAGTAGTGGCGGTTTGCCTGTGGGCAAAGCCATTTCCGCCTCTGCGGGGGTCACCGAACGCTTGAATGCGTTGCGCGCGACGCGCAATGTGAAACCGCTGGTGGGCCGGCTCAGTTCCCGGAGTGTCCGGGGCGCGCAGCGCACCGCTAAGATGAATATCGGCCTGACGATCAAGGGGGCGGATGACGATGAAATTTATCAACGTCTGATGCGCTTGATTGGTGATTCGATGACGGCCTTGGTATCGCCAAATGAAGACGGCGGGACTCCGCCCAAACCGAATCCGCCCTCAAATCCAGAGCCTCCGACGCCTACGCCTACACCTACACCTACGCCGACGCCGACGCCGACGCCGACGAAGCCTGCTCCTACTCCACTGCCGCCGGGGCCGATACCGCCACCGCCGCCCGAGTTTGAGCCTATACCTGATCCAGAGCCATTGCCTGAAGAGTCTCCGCCAATAATTGCAGAGCCTCCTCTGGGAGAAGAATTAGAGCTCTAAGTTTGCAGATTTAAACACCTAGTAAGAAACGCCAATGGAATCATCGTTGCAAGAGATTAGGTTGTCAGCTTTTATCGCCGCACTGAAAGCCGAGCTTATGGAGGCGGCGTCTTTCGGGCGATCAAAGGATCCTGACATTCCAGAGTTCATTTTGGCAGAGGCCCGCGTATCGTTTTTCTATGAGGCAGTCGCCCTCAAAGATAATGCGCTCTTTGTTTCCGTGGATGTCCGCAATCTCCAGGGAACGCGGGCAAAGCGCTTGAGCAATTTGACGCTGGCCTTCAAGGATGAGGATATTCTAAGTTCTGAAGCCGAAGGGAACTCCATCCCGGACAATACTTAACCAGGGCGAGAGGCGGGCAAGCCATGAGTGGCAAATCTTTCAACAAATCCTCCGGGAAGTCGGGTGGATCCCAGTCCACCAGAGAAGGGGATTTCATCCCCCGATACGGGAAGTTGAAGCATTCACAGAATGCCCCCCCGTCCGCGCCCGACAGTGAGGACGCCCCCGAAGCGGAGGACGCCGAGGACTCGCCTGCTTCTCCAGCAGCCCCAAAAGCCAAAACTGCATCCGCTTCCCCGGCCGCCCCCAAAGCCGA
>CAZOTR010000086.1:0-17267 GCA_964582755.1 uncultured Methylococcaceae bacterium | reverse complement strand
TGCATCGGCGAGTTGATCGAGCCTATCGCTTCGTGGTGCGCCTTCAAATAAGGCTGCAAGACGCCGTGGCGGGCTTGCTTCACCGCGTCCATCATGCGGTCCGAGCCGATGACGATGAGATGGTCCACATCGTCCAGGTGGATCGGCGTCTCGCCTAACTCGCCCTTGGCGTAGGCCAGGATGGATTCGACGATGTTGCCGACGAAGGTCTTGTCCTGCGGGCGGGAGGGCACGATGGGGGCGTTGCCTTCGCGCTTGTCCACCGACCAGATGATGAGGTCGGCGGCGGCTTCGATTTCCTCCACCTTGAACACGTCGCCGCTGTTGCGGTAGCCGGCGAAGTAAATCACTTGGTTGCCCGCCCCGCGCATGGCCTTGCCGATGGAGAACAACACGGCGTTGCCCAAGCCGCCGCCCAGCAGCATCACCGTCTGGCCCCTGGGAATGTCGGTCGGGGTGCCGGTGACGCCCATGACGACTATCGGGTCGCCGGGGTTCCAGGTGGCGCACAAGCGCGAAGAGCTGCCCATCTCCAAGGCAATCAGCGAAATCAGGCCGCGCTCCTTGTCCACCCACGCGCCGGTCAAGGCCAAGCCTTCGGTGGTCAGCGGCGTGCCTTGCACCACCGGGGCCAGCGCCTCGAAATTCTGCACCCGGTAGAATTGGCCGGGGAGGAAATGCTTGGCCGACATCGGGGCTTTGACGATGACTTCGATGATGGTCGGCGTCAGGCGGCGAATCTCGACGATCCGCCCTAGCAAGACATCGTCCAGCTTGGCCTGGAACTCAGCCAAGTCCGTGTCGCGCTCGGCCTGCAAGGTCGGGTCCAAAGCCGCCAATTCCTGCTGGAACAGGCGGACGATGTAAGGATAACCGTCTTTGGCGCTGGCCATCGCCTTCACCACGTTGCCGGCATACACCGGGTGGTTGTCGCCATAAAACGTGATGTAGCGGCCGTTGCGGTGATACGAAGTAAACGGCGCGGGCTTGCCCAGCTTGGGGCCGGTGGCGTCGGCCATCGGCAGCAGCACCGGCTCGCCGCCGGTCCAGTCGATTTCGTGGCGCTGGTAAAACTTTTTGTCCATCACGAAAGTGTCCGGGTGTTCGGATTCGTAGATGGTGTTCGGCGAGGTGCCGGCGGCGACGAACAGGCTGCGCAACGGCACTTCCAACTCGCCGGTCTTGCGCCAGCGGCCTTCTTGGTTCTCCAACTGCTCGAAACGCACGGCTTTCAGATGGCCGTATTCGTCGTTGATGGCTTCCAGGGGACTCATGCCTTCGGCCAGGAAAATGCCTTCGTCCAGCGCCTCGGCAATTTCCTCGTGGTTCTGCCGGTAGGCCGGGGAGTCTTTGATGCCTTTGCGGTAGAACAAGGTGGACCCGCCCCATTGCTCCAGCAGCGGCGCGAAATGCGGCTTCTCGCCTGCGGCCTCGGCGCGGCGGCGTTCGGCCTGGATGACACGCCCATGCTCTAAGAACTCGTCGAGGATGCCGATCTCCTCCTCGTCGTAGCGGGCGCGGACGGCTTCCTCGCCGTACAGTTCGCAGAGCTTTTCATAGCGGTGCAGGATTTTTTCCACTTGCACCGGGTAATAGGCCAGCAACTCGGTGGTGGTGTCGATGGCGGTCAAGCCGCCGCCAATGACGCCGGCCGGCAGGCGCACTTGCAGGTTCGCCAAGCTCGATTCTTTCGCCGCGCCGGTCAGTTGCAAGGCCATCAGGAAGTCCGACGCCTTGCGGATGCCCCGGGTGAGGTTGTTTTGCAGGTCGATGACCGTGGGCTTGCCCGCGCCGGAGGCGATGGCGATATGGTCGAAGCCCAGATCCCAAGCCTCGTTCACCGTCAAGGTGCCGCCGAAGCGCACCCCGCCATAGCAGCGGAACGCCTTGCGGCGCAGCAGGTTCAGGTAAATGACCTTGAGGAAATTCTTGTCCCAGCGCACGGTGATGCCATACTCGGCCACGCCGCCGAAGCCCAGCATGGCGCGTTTGTCCAAGTCTTCGTAAAGCTCGTTGAAATCGACAATCGGCTTGGGCAGCTTGTCGGCGTCGCCGGTCAGTTCTTTCGGCAAAGGCTCGATCTTCAAGCCGTCGATGCCTACCACGCCGAAGCCCTCGTTGAGCAAATAATGCGACAGCGTGTAGCCGGCCGGCCCCATGCCCGCCACCAGCACATTCTTGCCGTTGTACGGCAGGGCGTAGGGGCGCTTGACGTTGAGCGGGTTCCAGCGCGTCAGCAGGCTGTAGATCTCGAAGCCCCAGGGCATGAACAACACTGAGGTCAAGACGTTGGTCTCGATCTGCGGGATGTTGACCGGCTCGGTCTTCTGGTAGATGCAACCTTTCATGCACTCGTTGCAGATGCGGTGGCCGGTGCCGGGACACATCGGGTTGTCGATGGCGACCAAGGCCAAGGCACCGATGTTGTCGCCCTGCTTTTTCAGCAGGTGCATTTCGGAAATCTTCTCCTCCAAGGGGCAGCCGGTGATGTCCACGCCCAGGGCATTCGCCTTGTAAGTGCCGTCCTTCTTGTTCCTCATGCCCTTGGAGCAGGAATCGGTGTCGCGGTCATGGCAGTAGATGCAATGGTCCACCTCGTACAAGGTGCGGCGGTCGCCGAAGCGCGGGTCGGTGAGGGCGAAGCCGTCGCGGCGGCGCTGGTGTTCGGGATGGATGGCCCAGGCTTTGTAGCCGTGGCGCTCGACCGTCTCATGCTGTACGAGATGGGTGAAATCGGTGCGGCCCGGCGTCTTGAAACTGACCCAGTCGGCCACCTCGGCCTTTAGTTCGGGGATTTTCGTGGCGGCGAAGCTCCAGCGGGCGACGACATCAAACAAAGCCGCTGCCAGCCCCGCGTCGTCTTGCGCCAGCGCATCGGCAAACAACAAGTGGCCTGCCAAGCGGGCGCGGAGGGCGGAGGCATCCGGCGCTTCGCTTTTCGCCAGGGTGAGCAACTCCACCGCCAGCCCGGCCACGGCGGCTTCGCGGTCGCCGTCCACCTGCGCGGCGGGCCGCAACGCCCGCAACAAGGACTCGAACGACTCGCGGATGGCGGCGATGTCCCATTCTTCCGGGTTCTGGCCCTTGTAACGGGCGGCCAACTTGCCAACGACCTCGCCGCGATAAGTGAAAACCCCGTCGAACTCGCCTTGGATGACGCCCATCTGGCCGGCCCGCTCGGTTTCCACCCGGAACAAACTGGCGACGAACCCGCCCACCAAGGGAGCCATGTTCACCAGCAACTCGGAAATGCGTTCCGGGGGCAGCCCGTCGCCCCGGCAGTTGCGGTAGGTCTGGAACGCCTCGAACAGGTCGGGCGCTTGCGCCTGCGCCGTGCGGTCAAAAGCCAGCGTCAAATCGCGCAGCCGGCTGGGGTCATGGAGGTCGGCATAGGTGAAGCCCGCAATTCCCAGCTCCGCCAAGGCACCGTCGTGTTTTTCAAGATGGCTGTTCATCAACCTTTATCTCCTGTCATGTCGTGAGATCTTCCGCCGTCTACGGCGGTGAAAATGCTACAAGTTTATCGGTCTTGGGGCCGGTAAGCGAGAGCATGGGCGATCCCTAGTCCATTCACTGCCTCAAGTTTTGCTAAAGTAAATGGATGCGCCCTTTCAAACAGCCCAGGAGGCCGACCCGCCATGACACACCCCACCTACCCGCTCTACCCGCCCTTGTTGCGCGGCGATGCCAAATCCCCGCCGGCCATCCCCTCCGCGTCGCCGTCCGCGACCGGCGCGGGCGTCATCGACGAGGCCAGCTTCCGCGCCTTGGAAGTGGACAAGCTGTTCGAGGCTGTTGACCACGCCGACACCCGCATCGGGCGGGCGGTGCTGTACCGTTCGCTGGCGCAACCTTTGGCGGATCTCGCCAACATCGGCGCCAAGCAAGAGGCGGTGCGGGAAATCGAAGCCGACGCCGCGTTAAGGGCCGGGCTGGAGAAATTGCTGGGCAACGCCAAAAAACGCGAGGGGGATTTTTACGACCTGCTGTTCGCCACGTTCCTGGGGGCCATCGGCAACCCGGCGCACCCGCTGGAAATCGGCGGCTTCGGCTATGAGTCTTATCTGGGCGGGACGGGCTTCGTGCTCGACTTGGCGGACGGGGCCGGAGCGCTGCCCACGCCGCAAAGCCCCTACTTGCTGGCCTTGGTGGAAACCCTGCGCGGGTTTGCGCAGACGCGGGCCTGCGCCCTGATGCGCGGGCCGGTCTACCGCAGCGAGCAAGACATCCTCACCCGCGCCGAGAAACGCTGGTACATTCCCGCCGTCAAATTCCGCCCTTCGCTGTTCAAGCCGGGGCTGTTTGTGGCCGGCGTGTTGCTCGTCGTGCTGGCCTTGCAATTCGTGCCGCTGCTGTTGGAGATGACCGCCTCCATCTCGCCGGTGCTGTGGCTGTTCCTGCTGCCGTTGGGGCTGGTCTACATCCCCATCGTCGGCGGCTTCGACCGCGACGCCTATATCTACCCCTTGCGGGAAATCTTCAAGCGTTCGCCGGAGGTGCAGGGTGCGCTGGACGCCCTGGGCGGCATCGACGAGCTGCTGGCCTTCATCCGCTACCAAGAAGCCTTCGGCCATCCTTGCGCACTGGCGGAGATGGCTGCGGCGGAGCGGCATACGCTGGACGTGCAAGACGTGCGCAACCCCATCCTCGCCAAGGGCAACCCCGGCTATGTCGGCAACAGCTTGACGCTGGACGAGGAGCGGCTGGCCTTCGTCACCGGCCCCAACAGCGGCGGCAAGACGGCTTTCTGCAAGACTTTGGCGCAGGCGCAGTTGCTGGCGCAGATCGGCTGTTATGTGCCGGCCCAAGCGGCGAAACTGGCCGTGGCCGACCGCATTTTTTACCAGACCCCGGAAATCAGCCACCTCGCCGACGGCGAAGGCCGTTTTGGCACCGAACTCAAGCGCACCAAGGAAGTGTTCATGGCTTCCACGGCGCATAGCCTGGTCATCATGGACGAGTTGTCGGAAGGCACGACGCATGAGGAAAAGATCGAGATTTCCACCGACATCCTCGACGGTTTCCGGCAGAAGGGCGCGACCACCTTGCTCATCACCCACAACCACGAACTGGTCGGGCATTTCCAGGAAAAAGGCGTCGGCTTGGCCCGGCAGGTGGAATTCAAAGACGACAATCCCACCTACCGGCTGGTGGAGGGCATCTCCCGCGTCAGCCACGCCGACCGGGTGGCGAGGAAGATCGGCTTTGCCAAAGAGGACATCGCCCGGATGCTGAAGAAGTGAGCGGGCTAGCGGGAGGTGGGTTTAATTGATTTATTGATAGTTTCCGTAGGAGCGGCCCGTGGCCGCGAAAAGCTTCGGGCAATGGGTGAGTCCCAAGATCGCGGGCATGGCCCGCTCCTACATTTCAATCAATTGAACCCACCTCCGGCTAGCGGCGGAAGCCGCACTCCAGGGTGAAATACTGGGGATTGTACGCCGCCAAGGGTTCCCGCAACTTGGCCAGCTCCTCCTCGACGCCATGCACCTCCAGCCGCGTCAGCTCGGCGATTGTCAAGGCTTCCTGGAGCAAGGCGCCGACATTGTCCAAATGCGCCAGCAGCCCTTCGGCGCCGACATAACCTTCGCGGCAATGCGCTTGGTCGCCGTCGAAGCAAAAGCCGTAATACAGCGCCTTCGCCTCGGTTTCGGTTTTGGCCACAAACTGCTCGCACAGCGCCTTGAACGCCGCCAGCTTGCCGTCCGCCACTTTGAAATAGGGCACGATACTCACGCACTTGTCTTGGGTTGCCATGGTTTTTACCTGTTATGTTGATGGATGCGAACGACCGGCGCGGCACTTCCCGCGCCAGTTCGGCCGCTATTCTCGCCTTTGCGCGGAACGGATGGCAAGCCACCTATCGGTTTGCCGCACATTCTCCCCTAAGAGCGGGCTTTAGCCCGCAAAAATCGCGGACTGAAGGGCCGCTCCTACCAATATCCAATATGTTTGCCGGCCTATCCCGCAACTGATCGGTGGGGCGGGTCCAGCCCCAAATAAAGCCCTATCCGCCGCAGCGCCCGCTATAATCCGCATGGCCTGAATTAGGAAAAACACCCCGATGTCTGAGCATACCCAAGAGATCAATGCGGAGCAGGTCCGGCTACTCTATGAGCAACTGCCTTCCGCCTTGATCGCCCATGCGGCCAGTATTGTCGTCACGACTGCGGTGCTTTGGAGCCAAGCCCCGGCTTCCTTGCTGCTCGGCTGGGGAGGCTGTTGCGCGCTGGTGACCCTGGGCCGCTACGGGTTGCTCCGGGCTTATCAACAGGCCAATGCCGCCCTCGCGGAAGCCCCGCACTGGGGACGCCTGTTTCTGATCGGCACCGGCTTGGCCGGCGCCTGCTTGGGCGCGGGCGGGTTTTTGCTGTTTCCCGAGGGCAGCCCCGCCCACCAAGCCTATATCGGGCTGTTGCTGGCCGGCCTGTCGGCGGCGGGCGTGGCGACGCTGTCCCCCGTCCGCGAATGCTATCTCATCTTTCTACTGCCTGCGGTGTTGCCCTTCGCCCTTCGCTTGCTGGCCCAAGGCGAGGGCGCCGCAATCGGCATGGGGCTGCTGTCCCTGTTGTTCATCGCGCTGATGTGGCGGGTTTCAGAACGGCTGTGCGCCTCGATAACGAAACTGCTGCGCCTCAGCTACGAGAATATCCTCTTGCTCCACGACCTCGACTACGCCAACCACGGCCTGAGGCTGGCGAACGAGGCGCTAACCGGGCAGGTCTTGGAAAAACGGCATGTCGAAGAAGCCTTGCGGGCCAGCGAAAAAACCTACCGCACCTTGGTGGAAACCACCAACACCGGCTATTTGATGCTGGATCTGACTGGCACGGTGATCGACGCCAACGAGGAATATCTGCGCCTGACGGGCCACTCTTCGCTGGAGGAAATCACCGGCCGCAGCGTGGTCGAGTGGACCGCGCCCCACGACATCGAACGCAATGCCGAGGAGATCGAAAAGTGCATACGCCTGGGGTATTTGCGCAACCTTGAAATCGACTACATGGACGCCTCGGGCAAGGTCACCCCGGTGGAGATCAACGCCAACCTAGTGAAGACGGAACTGGGCCTGCACATCTTATGCCTGTGCCGCGACATCACCCAGCGCAGGCGGGCGGAACACCGCCAACGGCTGTTGAACGCCCTGCTCTCCTTGCCTATCGAGGGCTATTCCTTGCAGCAGATGAGCGAGCGCGCCCTGGCGCTGATCCTGGAGTCGATGCAGACGGACGCGCCCGGCGGCGGGGCGATTTTTCTGGTGGAATTCGACCAACAGCTTCCCCTGCTCGCCGCCGCCCGCGATTTGCCGCCCGTGTTCATGGCCTCATGCCAAGAGGCGATCATGCAATCCTTGGGCAAGGAAGGCGGCGTGGCCCTGCCTTGGTATGCGGAATATCCGCAGCCGGCTTGGCCGCTCCAGGATGGCGGCGACGCACACGGTTATTTTCAATTCAATCTCATCGTGCGGAAGCAGATCCTGGGCGTGTTGATGATGCGCCTGCCCCGGCGGCAGATCCACGAACCGCAGGAATTGGATTTCATGCGGTCGATTTGCCAAACCTTCGCCGGCATCCTCGACCGCAAACGCGCCGAAGTGCGGATCGAGCGGCTGGCCTACTACGACACGCTGACCGGGCTGCCCAACCGCCGCCTGCTGGAGGACCGCCTGAAGCAGGCAATCACCCTGGCCGACCGCCACCGCGAACAATTGGCGGTGATTTTCCTGGATCTCGACCGCTTCAAGGCCGTCAACGACGCGCTAGGCCATGCTTACGGCGACCTTCTGCTAAAAGAAGCGGGCAAACGGCTCGCCTCGTGCGTGCGCAGCAGCGACACCGTGGCGCGTCTGGGCGGCGACGAGTTTTTGGTGGTGTTAAGCGGCGTGCGCGGCGATGTCTTGCAAGTGGCGGCCAACGTGGCGGACCACATCGCCCGCGCCTTGGCCCGGCCCTTTATGATTGAGGGGCATAACCTGTTCATCACCACCAGCCAAGGCATAGCTCTGCACCCTTCCGACGGCGACAACCCGACCGACCTCATCAAGAATGCCGACACCGCGATGTACCATGCCAAGGAGCAGGGCCGAAACAATTTCCAGTTTTTCGCCGACCACATGAACACCTCGATCCTGGCCCGGCTGAAACTGGAGCGGGAACTTCGGGAAGGCTTCGAGGCGGGGCAATTTGAACTGCACTACCAACCGCAGGTGGACATCGCCAGCGGGCGCGTCGTCGGGGCCGAAACGCTGCTGCGCTGGCGCCACCCCGTCCGCGGCATGGTTTCGCCGGCGGAATTCATCCCGGTGGCGGAAGAAACCGGGTTCATCCTGCCGCTAGGCGAATGGGTGTTGCGGAGCGCTTGCGCGCAAATGGCGGCGTGGACGCAGGCCGGCCCGTTGTTCGGCGGGTTCAAGCACATCTCGGTCAACGTCTCGCCGCGCCAATTCCAGCAGGTTGGCTTCGTGCAAACAATTGAAATGGTTTTGCGGAACAGCGGCTTGGAGCCACAGTATCTGGAATTGGAGGTGACAGAAGCGAGCCTGATGCAAAACACCGAATCCACCCTGGCCATGCTCGACCATTTCAAGAAACTCGGCGTCAAGCTCGCCATTGACGATTTTGGCATCGGCTATTCCTGTCTGGCCTACCTCAAGCGCTTCCCCCTCAACAGCCTGAAGATCGACGCCTCCTTTGTGCGCGACCTGGCCACCGACCCCAACGACGCGGCGCTGACCGAGGCCATCATCGCCATGAGCCACCGGCTCGAACTGAAAGTCATCGCCGAAGGCGTGGAGACGGAAACCCAGCTGGACTTCCTGCGGGCGCAAGGCTGCGACGAATTCCAAGGCTACCTGGAAAGCCCGGCCTTGTCGGCGGACAGATTCGAGCAGTTTCTCGCGGCGCGGCGCGGCGGCTAAAACCGCCCATCCCCCGCCCTTCCGGCCATTTTTAGCTGGTTTTCAAAGGCTAAACCGCCGCATCAATTCCCCCCCGTGCGCTTTCAGCCAGCGGCGCTCCTCCGCGTAGCCGGGCAAATGCCGCGCCACCAGGGACCAGAAGGCCGGGGAATGGTTGCGTTCGCGGATGTGGCAAAGCTCGTGGACCACGACGTATTCCAGCACGGATTCCGGGGCGAGGGCGAGCAGCCAGTTGATGTTGAGGTCGCCCTGCGGGCCGCAACTGCCCCAGCGGGTTTTCATGGCTTTGACGCGGATGTCGCGGGGATGCAGGCCGAACAGCGGGGCGTGGCGGCCGGCCAGCGCGGCGACTTGGCCGCGCAGCCAAGGCCGCACCCAGAGGTGGAAGGCCCGCAAGGCCACCGCGTCGCGGTTTTCGCCCAAGCCTGCCGGCAGGTTGATCTGCACGGCCCCGTCCACGGCGACGCGCAGCCGCAGCCCCGGCGCTTCGCGGATCAACAGCGGCAGTTCCTCGCCGCGCCAAGGCAGGGTGGCGCGGGAGGCGAAGCCGGGGACGGCCGGAAGCTGTCCGGCCTTGGCGTCCAATTCCAGCAACTTGCCCTCGGCCCAGGCCTTGTGCTGGTTGAGAAAAGCCAGCGCCTGCCTGTCCCCGACGCCGACGGGGACGACCAGTTCGATCAACCCCGGCTTGACCCCGAGGCGCAGGCGCTTGGCCTTGGCGCTGCGGCGGATGCGGATGGGAGGCGCGGCCTGCATCGGCTGGGCGCTTAAGCCATGCCCTTGTGGATGGCAACCACCGTCAATTCCTTGTCGCCCGCCGGCCGCCGCCAAGTCACCACATCGTCCACCTGGGCGTCGAGCAGGGCGCGGGCCAAGGGCGATACCCAACTGATCTTGCCCGCCGCCGCGTCCGCCTCGTCTTCGCCGACGATGGCAAAGCGCAGACTGTTGCCGTCGGGGTCTAGCGCCTCCACCGTCGAGCCGAAATGCACATGGCCGTCCACGCCGGCCGCAGGATCGACCAATACGGCGGTGCTGGCCCGTTCGTCGAAATAGCGCAAGTCCCGCTCGACGGATTTCAGGCGTTGCTTGTCGGCCATGTCCTCGCTGCCGGCCAGTTCATTGCGCAGAGACTGCAAAGCCTGCACCTGCCCGCGCAGGAAGTTCAAGCCGGCGGGGGTGACATAATTGGCATGGGGGCTGATAGGGCGTTCGGGCAGGTCTTCGGCGACGGCGTCCCCGTCGGCCTCTTTGACGAAAGCGCGGCTCATAAGCGAATCTCCAGATTCAAGGGGGTTTCTCCAAGGCTTGCGCCGCAGCCCCAAGGCGGCGGGGGAGGAAGGGCGAGCCATTCTATATACAATGGGCGTTTGCGGGAACAGGGGCGGACTGAATTATCCCCTATGGAGCGCGGGCGTCTCGCCGGACATGCCCGGAAAGCCGGCGAGATGCTGGCGCTCCAACGGTTTTGCGGGCCTCTGGCCCGCCTGCGGGCGAGACGCCCGCACTCCTGGCATGACAAACCAATTAAACCCACCGCCGAAAAGCGCTCTGCTTTGCCTCACCACCTATCGGTTTTACTGTAGGAGCGGGCCGCGCCCGCGACCAGCCGACGGCAGGCGTGGAACGAGTCGCGCCCATGGGGCGCTCCTACGAGCGTTTCGCGCCAGAATTTAAAGACTAGCTGCTTTGCGCCTTATGCGCGAAACCGCTTTCTCTCTAGGTTGGGCAGATACGGTAAACTCTCCCTGCCGCCGATTTTCCGCCACGCTGCCGCCCCGCCATGCTCTTACTCCCACGCCTGAGTTTAGTTTTAAGCCTCTGCCTGCTGGCGGCCCCGGCCGTCTCGACCGGCCTGCCCGTCGAGCAGCAAAGGCCGCTGTTCTTGCGGGCCGAACAGGCGATCAAGCAGGGACGGCCGGCGGAGGCCGAGGGTCTGCTGGCGGAACTGGCCGACTATCCGCTGCTGCCTTATCTGCTGTACCAGAAGCTGGACCGGGAACTGGACAACGCCCCGGCGGTGGCGGATTTCCTCGCCCGCCACGGCCAGTCCCGGCAAGCGCCGCGCCTGCGCCAGCACTGGCTGGAACGACTGGCCGGGCAAGGCGCATGGGCCGAAGCCGCGGCCAATTACCGCGACACCGACAACGCCAACACGCAATGCCTGCATGCCTTGGCCTTGACCCACTTGGACCGAAACAAAGAAGCTTTCGCCGTGGCGGAAAAGCTCTGGCCCACGGGAGACAGCCTGCCGGACAACTGCGAGCGGCTGTTCGGCCTCTGGCAGGCCGGCTCCGGCTTCACCCCGGACCATGCCTGGAAGCGTTACGCCTTGGCCATGCAAAAGGGCAACTTGGCCTTGGCCGACCGCTTGCGGGCCTTGTTGCCGCCGGAATTGCGGGCGCAGGCGGATTTCTGGCGGCAAGTCCACGACAACCCCCGGCTGGCGCTGTCCTGTTCCGCCTGGGACGCCAAGGCGCCAGACGCCGGCCGCATTTTCGCCCATGGCATAGACCGGCTGGCCGGCAGCGCCCCGGCGCTGGCGCAAACCGCCTGGGCCTTGCACAAAAACCGCTTCGCCATGGACGCCGAGGAAACCGCCCGCATCGACCGCCGCACCAGCCTCGCCCTGGCCGCCCAGCGCCTAGGCCAAGCCGGCGCTTATCTGCTGGAGATTCCCCCGGAAAGCGCCGATGCGCAAATCCGTGGCTGGCGGGTGCGCGCCGCCTTGGCCCGTCAAGACTGGCAGACGGCGCTGGCGGCGATCACTTTGCTCGAACCCAAGGAACAAAGCCAAGCGCAATGGCGCTACTGGCGGGCGCGGGCCGTCGAAGCGCTGGGCGACCCGCGAGAGGCCCAAGCCTATTACCGCCTCGCCGCGCAAGAGCGCGATTTTTACGGCTTCAATGCCGCCGACCGCGTCGGCGGCGAATACCCCCTCGCCTCCCGGCCCGTGCCGGTGGCCGATGCGGAGGTGGAGCGTCTGGCCGGCAGCCCGCCCTTTTTGGCAGTCCATGAGTGGCTCGCTTTGGGCCGGGAAAACGAGGCGCGCAGCGAATGGATGCATGCCATGAAAACCCTGCCCGCCCGCGACCTGCTGCCCGCCGCCAAGCTGGCCCAGCGTTGGAACCTGGACAATCTCGCCATCCAAACAGTGGCCAAAGCCGCTTACTGGGACGACCTGCCGCTGCGCTTCCCCTTGGGCTATGCGGAGCAAGTCGCGCAAGCCGCAAGCGCGCAGCAGGTCGATCCGGTGCTGGTCTATGCCTTGGTGCGCCGGGAAAGCGCTTTCGACGCCCAGGCCGGCTCCCCCGTCGGGGCGCTGGGGTTGATGCAACTCATGCCGTCCACCGGGGAGTTGATGGCACGGCGTCTTGGCGAAACGTTTCCTTCAGCCAGCGCCTTGCTGGACAGCGGGCGCAACCTGCGCTACGGCGCGGCTTATCTGCGGGGCTTGTTGGAAAAATTCGGCAATCAATTCGCCCTTGCCGCCGCCGCCTACAATGCCGGCCCCGGCCGGGTCGAGCGCTGGCTGCCGGCGGGGCGGGCGTGGCCGGCGGACCTGTGGGTGGAAACGATTCCGTTCAGCGAGACCCGCCAGTATGTCACCGCCGTCTTGGCCCACGCGGTGATTTACCAAGCCCGCTTAAGCCAGCCCTTGCGGCGGATCGGGGACTTGTTGCCGGCGGTGCCGCCGGGAACCGGGGTGGACGCGGGGGAAGACCGCCCGGTTTCCGTGCCATTCTGCGAATAGACACCGCCTGGACTAGGCGCCGGCGGCCCAAGGTTTTTTCAATCCGCTGCTGAATTTATTTTTTAACTGAGCGATAATACGCCCCTTTTTCGAGACGGCTGGTCTTAGGAACGACAATAACAATGCACAAACAGCAGCACAGTTACACAAGGGAGGAATTGCTCCAATGTGGTCGAGGGGAATTGTTTGGTCCCGGCAACGCCGAGTTGCCGCTCCCGCCCATGCTGATGTTCGACCGCATTACGCGCATCTCTTCCGAAGGCGGCAGCTTCGCCAAGGGTGAGATCGTCGCGGAATTGGATGTCAAGCCGGAACTGTGGTTTTTCGACTGCCATTTTCAAAATGACCCGGTCATGCCGGGTTGCCTGGGACTGGACGCGATGTGGCAGATGGTCGGCTTTTACCTAGGCTGGATGGGCGGTCCGGGGCGCGGGCGGGCCTTGGGCGTAGGCGAGGTCAAATTTCGCGGCCAAGTGTTGCCGCACAACAAACTGGTCACCTACCGCGTCAACCTCAAGCGCGTCATCCTGCGCAAGCTGGTCATGGGCATCGCCGACGCCGAGATGGAATGCGACGGCAAGGTGATTTACGAAGCCACCGACTTGCGGGTCGGTTTGTTCACTTCCACAGACGACTTCTGAGTGAGTTTTGCGATGAGACGTGTAGTAGTGACAGGTATTGGCATTGTTTCCAGCCTGGGCAACAATCAACCGGAAGTGCGGGAGTCCCTCGTCGAGGGGCGCTCCGGCATCTGCCTGAGCGAGGAATATCGGGACATCGGCTTTCGCAGCCATGTCCACGGCCCGATTGCGCTGGACCCGGACGAGTTGATCGACCGGAAAATCCGCCGCTTCATGGGCGACGGCGCGGCGTACAACTATATCGCCATGCAAGAGGCCATTGCCGACGCCGGCTTGGAGGATGGCGATGTCTCCAATCCCCGCACCGGCTTGGTGATGGGCTCCGGCGGGCCGTCCACCTCCAATTTGTTGATGGCCCATGACACGTTCCGCGCCAAAGGCATCAAGAAGGTCGGCCCTTACATGGTGCCGCGCACCATGTCCAACACCAACTCCGCCTGCTTGGCGACGCCGTTCAAGATCAAGGGCATCAACTACTCCATCAGTTCCGCCTGCGCCACCAGCGCCCATTGCATAGGCAACGGCATGGAGCAGATCCAACTCGGCAAACAGGACATCGTCTTTGCCGGCGGCGGCGAAGAGCTGCATTGGACCTTGAGCGTGTTGTTTGACGCCATGGGCGCCTTGTCCTCGAAATACAACGACACGCCCTCGACGGCTTCCCGCCCCTACGACGAAACCCGCGACGGCTTCGTGATTTCCGGCGGCGGCGGGGTACTGGTGCTGGAAGAGTTGGAACACGCCAAGGCGCGGGGCGCGAAAATTTACGGCGAACTGGCGGGCTACGGGGCGACCTCGGACGGCTACGACATGGTGCAACCCTCCGGCGAAGGCGCGGTGCGGTGCATGAGACAAGCCATGGCCACGGTCAACACGCCCATCGACTACATCAACGCCCACGGCACCAGCACGCCCGTGGGCGACATTAGAGAGTTGGAGGCGGTGAAGGCGGCCTTTGGCGACAAGGTTCCCCGCATCAGTTCCACCAAGTCGCTGTCCGGCCATGCCCTGGGCGCGGCCGGCGTCCACGAGGCGATTTACTCCCTCATCATGATGGCCGGCGACTTCATCAGCGCCTCCGCCAACATCACCCGGCTAGACCCCGGCGCGGAAGGCGTCCCGGTGGTGCTAGAGCGCATCGACAACGCCGGTCTCAACACCGTGATGTCCAACAGCTTCGGCTTCGGCGGCACCAACGCCACGTTGATCTTCCAACGGTATGCCGGATAAGCGCCGCCCGCCGCCACCCCGAGCATCATAAGAAACATGCCGGACAAGCAATCGGTCGCGCTGCCTGTGGACGAAAGGCAGCGTTTCGAATTCAACAAGCTGAAAAAGCGCCTGCGCCGCCAAGTCGGCGAAGCCATCGCCGACTACCGCATGATCGCGGAAGGCGACAAGGTGATGGTCTGCCTGTCCGGCGGCAAGGACTCCTACACGCTGCTCGACATCCTGTTGAGCCTCAGGCTCAACGCGCCGGTCGGCTTCGACATCGTCGCCGTCAACCTCGACCAAAAGCAGCCGGGCTTTCCCGAAGACGTGCTGCCACGCTACCTCGCGGGAATCGGCGTCCCCTACCATATCATCGAGCAGGACACTTACAGCGTCGTCAAGCGCGTGGTGCCAGAAGGCCAGACCACTTGCGGCCTGTGTTCCAGGCTGCGGCGCGGCGCGCTGTACCGCTACGCCAGCGAAAACGGCGTCACCAAGATTGCCCTAGGCCACCACCGCGACGACATCCTGGAGACGTTCTTCCTCAACCTGTTCCACGGCGGTAGCCTCAAGGCCATGCCGCCGAAGCTATTAAGCGACAACCGCAAACACATCGTCATCCGGCCTTTGGCTTACTGCAAAGAGCGGGACATCGACGCCTACTCCCGCCTACGCGACTTCCCGATTATCCCGTGCAATCTGTGCGGCTCGCAGGCCAACCTCCAGCGCCAAGCCATGAAGGAGATGCTGCAAGACTGGGGCAAGCGCTTTCCGGGCAGGCTGGACACCATTTTCGGCGCGCTGAAAAACGTCGCGCCCTCCCATCTGGCCGACACCGGCGTGTTCGACTTCGCCAACTTGGAACGCCTGCGCGACACCGAAGGCTGGGCGGAAACAGCCAACGACGACGGCCTGGACATTTTGGCGATGTGAGCGGCGGGCCTGCGGCCCCGCCACTTTGGCATCCCCACCGAAAAATGCCGGGGTTTCAAGCCAGACCAGGGATCGCTGCATATCCGCCGCAAGTACGGCATAAGCGCCGGCAACCTGCTAAGATGGGCCACCCCGCCCCAAGACTCCGCTCCCCGCCGCGATTTAGACAAACGCCGGGGCGGGATTCGTGCGATATCCCGCCGCCACAAATCTCCCTTATCAACAAAACAACAAAGGTTTTCGCTATGAGCGCACTTCCCAAAGCCTGCGAGCAATGCCAATCCCAGCGCACCACCATCGGCAAGCGTTTTTACTCGCTACCCGCATGGCGCCGCTATGTAGGGTCAATGCTAATTTATCTGCCGATGTTCGTTTCGCTTCCCTTCGTCTTAGTCGGCGCTTGGGTGCTTTACGCGCATTTGCGCGTCCTCGGGGCAAAGAACTTGAAGGGCTACCGGGACTTCCTGCCCGACTGGTCAACCTACCGCTACAACAAGCTGTCCGACCAGATCACGTTCAAGATGGATGCCACCGCGCCCTGGGCCAGCCTCAAAGCCTTTTGGATGTTCAATTGCAATTTTTACTGCCCGTTGAGCGTGGGCCTTTATGAATGGTCCACCTATTTGGTCAAGACCGTCGAAAACTTCTGGTGCCCGTTCTACCACAACCGCAAGGAAACCTACGCCGATTCGGCCATCGACCAGTCCTACTGGCACATCCGGCCGGAAAACCGCGAGCAACTGAATCCGCAAGACCGCGATTGCGCCATTTGGAACGAAGACGCAGGCCAAGGCGAAGCCTGAGCGATCAACCGGCAAAAGCGTCCTTTCTATGCCGGATTTCCGCAAACACCCGCCAGTTCTCCGCCGTCTCCAACCTTAAGCGATGGCGGATGGCCAGGCTTTCCGGGCGCAGGAACGGGTTGGCCTCCAATTCCTCCTCCAGCAAGAACGGCACCGTCGGCAAGCCCTGCCCCCGCAGCGCCCTCACCCGGCCCAAGCGATCCGCCAAGGCCGGGTTCCCCGGCTCCACCGTCAACGCAAAGCGGCCGTTGGCCTCGGTGTATTCATGGGCGCAGAAAATGCGGGTGGAAGGAGGCAGGGCGCGGATTTTCTCCAAAGACGCCCACATCTCCTCGGCGTGGCCTTCGAACAAGCGGCCGCAGCCCAGGCCGAACAGCGTGTCCCCGCAAAACAGCGCGTTGTCCTCCTGGAACCAAAAGGCGATGTGGCCCGAGGTGTGGCCGGGAACGTCCAGCACCCGCGCCTCCGCATGGCCCAGACCGATGACATCCCCCTCCGCCACCTCCACGTCGATGCCGGGGATGCGCTCCTTGTCCCTGGCCATGGCGACAACGGCGCAGCCGGTGTGCCGTTTCAACTCCAGGTTGCCGCCGACATGGTCGCCGTGGTGGTGGGTGTTGAGGATATGGGTCAGCGTCCAGCCCTTCCGCTCCAGCGCCTCCAACACCGGCTCGGCCAGCGCCGGATCGATGGCCGCCGTCGCCCAGCCGTTGGGCTCGTGGACTAGATAAATGTAGTTGTCCGTGAGGACGGGGATTTGCAAGATTTCGAGCATGGCAGCTTCTCGGAAAAAACCTATTGTACCGCCGGCGATGCGGGGAGGGACACGCCGGACACGCACATCTGTGTTCGCCAAATGGGATGCCGGAATCCAGGCCAAGAACAGCCCCCAACCGCCACACAGCGCTTTGCTCCAGGCTGGCAAACCCACAGATTGCCACTCATCGGATGCCAGGTTGTGGCACGGTGGCGTCTACGGCCTAGCTTGGGCATTGCCGCAGCAGTAATTA
>CAZOTR010000085.1:0-17335 GCA_964582755.1 uncultured Methylococcaceae bacterium | reverse complement strand
CAAGCCACGGTATGGCTCGGTGAGATACAGTCTTTTAATTTCGATGCCTAGCTTTGCCAAAGCATCATCCAATCGTTCCACCGGGTAGAGTTCAACGGATGCCTGTTTTGCCTCATCGAGAAGTTTTCTATCGGCATTAACTTCGTCGGCATTTCCTAGCGGATAAAACACCCAAGCGCCCGCAGGCAAAGCGCCTAGGGCGGCGCGGATTTTATCCGGCACCCCTTCCACCTTTTTCACCCGTGCCACGCCTTGGATATCCTCCAAAACGCCCGTCGCGGCGATGGCCGAAGCAAGAAACACGGGCGGCTGAGCCTGTTTTGCCGCTGCTATGGCGGTTAAGGTTTGGGTGGCGACGGCTAGGGCAAACAGTAGATCGGCGCTTCTGCCTTCCACATTAGGCTGCGGCTTGGCTAGTGAAAAATTCGCGGAAATTTTCTGCTTGAGGTTGAAATGCGCCTCACGGTGAAGCAGCCAATAGCCTTGCCAGCCCCCTTCCTGCGCGGAAATGTGCAAATCATCCTCGGCATCTGGCTCTGGTTCCAAGTCGAATTGGAACTCTTCGATCTTTGGTTCCGCAATCGCTTTGCCCAACGTAATCGGGCTGGGCGGGCTTTCCGGCGAGGCGCGGTAAGGCAATAACTCGACAGCATCGCCAGCGTTTTTGCCGACTTTCAACAATAGCCAGAATTGCATGATATTTACCCCTTCCGTTCGCCAAAACTTACTTGGAATCCTGCGCTCAAATCCAGTGTCCGTGGTATTATTGCTTTGGCACTGCCGCGCCGGTCGATAACACCGAAGTCAAATTTTTGTCCTTCAACAATGACTTGCACAGCGCAGCCCTGATATTTAGGCAGAAATTCCTGGCTGCATTTGAACCTGAGCAACTGTTTTTCAGCGTCCGTCGGAAAGTCTTCACGGCTCAAAACATATTCGCCGACAACCGCCTTGTCACCGTCCATAAATTTAATTTCATCCGTGTATTCGCGTGGCGCATCAGTCGGGGAACCGTCAGCGGCTGCTTTCGGCAAGACAAATTGAGTAAATGGCAAACCATGGTTTATGGCATAGGCTTGCTGGGCTTGCGCAGCCTGCCATGCCAATTCCAACATTACCGCATCCGCTTCGATGGGTTTTATCTCTTGTTCATTTTCGGACAGGTTAATCCGCAGCCAGTCGAAAAATTCGTCCACATGGGAATCATCAAGTATCGGGTTCATTACAGTTTCTCCTAGGTATTGGGTAGATTTAAGGCATCGCGGATTTGCTGGCGCACACGGTATGTCTGCTCGACTTCCAAGCCCAATGTCTTGGCGATTTCTTTGGGTTTGGCGGGGCCGATGAATAGCTGGACAATCGCCATGGCTTGGGTTTGCAGCGTTTTGCGGCGTTCGCGTTGCCGGGCAAGGGTTTCCATGCCTTGCCGGATGTTGGTCTGGGCTTCGCGCCATTGACGGGCCGATAACTGGACGGCCTCCAATCCGACTTTCCAGCGCTTTGCGATTTCGCGCTCGCCCAATTCAGCGCGGGCGAGCAAGTTGAGCAGGTCTTGCCGTTGGGTTTTGCAGTCGGCAGGGTCGGCGATTTTATTCAGACAGAGAGCCGCCAGCCGCTCTTCCACGCGCCAGCGCTTGTCTTCGGCTTGGTTCAGCGCGGCTTCTATCTGTTTTTCCGCCTCTTTCAGCAGTTTGTCAATGCTCTGCGACAGCGTTTTGTCGTATTCGCCGTCCGCTGTGCTGATATTGCTGTTTATCGCCGCGCCGTGGCTTTCCGCCACAGAGAGCAGAAATTCGCCAAGCTGGGCGTGTGTTTTGGCGAGGAATTGCTTGGGGTTGGGATGTAGCGGCAACAGCAAGCCAACTATGTCCGCTTTGCAGTCACGCAGTCTTTGGCGTTTGCGTTCGGATTCCTTTTTGCCATCTGGATCTTCTTCACCATCGTACTTCCGCTCATAATCGGAAAAATCGATTTGTTCGGCAATGAAGGTATCCGAATAGGGTTCTTTATCCTCTGGGTTTATTTTCTGACGCCATTCAAAAACTTGCAGATTATCGTGCAGGCGTTTTGTCTCTTCGGCAATAGCATCTTTGGCTTCTTGGCAAGCTTGTTCAGCCTGTTTGATCTGCCGGGGCTGGCGGTTTTCTTGCCTGAAGCGTTCCAGCTTGGCGTTGGCCTCGGCTAATCGGGTTTCGGCCTGCCGCAGAGGTTCGCGTAGCAGGGCTAGGCAATCCTCCCGTTGCAAGTTGGGGCGGTGTGGTTCCAAGCTGGGTAGGCTAATTGGTAAGTGCGGTTTATCGCATTCATCGTCATCCTTATTGATTTCAGATGACAGCAGTTTGCTGATGTCTTCTTCTCGTTCGGGGTCTATGTTAGTTTCTTTACTGTTTGGGGTAGTCAACAGCTTGAATACTCGCAGATTGTCATTAAAACGCTTTTCCTCTCTGGTCACAGAATCTTTAGCCGCTAACCAATGCTCTTCTGCTTGTTTGATTTGCTGGGGCGAGCAGTTTTTTTGGCGAAAATATTTTAGTTTTGTATCTGCTTCGTCTAGCTTAGCTTCGGCTTGCCGCAGGGGCGCACATAATAGGGTCTCACAATCTTGCCGTTGCAGTCCTATATAGGACGATTCCGATATGGGCAGGGCGGTTAGGATATCCGGCCCAATGGGGTCTTCGCCATCCCAGCCAGCATTGTAAGAGATTTCCCGACTTCCCTTGTCAACATGGTCACGGATCTTGTTGGCAGCTATGATGTAGAGCAAGCCGGTTGTTGGGATTTTGATTTTTGGCGCGAGTTTGCATATCTCGCAAGTGTCAAAAATAAAATCCGCACCATTGGGTTGCTTGAGTTCGGCATCGACCGCCGCTCTGCCTTCCCGTTTAGCCAACTTTCTGAGCGCCTTGATACGCCGCTGGATTAATTTGCTGAGTTCCTTGTCCGCCTCATGGTTTGCGGCTTCGGGTTGCCAGCCTATCCAGTCCAATAGCGTGTAGCTTGTCGCCAGCAAAGGCGGCAGTTCGTCATTGATGCGATTTGCCTGCTGCTCGCAGATCTCAGCAGGTGGCTGTTGGCAAAAACCCATGGCGCGGTCTATCCAAGCCGGAACGGTGGTTTTCCAGTCCGCAAGCTGTTTGGGAAATGGCTCGCCGCGTTCCGGCAGGCTGAGTCCGAATACCAGCGCTTTGACGCTAAGGGCGACTTTTGGTCTGTCGCGCCCAAGCCTCAACAGCTTTTCCGTGGCTTCTTGCAGCATATCCCGGTTTATCTTAGGGTCGGAGTAATTGAACCGGTTAAGGCTTTTCAGCAGAGCTGGCGTCACAGTGCGGCAATACTCGTCAAAGCGGCGTTTGGCGAGGGTTTCGTCGTTGCCGCTGTTGAGCCAGTGGCATAGAAGTATTTGCGGACTTTCGGTTTCCGTCATTGAAATACACTCCAAGACAATATTGGAAATGGGGCAGAACAGCAACTGTGCAAGTTCTTGTGCTGCCCCGCTAATGCTGTCATTCTTGCTCGGCAGCAGCGTTTAGTGCCAAAACCCGATTAACCGGGGAGTTTGTTGTAGCTGATTCAACCGCCTTTTCCAAAATGCCCGACAACACCAAGCTGCCAATGCAAAACCCCATAAACAGGAAGAACCCACCCTGCAAGCTCGTGCCGTCAGTGGTCAGCACGTCCACATAACGGCTGGCTTGGGCGAGATTGGAAAGCTGGCTGGCAATCAGGCCGCTGAAGCCGATGTAGGCCATGAACAGGGCCACGACTAGCACGTCGGCCATCGACCATTTGCCGGATTTGAGGGTGAAGAATCGTACCACAGGATGCTTGCGCAAGCCTTTGATGTCCTGGTAATACAGATACGAGGCCGCGATTTTGGCGGTCGGGAAAGCGATGCTGAACAGGGAAATCAACACCCCTACCAGAATCATATCGGCTTGGCCGGTGGCGGCGAGGACGGCGACGACGTCGGTGATGCTTTTGCTTTGGAAGTACAGCAACTGGTTGGTGAACACCACCGGTTCGCCGAGCAGTTGGAATTTCAATTCGGCGATGCGGGCGTTGATTTCGATCATCGGCGTGAGGATGCCGCCTAAGAGCAAGGCCACGCAGGATGCCGCCAGGAGAAGCAAGGCGAAGCGATTAGGGTTGGTTGCGGGTTGGCGTGGCAGACAAACGGCGAAGGTTGCGCCGAACAGGATGAATACCCAAGCGATCTGTTGGGCGATTTGCGTGCTTAAGCGGCCAATGCGGTCGGTCAAGGCGGCTTCGCAGGCAATACCGTTGGCGCAGTCGTGTTTTTCCAAGACCGCTTGATATTGGGTATAGTCTGTGGGCGTGAAGGTTTTCTTGGCTAGTTCGTTTAGCTTCTCATGGATCATCTGCTTGATCCTGTCCTTGCCGCCGGGGCGGTTGAGTTCGTCGAACAATAAGTCGGTGAACTCTGGCACGTTGTTGCGCAGGGATTTGATATCCACCAACAGGTCGGTGACGAGCTGTTTCAGAAACTTGCCGATCTGATCCCACCAAGGGCAGTCGTCGTCGCAACGGTTTTTCTCGCGGATTATGCGATCCACCTGCACAATCGCCTCGTCTAGGAAATGTTCGACCGTGCGCCTCAGTTCGGCTTTGTTATGGGCGTTAAACTCGAACTCGTCGATTTTTTTGTTGACGATGGCCGAAACTTTGTTGACCCATTCGCCCGCGTTCAGCAGGCCATAACGGATGTGAGTGATCTCGGCGAGATCGGCCTTGTAGGCTTGGCTGAGGTGTTGCAAGGCCACCAGGCGGCAGGTGAGCGTCGCCGCCAGGCAGAATAGCACGGCAGCCAACAGCAGGCGCCAGTCGATGCGTGAAAAATGTGTCGGCATGATAGTCTCCCGAAAACAACAGCTTGGGTTGGTTCAAAAGCCACAGTGGGTGGTTAGGCGGGAGGCGGGGATCATAGCTTGCCGCCTTCCTATGGCAGAAAGACGGCGGGCTTGGCGGGGTTGGGGAAATTTTGTGAAAAACCTTAGCGAATGAATCCTAGGTTCTTTCGCGCTAGGTGACGGTTTGTCGCAAGACAATCCTCCATTTTTCGCGGAGGATCAATAACATGCCTTTGCTGGCCGTCGAAGCTTTGCCGGTTAGTCAACCGATAACCATCGAATGCGTGGCCGAAGTCTCGCGCCGCTACCAAATCCCGCTCGCCTTGCTCGGCGGGGTGCTGGCCCAGGAGCGCGGACGCTTGGGGCAGGCGAGCCGGAACAAGAACAGCAGTTGGGACTTGGGGCCGATGCAGGTCAACAGTTCATGGCTGAAGTTCTTTGCGCCGTATGGCGTCACCGAGCATCGCCTGAAACACGACGGCTGCGCCAACCTGGCGGTCGGCGCGTGGATCATCCGCTACGAGCAGGGCCGGGCCAAGGGCGACTTGTGGCGGGCCGTCGGGCGCTACCATTCGCACAGGCCGGAGCTGGCCGCCGCCTACCAGGCCCAGGTCGCCGCCAAGGTCGGCGAGCTGGACGCGGGCCGGCTGACGCTCGCCAAGCTGTTGGAGGAGGCCAACGGCGGGGGCTAGGCGTTGGTCGGACGGCCTAGGGATGTCCGAAACCGGCCGGTTTCGGCGGCCCCCCGCGGCCCGTGTACGAAAGTCGGCTGAAAATATTCCGTACTGGCGTTATGATGCGTACTTCCTTTTCGGACGGAGCCAGCCCCCATGTCGCGCGTTTTCGCCTATTGCCGCGTCTCCACCGCCGAGCAGGTTCCCCAGAACCAGGCCGAGGAGATCCGCGCCGCCGGTTTCGTGGTGGAGCCTTACCGGCTGGTCGAGGAGACCGTCAGCGGCTCGGTGCCCGCCGCCGAGCGGCCCGGCTTCGCCCGGCTGCTGGACCGGCTGGAGCCGGGCGACGTGCTGGTGGTGTCGAAGCTGGACCGGCTCGGGCGCAACGCCATGGATGTCCGCGCCACCGTCGAGCGGCTGGCGGGCATGGGGGTGCGGGTGCATTGCCTGGCGCTGGGCGGGGCCGACCTGGCCAGCCCGGCGGGGCGGATGACCATGCAGGTGATCGCCGCCGTGGCGGAGTTCGAGCGCGACTTGTTGATCGAGCGCACCCGCGCCGGCCTGAGCCGCGCCAGGAACGCGGGCAAGCGCTGCGGCAGGCCGCCGTCACTGAGCGCCAAGGCGCGGGCGCAGGTGCTGGAGCGCCTCGCCGCCGGTGCCAGCGTCGCCGAAACCGCCCGCGAGTTCAAAACCACCCGGCAGACCATCTTGCGCGTGCGGGCGGCGGCGCAGAAAGAATGATCGCCTTGGCAGACTAGCGCCCAGCCGGTAAACTGGCATTCCGTATTTTTTCCGTATCAGATTGGTGATCGCTATGCCCACCGCAGCGCCTCCTTACGAGCGCATCGACTTGCGCACCTCCCCCGAGATCAAGCAACTGATCGTGCGGGCCTCCGCCACGGCGGGCCAGTCGGTCAGCGCCTTCCTGATTGCCGCCGCCCAGGAAAGGGCCAAGCAGGTGTTGGCCGACAGCGAAACGGTCACGCTGTCCCCGCGTGACTGGGAGGCGTTCTTTGAAGCCTTGGACAATCCTGACAAGCCGCGCCCCAAACTCAAGGCGGCGATGGATCGCTATTTGGATTGGCGGGAAGGCCAAGACGAGGGATGACGGGCCGGGATATTCGCATTGAGGCGCTAGGCTCGGCGCATGACCGGCGCGGGTTTTCCTGCGGCGATGCCGAGCTGGACGCCTACCTCCAGCGCTTCGCCCGCCAGCACATGGCGTCGAACGTCAGCCGGACTTTCGTCGCCAGCCAAGGTTCAGCCATCCTCGGCTACTACAGCCTCGCCATGGCGGGAATTCAAAAAGCCCAGTTGCCCGAACGGCACCAGGGCCGCTTTCCCAACTTTCCGCTGCCGGTGGCCAGGCTGGCGCGGCTGGCGGTCGATGTGCGCCATCAGCGCCAGGGCTTGGGCGAGTTGCTGCTGGCCGACGCCCTGTACCGCTGCCACCGGCTGGCCGGTGAGATCGGCATGGTCGGCGTGATCGTCGATGCCAAGCACGAAAAAGCCAAGGCGTATTACCAGCGCTTTGAGTTCGAGCCTTTGCCTGACTCTCCGCTGACTTTATGGTTGCCAACGACAGCCATCGCCAGCCTATGCGATGGCCGGACAGGCTGATTCGCCCCGTCACTTCCGCCAATACCGTACCCGCCCGTCGTCGATATGCACGAAGCCACGCGGGCGGTCGGCGTAAAAGCCGACGCCACCTTGGCGGGCCAGCGCGGCGAGCTGGCCTAGGTAATCGACCGGGATGCCATCCATGTGGATGTCCATGGCGTGGAAGTAGCCGCTGGCATCTTGCATGTGCAGCGAGGCCTTCGCGCCGCCGCAGGTTTCGTTGGTTAGGCGGGTGCGGAAGCCCGAATGCACCAGGAAAGGCCGATGCACTTGGTAGGCGGCGAAGAAAGCCTGCATCCAGGCGGCGGTTTGCAGCAGCTTTGTTGATGCCAGGGCCGTCCGGCCCGCCAAAGTGTCGCGCAGCAGCCAGCAAGCTTGGCGGCGACCTTCCTCGGATTCAATGTCGATCAAGCCCCAATCCTGGCCGCGTTGCAGCCACAGGGCGCGTGGCGGCTGGGCCTGTGCGGACAGGCAAGGCAAGGGGGCGCACAGCGCCGAGGCGGCGGCCAGTTTCAGAAAATCCCGTCGGCTTAAGGGCATAAGGTCGTCTGGTGTCGAGGTCTAAAAGGCTTGCTTGGACTGCCGTCTAGCGGCGGGCCAAGCATGGCATAACCCGCCAAGGCCATGCCTCTTAAAACCTTGGCGGACGCCGCCCAAGGTTTATCGTCGCCTCCATTCCCTCAAACCCGGATCATCCGCTCCAACCTCATGATTGGAGCATTCGATGGTCATCCGCCTACGCCCCCTTGCGATTCTTTTGGCCTGCGCCGGCCTGTTCGGCTGCGCGACCCGTCCTGGCGATGCCGGGCCAGACACCGGGCAAGGCCTGCCCGGCACCGCCCGGGCCGCGCCCGTCGTCTACGAAATCGGCAAACTCCCCGAGCCTGGGCAGGCCGTCCAAACCGGGCGCTATTCCTACACCGCCGTCGGCGCACAGGCCGCGCAGGTCGATCCCCTGCTGGCGGTCATCGACGTGCGCCTGCCGCCGGACGTGGCGACGGTCGAGCAGGCCGTCAACTACCTGCTGAACCGCAGCGGCTTCAATCTGCTGGCGCCCGACCCCGGCGACCAGCCCGTCAGCTATCTGCTCAACCAGCCGCTGCCCGAGGTGCATCGTCATCTTGGCCCGGTCAGCCTGCGCGAAGCCTTGCTCACCCTGGGCGGGAAGGCTTTCCAAGTGAACGTGGACTATGTGTACCGCAAAGTCAGCTACCAAGTCTCACCCGACTATGCCGGAGGCCAGCGCTCATGAGGCCCAACCGGATCGCAGCCGCCTTTATTGTCTGTTGCTTGCTGGCCGCCTGTGGCAAGAGCCAACAGCCTGCGCCCAAACAAGCTGAATCGGCCAAACCCGCGCCCGTTGAAAATGCCGCCCCCGCCGTCAAACTCAACAACGCCGAGCCGGTCGTGCCAACCCCGCCGGAGATGGCTGCCCCGTTGCCGCCGCAAACGCCGCCGCCCCTCCCGGTTAGCCGGGAACCTGCGCCGCCCGGCGCGAGCGCCGCCGAGCTGCAAGCCTTGCGCGAGGCGTTCGAGCGGCAAAAACAGGCGGATCAATCCACCTTGGAAGGGCTGCAAAGCAAGCTTGCCGCCTTGGAACAGCGCCTTGCCCAGTGGGAAGCCAAGCCTTCGCCCCGGCCACAGCCTGCGGCGAACCTAGTCAAACCCGCCAGGAAAAAGGCCAAAACCCGGAAAGCGCCTGTCGTTTCGGCCAAGCCCAAGATTTTGAAAGCGGCGTCGCTGGCTTCGGCTGACACAGCCCCGGTGCTGCCGTTTGCCGTGGGTTCGGTGGATACCTGGAATGGCAAAAAGCAAGTCATGGTTCGTTCGGGCGGCCAGTGGCGCGGATTGAAGCCGGGCGACAGCCAAGACGGCTGGCGCATCGAAGCGGCGGACGGGCAGGTGGTGACGCTTCGCAGCCCGCAGGGCAAGCGCTGGCAAATCGAAGCCCGGCAGGGGGGATAAGCCATGCACACGTTTTTCCGCCGGTTTTGCCTAATCCTGGGGCTGATGGCCGTGGGCCTGCCCTTGGGCATCGCCGACCCGGCGCAGACCACGGCCTTATCCGCCAGCCGCGAAGCCGCCAGCACGGGCGCCGACCATGCCGAAGCCGAAACCTCGGGGCGCTTCGCCCGCGAGCAATGGAATTTGAGCGAGGCCGAATGGACGCGCTACCAGACCTTGGTGCGGGGTATACGCGGCAGCGTCAGCCCGGACACCCTGTCGCCGCTGGAAGTGCTGGGCATCCACGCGCAAACCGAGGCCGAGTGCAAAGACTATGCCCGCCGCTGGGCCAAGCTCATGCACGAAGACGCCGCACGGATTCTGGCCTTCCAGGCGGCGTACAACGAAGCCAGCCGCGAACTCAACCCCGGCGGGCAAATCATCGACACCCGCGCCCTCGCCGGCCCGGCTCCGCAAAGCAGCCCGGTTGAATGGGCGCAGCCGGGCGACCGGATGCTGCTGTTCATGCCGCTGGACTGCCTAAGCTGCGGCGATTTTCTCAGAGCCGCCCACGCCGCGTCCGCCAAGGGGGCGCAAGTCGATGTTTACCTGACCGGCCAGGCCAGCGACGCCGCGATTTTGCAATGGGCGGCGGCGCAAAGCTTCGACTCCCGCGCCGTCCAGGCCAAAAAGATCACCTTCAACCGCGAGAACGGCGAACTCGCCACCGTGGCGGGGATTGGCGCCAGCCCGCCGAAGCTGATCCGCCTGCGCAACCGCGTCGCCCAGTCCATCGAACCCTCGCTCCCGCCCAAGCCATGAAAAGCCGCGCACGCCTTCCAAACAAACCCGCCTCGCCCGTGGCCGATGACGGCCTCGCCCTCTGCTGCCTGGAACAAGCCGCGACGGCCAAAACCAATGTCACCCGCCGCTTGGCGGGCGGCTTGCCTTACCCGATAGAGGTCGAAGGCTATGTGTTTTCCTGGGGCGTCCTCGCCGAGCGCCATGAACCGGGGTTGCTGGTCTGGGAGTTTTACCTGGAACATGCCCTCGGCGAATTCGAATCTCGCGGACGGCAGGCCAGTGACTTGCAGGCACTGCTGCTCGAATCCTTGGAGGCGCTATTGGACTGCGTGTCTAGGAGCTTCGTGGTCGGCTGCGTCGGCCCGCTCGGCTTGAATGCCATGCCGTGGGTGGTCGTGCCGGGCGGGCTGGCCAATGGTGTCTTGCTGGGGCTAGTGTGCAAGCACCTAGAGAACCGGGCCTGCCGCCAATGGCTGTGCGCGGAGTTCATACCGCGCATCCTGCCCGACAGCCTGGAGGATGCCACGCACCGTGCTTTTCTGGCTCATTAAGCCCAAAACAGCCGGTTTGTGGCTGGTGTTGTCCGTTGTTTCAGCCGAGGCGGCGGCGCAAGCGGTCGTCATCTATGACCAAGGCCCGACTCGGCCCTTGTCGGATTATGTCGAAGCCATGCCGATTTTGGCCGCGCCGACACCCAAACCACCGGCACCAAGCCCGGCCATCCCCAAGTCGGCCTACCCCGTCAGAACGGCAGGCATGAGTCCCGGTCCGGTCGAGGCTAGGAAAGCGCAACTGCCGCAACTCGCTGCTGCCCCGTTTTTCCTGGTGGGGAATGACCCGCTGTCCCGCGACTGGCTGGCCCGCTTTGGCGGGCGGCTGGCCAAGCTGGGCGCGGTGGGCTTCCTGGTGCAAGCCGACACCGACGCGGATTTGCAGGCCATCCGCCAAACCGCCCCCGGCCTGCCCATCACGCCCTTGGATGCCACGGCCCTGGCAAACAGCCTGGGGCTTTCCCATTACCCCGTGCTGGTGTCCGCCGGGCTGATCGAGCAATGACACCGGCCTTGCCAGCCAATCAGGATTTCCCGTGAACGAACATCCCATTGAAGCCTTGCTGCGGCCACCGGTCGAGTTTTGGTCGGTGTTGACCGCCGGCTGCGCCGCCGGGCTTTGTTATTTCGCGCCCCAGAACTTGCTGATGTCCGACGACATCGGCCAAGGCACCGCCGCCCTGCTGGGATCATTCGCCCTGTGGCGCTTCCGCCAAGGCTGGCGGGCGGTCAGCTACCAGCGAAATCTGCGCCGCCTGCCGGTCTATACCCTGCCCGCAAACCGTATTCCGGTCAGCAACCGCCAACTGTTTTTAGGCTTGGGCTTTCGCTGGGGGCAGGAGCATACGCAACGGCTACGCGACACCGAGCGGCCATGGGCCAAGCGCTACATCGACCCCGGCCTTTTATACCGCCTGGCCCGCCGCGCCGAGATCGCCTGGGAGCATCACCCTGTCCTGGGGCCGCTGGCCGAACGCTTCCGCGCCGATGCCTGGTGGAACCCCGTCCGTCCCTTGCCGGATGTGGGCGGCAAGCCCGCGATCCACGGCGTCGAGCCGAAAGAAGGCCCTGTCCACATGCCCTTGGGCGACCGCGTGGGCCACACGTTGGTTTTGGGCACCACCCGCGTCGGCAAGACCCGGCTGGCCGAGATACTCATCACCCAGGATATTGCCCGTGGCGACGTGGTGATTGTGTTCGACCCCAAAGGCGATGCAGATTTGATGAAGCGGGTGGTGGCCGAGGCCAAACGCGCCGGGCGGGAGAACGCGCTGTACATCTTCCATCTGGGCTTCCCCGAGTTCTCAGCCCGCTACAACCCGGTGGGCAACTTTTCCCGCATCACCGAGGTGGCGACGCGCATCAGCAATCAGTTGCCCAACGAAGGCAACTCGGCGGCGTTCCGCGAGTTCGGCTGGCGATTCACCAACATCGTGGCGCGGGCCTTGTTCGCCATGGGCCAGCGCCCCAGCTATGACCTCATCACCCGCTACATGACCAACATGGACCCCCTGTTCCTGGACTACTGCCGCCAATGGCTGGCGCGGGTGGAGCCGGAATGGGAGCAGGATGTGGCGGCACGGGTTGCGAGGATGTCGGAACGCGACATTCCGAACTCGATGAAGGGCAGGGCCAAGGAGGTGGTGGCGTTGATCCAGTTCATCCGCGAGAAGGGCTTGAGCGACGGCGTGGTGGACGGGCTGATCTCGGCGATCAACTATGACCGGACGTACTTCGACAAGATCACCGCCAGCCTGCTGCCGTTGATGGAAAAGTTGATTTCCGGGCGGATTGGCGAGCTGATCTCCCCCGACTACGAGGACATGGCCGACACGCGGCCCATCTTCGAGTGGCTGGATGTGATCAAAAGAAAAGGCATCGTCTATGTCGGCTTGGACGCATTGAGTGACTTCACCGTCTCCGCCGCCGTCGGCAACTCGATGTTCGCCGACTTGGTAGCCATCGCCGGGCATATCTACAAGCACGGCGTCGATGCCGGTGTTCCCGAAGCCGTGCGTGACCGCAACAAGCCGAAGATTTCGATCCACGCCGACGAGGTGAACGAGTTGATGGGCAACGAGTTCATCCCGCTGCTCAACAAGGCGGGCGGCGCGGGGGTGCAAGTCACGGCCTACACGCAAACCTGGTCGGACATCGTAGCCCGGTTAGGAGATGCCGCCAAGGCCGGGCAGGTCATGGGCAACTTTAACTCCCTCATCATGCTTAGGGTGCGCGAACTGGAAACCGCCGAACTGCTGACCAAGCAGTTGCCGGAGGTGCAAGTCCACTCGATGACCCTGGTCTCCGGCGTGACCGACACATCCGACACGACCTTGGATGTGGACTTCACCTCCACCAACCAAGACCGCATCAACGTCAACGACGTGCCGATGCTGGCCCCCGCCGATTTGATCGCTCTGCCCAAAGGCCAAGCCTTTTGCCTGCTGCAAGGCGGTCAGTTGTGGAAGGTTCGGTTCCCGCTGCCCGACACCTCCGCCGACCCGGCGATGCCCGCCGATGTGCGGCAGGTGGCCCAGGGCATGTTGGACAAGTACAGCACCGCCGACCAATGGTGGGTGGGTGCCGACCCTCTGGCGGGGAACGTCCGTGGCTGAACCTGCCTCCCGCCCCGTCCCGCCGCCCAAGCGTGGCCCCATCGGCAAGCTGGTCAACGCGGTGTTGGCCTTCGTCTTCTGGCTGCTGCTGGGGATGGTCGGCAACATCCTGTTCGAGTGGGTGTGCATGAAGATGGTTTGGCCAGAGGAGGGGCCGACCCACAGCGTTGCCATGGTCGAAGCCGAGTTGGCCTACCTGGACAGGGATTTCAGCGAAGGCGTGTTCATCCGCCATCCCGCCCTGTTTGCGCGGGATCTGGCCGATGCCGTCAATGCCAAGGTTTACCAGGAGTGGCGCTTGGAGGCGAAAGCTTTGGAATGGGAGCGGCGGGCGGCCTTGGCGGGCGGAACTGCCGGTTTTGCGGCGGACGCCCGCGAACTCTCGCAAGGCTTCCATGATTATCTCTTATCCGGCGTCCTCGCCACGGAAGTGTATGCAATCCGTCTTGCGGTGATGGTGTCCGCGCTGCCGGTGTTCCTGCTGGCTGGGCTGGTGGCCGTGGTGGACGGGTTGGGGCAGCGGGATCTGCGCCGCTTCGGCGGTGGGCGCGAGCGTGGGCAGGTCTACCACTTGGCGAGGGGTTTGGTGTTCCCCGCTTTCACGCTGCCGTGGATTCTGTATCTGTCTTGGCCGACCACCGTGCATCCCAACCATTTCATCCTGCCGTTCGCCTTGGTGTTCGGCTATGCACTATGGATCGCAGCCTCTAGCTTCAAGAAATACCTCTGAAATTCTTGCCTTAAAAAACCCTTGCAAAGCCTTGCCAGGGTTTTCGGTGGAGGCAGGCTCCCCCGATCCGTCATGCTATGGCCGTACCCACCACACGACATCCAGATTGACTATGTTGGCGAAACTCTTTTGTTTGGCGCTACTTCTCTCCACAACGCCAGCCTTTGCGGATGGTGATGGCGAGCGGGCGGCATTGGCCCGGCTGGTCGGCGAGATCGACCAGTTGTCACCGCTGCTCAAGGAGGCCGAAGCCAAGGCCGATTTCAAGGATCGGGTCAGGTTTGGCTATGCCTGGCTGCGCGAAGACCTTGAGAAGGTCAAGGCGGGCATCCGTAGCCATCTGGATCGGCCCCGGACGGAACCGCAAGCGGTCGAGCCTCTGCGCGGCGAGTACCGCTAAATGGGTTCCGCCGTGTCCGCCGGTTTTCAAGCCGGGGCCGGGGTTGACCCGGCCAGCTTGAAGCTGGCCTTGGCATCGTTCGTGGCTGTGGCAATGGTCACCTGGGTGGCCTGGATTTCGATGGGGCTTTACCAGGGCTGGCGGGACGGAAGCCTCGACGGCCTGGCGTTGCAGTCCGGCATCGTCCGGGCCACCGTGCTGGCGATGCTGGTGCTGGTGTTCGTGCGGTGACGGGTTTGGGTTGGTTTTATTAGGTTCGGCCTCGTGGCGCCGGTTTTCCGCTACACCGGAAAGGTTGGTTTTTTGCGTCTCTCATCTGGAATTTAAGGCAAGTCTTATGAAAATGAAATCTGGCTCCCGCTTTGACTGGCGGGTGTTGCTGTTGCTGGGGCTGTTGTTCAGCCCGGATCTGTGGGCTACGCTGCCCTCGCCGACCATGCCCAGCACTTCGCCGGGCACGGACGACTGGCTGGCCATCATCAAGGGCTACATCAAAGACGGCTCCGCCATCGTCGGCCTGTTCCTCAGCGTGTCCGGCTTCCTGTGGATGGGCTGGAACGCCTTGGCCGATCTCAACGAGGTGCGCACGGGCAAGAAGGAATGGGGCGCGGCGGGCCTGGGCAACGTGGCCGGGGCCGCGATCTTCCTGTGGGTCTCCTACATGCTCAACAAGGCGGCCGGGGTCATCTGATGGACGCCTTGCTGGGCGAGCGGCTTAACAACGAGCCGGTGGTGTTCCGGGGTTACACCGACTCCGAGCTGTTGCTGGCCATCGCGGTGTCCGCTGGGTTTTGGTTCCCGGTGGCGTTGGTGGTGGGCCTCTTCGCGGGCAGCGTCAGCATGGCGTTGGGTTTTGCGATGCTGGCCGTGCTGGGCTCGATTGTCGGCGGCGCGTCCCTCTACCAGAAGTGGAAGCGGGGCCGCCCGGACTATTACCTTCAGCAGCGCGTCCGTCTGTGGCTGGCGGATCTGGGCCTGGTCAAAAGCCGCCTGGTCCGCCACCACGGCGTGATGGGCATTGGACGCGAAACCGCCTGATGCGCTACCGCAGCGAAAACGAAAACCTCCGCAGCCACATCAAGACCCTGCGGATTGTCGCGCTGGCGGAGTTGCTGCTGGTCGCCGCGCTTTGGCACGGCTGGGAGTCGGCGCGGGGCGGGCTGCGCATCCACATCCCGCCGGACCTTCGCTCCGGGGCCGTGGTCAAGGCCGACGACCCTATGCCTGAGAATGTCTACGCCTTCGCCCGCACCATCTTCCAGTCGATCCATTACTGGCCGCAGGACGGGCAGGCCGATTACGGCAAGAACCTGTTCGCGGCCTCCTATTACCTGACCCCGGACTTCCTGGCGGAATTGACCGCCGACATGGAGGTGCGGGGCCGCAACGGCGAGCTGGCCGGGCGGGTGCGCTCCGTCCAGGAGATCCCCGGCCACGGCTACCAGGAAAGCCGGGTGAAGCCCTTGGGCAACGGCACCTGGGTTGTCACCTTGGATTTCCAGGTGTACGAGTACGTGCGCGGCGTGCCGGTCAAGACCGTGGCGGTGTCCTACCCGCTGCGGGTGGTGCGCCACGACAGCGACCCGACCCAGAACCCGTGGGGCCTGGCCCTGGATGGCTACCAGGGCGATGGCCCGCGACGCCTCGAAACGGCGGAATCACTAGTTTCTTCCAATTCGCAGCCAAAATGATGAAAGCCTTTTTGCCAAGCGTGTTTTTGCTGGCGGGCCTGGCGGCGCAAGCCGCCCCGCCCGCCCTGCCGCCGCTGCCCGATCCGATGGCCCCAAATAAACGAGTGCTGCCTGCGGGCGAGCCGCCAGAACGGCTGGTGTGGGCCAAAATTCCTTTGTCGGTCACGTTGCCGGTCGGACGCGAGCGCCTGGTCGGCTTCCCTGTACCGATCCGTGTCGGCCTGCCGCCCGAACTGGGCGGCGATGTGCTGCGCACCCAAATCGTCGATGGAACCATCTACTGGGTAGCCACCCAGGAATTCCCGGCCAAACGCATCGAGGTGCAGGCCACTGGCTCCGGCAACATCTATCTGCTGGATCTGTCGGCTTCCAAGTCGGCGACCGTTTCCGCGCCGGTCGAAATCAGCGTTCCCGAAGCCAAGCCGGAAGCGGCGTTGCCTGCAAAGCCGGGTGTTCCATCGGCCCAAGCCGCGCCGTCTATTCAGCCTGCACCCCCACAGCAGCCAAAGGAACAGGACTATGTGACCCTGACCCGGATGGCCTCGCAACATCTGTATGCGCCGAAGCGCCTGCACCGGGTGCCGGAGGGAGTGCATCAGGCAGGTGTTTCCAAGACCGCCACTGACCGACTATTGCGGGGCGGCGTGGCCGAGGCCACGCCGGTCGGTGCTTGGCGCTCCGGTTCGCTGTACGTGACCGCCGTCAAATTGCGCAATCTCACCGATGGCGAACTGGTGCTTGATCCACGCCGCTTGCGCGGCCACTGGATAACTTGCGCCTTCCAGCATGGGAAGCTTTTTCCGCAAGGCGACCTGCGCGACACCACCGCCGCCTACCTGATTTCGGCGAAGCCCTACGAGGAGGCCTTGGATGGGGGGTAAAGGCAACAAACTGCTACCGATCTTGGCATTGGCGGCGCTCGCGCTGCTGGTGTTCGTGTTGGGCCGCCACGGCAAGGAGGAGGCACAGACGCCTCCGCCGCCCCGCCGCGCGCCCGCGCCCGACGCGGACTCGGCGGCGGACACGGTGCGCTCGCTGACGGCCAAGCTGCAACAAATCCAGGCTGAGACCGAGGGCCTGCGCCAGGAAAACCAGAAGCTGCTCCAGCAAGGGCCGGAGTTCGCCAACAAGCTGAAGGCCGAGGTGGCGGAGGAACTCAAACGGCAGCGCAATGGCGAAAACCAGGAATTGGCCAAGCGCGTGGACGATCTGGCAAAGCGATCCACCGGCATTGTTCCACAACCCTCGTCGGCCAGTTCAACGACCTCCCTGCCAGGCAACTTGAATGGTCTGTCGCTGGGTCAGTCTGGCGACTTGGCGCGGGATCTCGGGCGCGTAGTGCCGGGTTCCGGCGGGCCATCTGGCGGCATGGTCTGGATTCAACGTAAGCGATCTTTTAACAGCGTCCTTGAATTTAGCAAGTCGAGGTAGTTGGCGA
>CAZOTR010000084.1:13947-17597 GCA_964582755.1 uncultured Methylococcaceae bacterium | reverse complement strand
ATTTAATAGCAGCCTTCCGCTTGTAAATAGGCAGATGGCCGGCAGAGAGGGAGCTTTGCGCAGGCAAAGAAAAAGGAAGGAGCGAGAAGTCATCGTCGGCTCGGGGGAGGGGTCGGCGGCGGGCTCGCTCCTTCGCAAAGGGGGAGGATAGTCTTGAGAGCAAAAGGTATCGCATCAAAACTATGTGCTAAAATACAGCGTATCGGCCTTCTTGTCAATGTTGTTTTGATCCGATACCATGGCTTTCATGTTTCAATCCACACCCTGCCTCATCCGCCAGGTGAAACCCACCGACGGATAGAGGCCAGTGGATTGAGCCTCCCCTGTGAATGGGGCTGCTGCCGGAAAGGATAGCCGTGTTTCGTACGGCGGTAAATCTTTAAAATTTGCCTATTTAAGGGGAAATTTCAGACCAGCAAGATGTAACGATGAAAACGGAAAAAATTTACGACCACCTAGAGCGCATCGCCAACCTGTTGCGGACCGACACCCGCAAGGCCGGGGTGGGCAGGGGCTTGCAGCCGGTGCAGATGGAGGCTTTGCATTATTTGGCCAGTTGCAACCGCTACAGCGACACTCCGGCCTCGGTCGCCGACTACCTCGGCCTGACCAAAGGCACGGTGTCGCAGACCTTGGGGGTGCTGGAAAACGCCGGCTTCATCGAAAAGCGCCCAGACGCCAAGGACAAGCGGGTGGTGCATTTGAAAGTGACCGAACAGGGCGATGCGCTGCTGGCCGAGGACATCCCGCCAAAGACCCTGCAAATGGCGATGGAACTGTCCACGGAAGCCGACCAGGCTGTCATCCTGGACGCGCTGGGGCGGGTTTTGCGGGCCTTGCAGCGGGCCAACCAGCGCCGGACCTTCGGCGCTTGCAAAGACTGCCGCCACCACCTGCTGGAAGCGGGCGGCACGCATCATCGCTGCGGCCTGACCGGGGAAGCTTTGCAGCTTGAGGACGGCGAGAAGATTTGCCGGGAGCATGAAGAGCCGGCGGGGGCCGTGTAAAGAGGCGGTGAGCTTGCGAACCGCACCCTAGTGACCGCACCTTGCCGCGTTACCGCTTTTCACCAATGGTGGTTAAAAATAAAGGCTGAATGATGCCCCATTTTGTCAGTGCTTTGTCCAACGCAGTAAGAAGATTAATTTTCTTCTTTTCAGCGTCGCTTAAAGGCCCAGAAAAATTCTCTTCTAAACCTTCTAGGGCAGGATACAAAATACCACCGTACAGGACTTTTAAGACTGGATTGAAGTACTTTTCATACTCAGGAATTATTTCTGTTGAGTTACAGGCTTCGCTTGGGTCAAATTCGCTGGGAGGGTATTGCAACCAAAATCCTTTTACTTTCCCCATGTGCGTGGTACGTTTTTTGGTTGGGAATAGAGCCAACAGCAAAGCAGTCGTCACATAGTGGTTACGAAGTGGGATTTGAAGGTATTCTGGTCCAACCCATTCAGTAAAAGTGATTAGACCTTTCGGGCGAAGCGCCTTGTGGGCTTGTTGAAAAAGGTTTTTAATGTTTTTAACATGATGCAACCCATGGCTTCCTACTATCAAATCGAAGGATTCGGGGTCTAGTTCAATTTGGTTAACATCTTCGCAAACGCCTTTGAAAGGGAAATCAACGTGGACTAGCGAAAGCGAGACACTACTTATGTCATATCCGATAACTTCGGCAAAACTAATAGGGCTATCGGGGTGGTGAAAATAATGTTTTTCCGAATTCATGTCCCCACAAACCAAGGCTAAACCCTTTAAACTCCTGTGTTCGCTGGGAGGATAGTGTTCTGCTAGTAATTTATGGCAAGCTACCACGCTAGTTTGGTCGGGTCCAAATAGCGAAGCTATGTATTCCGAAACACCGGGAACAGCCATCCAGCTCACATCTCGAACTTAGTCAATGTTGATCGTATCCCAAGTTGTGGTTACTTTATCGATATCATTCGCTTCTAATTGTTCTGCTTCTGTCATATTAACCTCATAAAGACGTGAACCCTGTAGGGCGCGCACCGCGCGCCTTCATGAAGGCCGAATATTGAACAATGGCACGCAAAGCCTACTCTACAAGACTTTTGGATAAATTACCACACCCGGCACAAAAGCATAATTCTCAGTTTGGCTCAAAGCTCCGTCATTTCGGCAGGGATGCCGGAATCCAGCGCCCAGGGATGGCAATCTGTGGGCTTGCGCCAACCCTAAATCAAGCATTCCCATAACGGCTAGTCATTGTCCTTGGCTTGGATTCCGGCATCCCTGCCGGAATGACGGAGTGTCCTGAACATTTTCAGGCCAAAATGAGAATTGCTGGCAAAAAGCCTCATCATTGCGGATAGCCACAGTATCCCCGCTTTGCCCCCAGTCTTGTAGGGTGCGCACCGCGCACTTAACGAAGCTCACGTAGGGTGCAATAGCGTAGCGTATTGCGCGGTTATGGGAGGCATTATTCATGTGGCGCAATTGCTGCGCATTGCGCCCTACGGTCTTGATTACGGTTCCTGGTGCTGTAAAACCCGCTCGATGCGGCGGTCGGGAATTAACCACAGGAGCGCGACCAAGACATACAGTGCCTGCGAGAGCCACGGCCAGAACAAGGATGCGCCGAGCGCCGCGACGTAGACAATCAATGATGCCTTGCCTTTCCAATCGCCTCCGACCGCCTCCCTGAGTGCTGACCGTTCGCCTTCGGCGGCGATGATGAACCGTTGCAGGATCAAATATGCAACCGCGGCCATCAGCAGGACCACGCCATACAGCGCGGTCGGCAGCGGCGCGAAGTGGTTCTCGCCCATCCAGCCAGTGGCGAAAGGGAATAGCGACAGCCAAAACAGCAAGTGCAGATTGGCCCACAAAACCGCCCCGGACACTTGGCGAAGGGTGTGCAGCATGTGGTGATGGTTGTTCCAATAAATGCCCACATAAACAAAGCTGAGGACATAGCCCAGAAAAACCGGCACGAGCGGCAGCAGAACATCGAGAGTTTCGCCATGCGGCACTTTCATCTCCAATACCATGATGGTAATGATGATGGCCAGCACACCGTCGCTGAAAGCTTCAAGTCTATTTTTGCCCATGGTTCCGTGCCTCCCGTTCGCCAAATCCCCGTTGGATGCGCCTACTCTTTAGTCCTGTAGCCTTGTAGGGTGCGCACCGCGCACCTTAACGAATGCCGAATATTTAAAAATGGTACGCGATGTGTGCCAAGGCTTGAATAAATAATCACCACACCCCCGGCACAAACCCCTCATCATTGCGGATAGTCACGGTATCCCCGCTTTGCCCCAGCACAAACAAACCCTGCCGGTAGGCGAAGTCGGCGGCTTCGTCGGGGACCGCCATCGCCGCGACCGCGCCCATGACGCGGAAGGCGGCGTATTGCGGAAACAGCTTTTTGAAGCGGGCGAGGCGGGACAGGTGTTCGCGCACATCGTCCGCCCTCAATTCGCTTTTGGCTTCGATCAAAATGGCGTCCGTGCCGTTGACCACCACCAGCAAGTCGATTTCCATCGCGTCGCGCCGTCGCGCTCGGCGTAGGCACGCGGAAAAACTTGATGCACAACTATGCCACGCGCCTGGAACAGGCGCACGGCGGCGGGGCGCACCATTTCTTCGACGAATTCGCCCAGGCGGTTGCCCAGGCGTCCGATGGCCGT
>CAZOTR010000084.1:6087-13847 GCA_964582755.1 uncultured Methylococcaceae bacterium | reverse complement strand
CGGGCGACATCCCGGAACAGTTCGTAGACCTCTTCTTTCGTGACGGACATGGCGCCCCCGACAAGCTTAAATCGCCTGCTCCCCGGTTTCCCTGGTGCGGATGCGGATCACTTCGTCCAAGGTGGTGATGAAGATCTTGCCGTCGCCAATCTTGCCGGTGTTGGCGGCTTTGATGATGGCTTCCACCGCCCGCTCTTCCAGGTCGTCAGTCACGGCGATCTCGATTTTCACTTTCGGCAAAAAGTCCACGACATATTCCGCGCCCCGGTAGAGTTCGGTGTGGCCTTTTTGTCGGCCAAATCCCTTGACCTCGGTGACGGTGACGCCGCTGATGCCGATGTCCGACAGGGCTTCGCGCACGTCGTCCAGCTTGAAGGGTTTGATGATCGCGGTGATGAGTTTCATGGGTTTCCTCCAGTCGTTGGTTTAGTTTTTATTCGCCCGGTGTTCGATGATGTCTTCGACCACCGTAGGGTCGGCGAGGGTGGAGATGTCGCCGAGATTGGACAGGTCGTTGGCGGCCACCTTGCGCAGGATGCGGCGCATGATTTTGCCTGAACGGGTCTTCGGTAGGGAAGGGGTCCATTGGATGATGTCCGGCGTGGCAATCGGGCCGATTTCATGGCGCACCAGTTGGACCAGCGCCTTCCGCAATTCTTCGCTAGGCTCCGTCCCGGCCACCAGGGTGACATAGGCGTAAATGCCCTGGCCTTTCTTGTCGTGGGGGTAGCCCACCACGGCCGCCTCGGCGACGGCTTCGTGCAACACCAGGGCGCTTTCGATTTCCGCTGTGCCCATGCGGTGGCCGGCGACGTTGAGCACGTCATCGACGCGGCCGGTGATCCAATAATACCCGTCGCCGTCGCGTTTCGCGCCGTCGCCGGTGAAATATTTTCCGGGGTAGGCGGAGAAATAGGTTTCCACAAAGCGCCGGTGGTCGCCGTACACCGTCCGCGCCTGCCCCGGCCAGGAGCGGGTGAGGGCGAGGACGCCTTCCGCCTCGCCTGCCAGCTCGTTGCCCGATCCGTCGAGGATGGCCGGCACCACGCCGAAGAAGGGCAGGGTGGCCGAGCCGGGCTTGAGCGCCGTCGCGCCGGGCAGCGGGGTAATCATGATGCCGCCGGTTTCGGTCTGCCACCAAGTGTCGACCACCGGGCAACGGGAATCGCCGACGACTTGGTAATACCATTCCCAGGCCTCCGGGTTGATCGGCTCGCCCACCGAGCCGAGGATGCGCAGGCTCTCTCGGCGGGTGTTTTTCACCGGCCCCTCGCCCAGGCCCATCAACATGCGGATGGCGGTGGGGGCGGTGTAAAAGATGTTGACCTGGTGTTTGTCGATGACTTGCCAGAAGCGGTCGGGCTGGGGGTAGGTCGGGATGCCCTCGAACATCAAGGTCGTCGCGCCGTTGCACAGCGGCCCGTAGACGACGTAGGAATGGCCGGTGACCCAGCCCACGTCGGCGGTGCACCAATACACCTCGCCCTCGTGGTAGTCGAAGACGTAATGGTGGGTCATCGCCGCGTACAGCAGATAGCCCCCGCTGCTGTGCAGCAACGCCTTGGGCTTGCCGGTGGACCCGGAGGTGTAGAGGATGAACAGCGGATCTTCCGCGCCCATGGGCTCGGCGGGGCATTCCTCCGAGGCGGCGTCAACCGCCTCGTGCCACCAGACATCGCGGCCCGCAGCCCAGGCGATGTCGGCGGCGGTGTTCTTCACCACGAATACGGTTTGCACGCCGGGGCAGTGGGCCAGGGCTTCGTCCACGTTGGCCTTGAGGGGGATGGTCTTGCCGCCGCGCCGGCCCTCGTCGGCGGTGATGACGGTGCGGCAGTCCGAGTCCAGGATGCGGTCTTTCAGCGCCTCCGCCGAGAAGCCGCCGAAGACGATGGAATGGATCGCCCCGATGCGGGCGCAGGCCAGCATGGCGACGGCGGCTTCGGGGATCATCGGCAGGTAGATGCAGACGCGGTCGCCTTTTTGGACGCCTTGGGCCTTCAAGGCGTTGGCGCAGCGGCAAACCTGGCGGTACAGTTCGCGGTAACTGATTTTCTTTTCGGCACCGGGTTCGTCGCCTTCCCAGATGATGGCGGTCTGTCCGCCGCGTGTCTCCAGATGGCGGTCCAGGCAATTGTGGCTGACATTCAACCGCGCCCCGGCGAACCATTGGATGTTGCCGCTGGCAAAATCATGCTTGCTGACCGCTTCCCAAGGCTGGGTCCAGTCCACAAACCGGTTGGCCTGTCCGGCCCAGAAGCGGTCGGGATCGTTGACGGAAAGTTCGTACAGTTCCCGGTAGCCCGCCTCGTCGATGTGGGCGGCTTGGGCGGTTTCCGCTTTGACGGGATAGATTTTCTCGCTGGACATGGCGTGGCAGGTCTCCTCAAGGGTTGGCAAGTGGATATTTTTTAAAGAAAGATGGCATCGACGGAAAAGCCTTCGGTTTCGCTCATCTTCCGCAGCAACGCCATGGATTCGATCTGGATCTGCCGCACCCGTTCGCGGGTCAGGCCCATTTCCTTGGAAACCTCCTCCAGGGACGACGGTTCGTAGCCGCGCAGCCCGTAGCGGCGGCAAATCACTTCCCGCTGTTTTTCGCTCAAGCGGTCGATCCACTCGAACAGATGCCGGGTCATGCATTCTTGCTGCATGGCTTCCGGGAGGCCCAGGTGGTCCTCGTCGGCGATGGAATCGAGCAAGGTCTTGTCGGAGTCGGTCTTGACCGGCACGTCCACGGACACGGCCCGCTCGCCCAGCTTCAGCATCTTCTCCACCGTGCTGACCGGTTTGTCCAGAAGCTTCGCCACTTCTTGCGCGGTGGGTTCATGGTCCAGGGTGCTGGCCAAGTGCCGGAACGCCTTGAGGTACACGTTCATTTCCTTGAGTACATGCACGGGCAGGCGGATGGTGCGGGTCTGGTTCATGATCGCGCGCTCGATGGTCTGGCGGATCCACCAGGTGGCATAGGTCGAGAACCTAAAGCCCAGCTCGGGCTGGAACTTCTCCACGGCGCGGATCAGCCCGAGATTGCCCTCCTCGATCAAATCCAGTTGCGGCAAGCCCCGGTTGAGATAGCGCTGGGAGATTTTCACCACCAGCCGCAGATTGCTCTCGATCATCTTCTTGCGGGCGGCCTCGTTGCCTTGCTGGGTGAGGCGTCCGTAATGTTTTTCCTCTTCCGCGGTGAGCAGCTTCGATTGGCGCGTCGCCTTCAAGTACAGCCTGACGGCGTCCAAGGGCTGGTCGCTGGTTTCTTCGGCGCTTTCCCGCTCGGGTTCGGGTTCGGCTCCTTCCTCGATGTCAAAAGCCTCCCCAACCAGATCCTCTTCCGCCTTCAATTCGGCGATGAAGGGGGAGGTTTCGTCGTCAAAGTCGGTGTCGGCGGCGGCGAAAATTTCGGCTTTTTCTGTGGATGGTCCAGACATGTCGGTTTCCTGGTGGCCCCAAAATGATTGCAAAAACTCAACGGGCGAGTAGGGTTTCGCGGGCTTGGTTGATTTGCCCCGCCAGATAGTCCGAACCGCCCCGGTCAGGATGCACTTTTTGCATGAGCCTGCGGTGGGCGGCGACGATTTCCTCGCGGGTGGCGCCGGGGGCCAGCCCCAAAATTTCATAAGCCTCCTGACGGCTCATGCGCCTGCTGCCCGGCGGCGGGCGCGGGGCATCCCTCCGTCCATCCGCGTGCGCGCCGCCTAGGAGCCGCCGCCGCAACGGTGGCAGCGCGGTCAGCGCCGCCGCCAGCGCGCCGAGCAGCGGGATGATCCAGCCCAGCCGGGTGGACAGCACGGCCAGCGCCAGCACTCCCATCCAGATCAGGGGTCTGCGCAGGCGTTCGGCGACTGCCGGGGGCGCGGCCCGCAACAGTCTGTGGAGGCTGAAAAAGGCGGCCAGCAGGAGGACGCCTAACAGAATCAATTGGATCAAGCCGGTTTGCCGATGAGGGTTTAAGAGCGCCGTTTAAGATGGGTGCATTCTAACCCAATCAGTCGACAGAGAGTGATTGCGGTCTTGGATCTTCGGCGGCGGCGTAGGGGAGAAAAAGATGGCCGGTTCAAGCCTGTCGCGGGAACTATTGCCGCCCCAGGCAAACTAACCCGCAAGCCGTTGGCCGGCGGGCCGCGCCTGTGCGCGTGGCGGCGCCGCCCGTTTTGCGGAGTGGCCAATCAGCGCCTGGGCGGCGGACACTTTCCGGTTTGCATCGAATCGTCAACGTGGTAACGTTCGCGTACTCCTGCACGTAGGTGAAAACCCCAGGGGATAGACAAATCATAAAAAGAGGTAGAATAAAAATGTCCAGCGAAAATAAACCGAATGCCGCCGTGGCGGGTCTCGTCGAAACCTTGAAAACCAATCCCAAGGCGTTGGCGGCGGCCGGCGTGGCGGTCTTTCTGGTGTTGTTCCTGCTGCTGAAAGGCGGCGACCAAGGCGTGAAGCCGGCCCAGGTGGCGACGATTAGCATCGGCCAGAAAGTGACCATCCAGAACCCCAACATCGGCAACACCATCTTGTTGGCTGCACCGGGCGCGGTGGGCTTGGCCGACAGCGACAATGACAAGGACGACATGATCGTCTGCCGCCATGTGGTTTCGGGCAGCACGGCGGTCGTCAATGAGGAAACCACCGTCAACTATATCCCTTTCGTGAAGCTCACCCTCAACGACGGCGAATGCGCGGGCAAAACCGGCTGGATGGCCAAGGTCAATATCGCAGCGCAATAAGATTTAAAGATCCAAGGCGGCGACGGGCCGGCCCGGCCGGCCCGTCGCTTTCACAACTCCCGCAAGATTTTCATAGGGCTTGCCCGCACCACGCCCCGGGTGTGCAAATAGCCCGAAATTCCCACCGCCAACGCGCCCACCGCAGGCGCCAACAGCCAAATTTCCCAATGCAGCCGGGGGGCGAGGTCGAAGGCGCGGCTGAACAAGGCCCAGGCAATGGCCTCGCTGGCGGCGGCGGCCAACAGGCCCGCGAGCAGGCCCAACGCGGCAAACTCCAACCCCAAACTCTTGCGCAACAGGCTGCGGCTTGCGCCCATGGCCCGCAGCAGCGCGTCTTCGCGCAGGCGCTCGTCCAGCGTCGCCCGCACCGCCGCGAACAAGACGGCGAAGCCCGCCGCCAAGGCGAACAGCAAGACAAATTCAATCGCCAGGGTGATTTCCTTCAAGATGCTCTGGAATTGCTTGAGCAATTGCTCGACCTCCAGCACGGTCATCGCCGGAAAGTTTTTCGCCAAGGCCACCAAATCGGCTTTTTTCTCGGCGGGCAGATAAAAGCTGGTCAGCCAGGTGGCGGGAAAGCCCGCCAGCCCGCCCGGCGGGAAAACTATGTAGAAATTCGGCCTCATGGTGTCCCAGCGCACCGAGCGCAGGCTGTCCACCACCGCTTGGCGTTCCTGCCCGGCTATGGAGAACGTCAGCGTGTCGCCCAAGTGGATTTGCAGGCTTTCCGCCAGCTTCGCTTCCACCGAGACGGACTCCGGTCGGGTGTCCGCCCCCCACCATTTCCCCGCCGTCAGGCGGTTGTCCGCCGGCGGCTTCGCGCTCCAAGTCAGGCTCAGTTCCCGGTTGAGCGCGCCCTCGCCCTGGGAGTCTTTGACGGCGCGGCTGTGCGCGTCCACGCCGTTGACCGCCGTGAGCCGGCCGCGCACGATGGGGTAAAAATCGCTGGCGGCGATGCCGTGGGTGTCGAGAAAAGCCTGGAAACCGGGCAGGTCCGCCTCGAACAGGTTCAGCGCGAAATAATTCGGCGCGTCGGCCGGCAATTGCCGCCGCCATTCCTGGACCAATTCCGTGCGCACCAGCAGGCTGACCAGCATCGCGGTCAGGGTCAGGCCGAAGGCCAGGATCTGCGCCATTCCCAAACGCGGGTTGCGGGTCAGGTTTTGCAGGCCGAAGCGCCAGGGCAGGCTTAACAGCGGCAGCAGGCGGCGCGATCCGCGCAACAGCCCTAAGACGCACAAGCCGCAGACGGCCAGCGTGGCCGAGGCGATGCCCAGCACGATCAAGGTCATGCGCCCGTCGCCGGTGTAACGCCAGACCAGCACCCCCAAAGTCGCCGCCGCCAGTCCGTAAACCGTCCAGGCGCTGGAGGGCAGGGGGCTAAGGTCGCGGCGCAACACCCGCAGCGGCGGCAGCCGTTTCAGCCTAAGCACCGGCGGCAGGGCGAAGCCGAGAAGCACGAACAGGCCCGCCGCCACGCCGAACAGCGGCGCGTACCAAGCCGGGGCGGACAGCGCATGGGGCAAGATTCCCTTCAGCCACCAGGCCACGCCTTCCTGCGCCAGATAGCCCAGCCCGCAGCCGAGCAGGCTGGCGGCGGCGCCGATCAACAGATATTGCGCCAGATGGATGGTCAACACGTCGCGCTCCCGCGCCCCCAGGCATTTCAACAAGGCGGTGAGGTCGTAATGCCGCTCGCTGTAGCGCCTCGCGCTCATGGCGATGGCGACGCCGGCGATTAGCACGATCACCGTGCTGCTCAAGCCCAGATAACGCTCCGCCCGCGACAGCGCGTTGCCGAGTTCCGGGCGGTCCTCGTGGATGTCCACCAGCCGCTGGCCGACATGTAGCTGGGGCTTGAGCCAGTGCTTGAAGGCCAGGACTTGTTGCTCGCCGCCGGCGAACAGCGCGTAATAATGAATATTGCTGCCGGGGCGGATGACGGCGGTGGCATCCAGGTCCGCCAAATTGAACATCAACCGCGGCGACAGGCTGTACAAATCACCGCGCCGGTCCGGTTCGTGGGTGATGACGCGGGCCAGTTTCAAAGGCTTCTCGCCTAGGGTGACGGAATCGCCCAAGGCCAGTTTCAGCGAGTTCAACACCCGCTGGTCCACCCAGGCCGTGCCGGGTTCGGGAATGACTTGGGCCACCGTTTCCCCCGCCAAATCGGTGGCCGTGGTCTTCACCGACCCGCGCAGCGGATAGGCCCGGTCCACCGCCTTCGCCCCGGCCAGCAGCAATTCGCCGTTTTCCACCAAGACGCTGGGGAATTCCACCGTGCGGGTTTGGGCCAAGCCCAGCTCCGCCGCCTTGCGGAACCAGTCTTCCACGAAGCGCTCATGCGAACTGACGACCAGGTCGGCGGCGAGGAACTCCGCCGCCTGGGTTTCCATGGTGCGCGTCAGCCGGTGGCCGAACAGGCTCACCGCCGTCGAACCGGCCACGGCGACGATCAGCGCCGCCGCCAGAATGCCGAGTTCGCCGCTGTGCCAGTCGCGGCGGACGAGCTTGAAGGCGAGCGCCAGATTGACGGCAAGGCTCATCGGAACATCCTGTCGCCCACGAAGGGGTTGCTACGGCGTTCCGCGCCGAAGGTGGAACGCGGCCCGTGGCCAGGGATGAACACCACGTCGTCGCCCAAGGGCCACAACCGCCCCCGGATGGAGTCGATAAGCTGCTGGTAATTGCCACGCGGCAAGTCGGTGCGCCCGATGGAGCCTCGAAACAGCACGTCGCCGACCAAGGCCAGGCGGTCCTTGCGATGGAAAAACACCACATGCCCCGCCGTGTGTCCGGGGCAATACAAGACTTCCAATTCTTGCTTGCCGAAGCGGACGGTGTCGCCTTGTGCCAGCCAGCGGTCGGGGGTGAAGGACTCAACCGGGGGAAAGCCGAACATCACGCATTGTTGCGGCAATTGCCTAATCAGGCCTAGTTCCTCGATGTGGGGCCCTTCGATGGGGATGCCAAAGCGGGCGGCCAAGGGGGCCGTCGCGCCGATATGGTCCGCATGGCCGTGGGTGAGCAGGATCTTGACCA
>CAZOTR010000084.1:0-5987 GCA_964582755.1 uncultured Methylococcaceae bacterium | reverse complement strand
GGGGCCGTCGCGCCGATATGGTCCGCATGGCCGTGGGTGAGCAGGATCTTGACCAACTTGACCTCCTCCCGCTCCACCGCTTCTAGGATCAAGTCCAAGTCGCCGCCGGGATCGACCACGGCGGCTTCCAAAGTTTCTTCGCACCACAACAAGGTGCAGTTTTGCTGGAACGGGGTGACGGGGAGGGTGAGGGTTTGCATGGGATTTTCGTAGGCGGGGTCAGAGCAAGGCTTCTTCGGCAGTGGCCGCGAACAGCACCTGTTCCGACCAGCGCAGCAAGGTTTCGTTGTCCGCCTGTTGGATGCGGCGGCGTTGGGCCGAGGTGAGTGTGCCGAATTTGCGGGTCAATTGGCGGATCAGCACTTCCCGTTGGGCTTCCTGCCTGCCTTTCTGCTCCCCTTCCTGTCGGCCTTTCTGTTCCCCTTCCTGCCGACCGGCAAACAATCCCTGTTGCCGGCCTTGTTCGATGTAACGGTCGATGAATGTTGGCATGGTGTCCTCCTCGTCGGCGGTGGTCAGCAAATCGCGGATGTCGTTTTCATCCAGCGTCTGGGTGGTTTGGACATAGTATCTCAGCAGCACTTCCAGCATCTCCAGCGCGGTGTCCTTGTCCAGGACGTCCCGCGCCAGCGGCAATATTTCCGCCAAAGCCTGTTTTGGGTCCGGGTCGAAAATGTGTTTGAGCGCCAACAGGGTCAGGCGGCTCAACACCGCGCTGCGAATCTGTGCAGGCTCGGGCAGGCTGAGGTCGCACAATTCATGGCGGAAATCCGGCACATAAGCCCTCAGCGCCCTGTCGATCCCGCCAAACAGTGCGCGGAAGCTATCCGGCGCTTGCCAGCGTTGCCGCCCGTGGTATAGCACCAAGGGCAGGATCGGCGGCAAAGGCTCCTTGGGCTGTTGCTTGCGGTGCAATTCCCAGATGCGCACTTGGTAGCGCAGCAATTGCAGCGGAACCCAGGCGTCGGGATGGCTTTTATGCTCCAGCAGCAAATAGATTTTAATCGCCCTGCCGCCGTGGCAGACGCTGTACAGCAGGTCGGAGAAATGGCTGCGCAAGGCTTTTTCGACGAAGCTGTCCTTGGCAATTTCCAGGCTGTCCCAAGCGATGCCCTCGGCGACTTCCGGCGGCAGGTAGCCGCGCAAGAAGCCCTCGGCCACCTCGCGGCGGGAGAAGGTCTCGCGGAAAAAACGGTCATGCGGGTCGTTGACGGGCTTGCTCATGGCGGTATTGTAACGTCTACCCGCCGCAGAACCCGGCTTTGGTCTTTTCCCATAGGATAAAATGCCCCGGTCTTCACGGGAGAATTCCATGTTCAAACATACAAGCGGCGCGATGCCGTGGCTGGTGGCCGGCGACATCGACGGGTTTTTCGGCCTGGCCTTGGACAATCTGGTGCAGTTGCTGATTATCGTCGGCCTGTGCCAGGGCGTGTTGGGTTTTTCCGGCGAGCTGGTGTACGGGCGCATCCTGCCCGGCGCGGCGGTGTCCCTGCTGGTCGGCAATCTGTACTACGCCTTCCAGGCGAAGCGGCTGGCCGATAGGGAAGGGCGGGCCGACGTGTGCGCCCTGCCTTATGGCATCAACACCGTGTCGCTGTTCGCCTTCGTATTCTTGGTGATGCTGCCGGCCAAGCTGGCGGCGCAGGCGCAAGGCCTGGCCGACCCGGCGAAAGCCGCATGGCAGGCGGGCTTGCTGGCCTGCTTCAGCGGCGCGGTCATCGAAATGGGCGGCGCTTTCGTCGCCGAGCGGCTGCGCCTTTCGACGCCACGCGCCGCGCTGCTGTCCACCTTGGCCGGCATCGCCTTGGGCTTCATCAGTCTGGGCTATCTGTTCCGCGCCTACGCCCATCCTGTCGTCGGCCTCGCCACCTTGGCGGTGATCCTTCTGACCTATTTCGGGCGGGTGCGGTTCAAAGGCGGCATTCCCGGCGGGCTGGTCGCGGTCAGTGTCGGCACGGCCTTGTCTTGGCTGACCGGCATCGCCCCGGTGGGGGCGAGTCCCGCCGCCACTGGTTGGCATGGGCCGGTGCTGGTGCTGGGCGAGTTGTTCGACTCCTTGCGGGCGGATTATTTGCTCACCTACCTGTCGGTGATCCTGCCCATGGGCTTGTTCAATCTGGTCGGTTCGCTGCAAAACATCGAGTCGGCGGAGGCGGCGGGCGACCGCTACTCCACCCGCTCCGCGCTGCTGGTGAACGGCGCGGGCTCCTTGGCCGCCTGCGCCTTCGGCTCCTGCTTCCCCACCACGATTTATATCGGCCATCCGGGCTGGAAGGCTTTGGGCGCCAAGGCCGGGTATTCGGTGCTGAACGGCGTGTTCATGAGCTTCATCTGCCTGTCGGGAACCTTGGGCTATATCGCCTGGGCGGTGCCTGTGGACGCCGGGCTGGCGATAGTTTTGTGGATAGGCATCGTCATCGCCGCCCAAGCCTTCCAGGCCACGCCGGCCCGGCACGCGCCGGCGGTGGTCATCGGCCTGCTGCCGGGCATCGCCGCCTGGGGCGCGTTCATGGCGAAAAATGGCTTGCGGGCGGCGGGGATAGGCGACGCCGATGGCCCGCCCTTGTCGCCAAGCCTGCTGGCCGAGTTCGCCAAAGCCGATGTGTGGATGGACGGCGCGTTCGCCTTGGAGCAAGGCGCGGTGTTCACCGCCACCCTCCTGGCGGCGGCGACGGTGGCGGTGATCGAGCGCCGTTTTGTGCAAGCCGGGGCGTGGTGTGGCGTCGCGGCCTTGTTGTCGGCCTTAGGGCTAATGCACAGCTACCGCTTCGCCGCCAGCGACACGGTTTTGGCGCTGTCCCCGGCTTGGGGCTGGGTGTTGGGTTATGCGGCGATGGGCTTGGTGTTCCTTGCCGCCCGTTGGTTGACGGTGGCCGAGGAAGGCGGCGAGGCGGACGAGAACCAGCCGCCAGTGGGCTGAGGGATAAACGCCTGGCGGGTCATTCCAAACCAAAAAAGCTGCGAATCCGCTCGCGCAGCTTGTTTTGTTGCTTGGCCATTTGCTGGGCGGCGGATTCGACACTCAGTTCCTGTTGCAAAGCCTCCAGCGCAAACTGGCGGCGGGCCAGCAATTCGCTGATTTCATCGGCAAGTTCCGGGCGCTGCTCCAACACATGCTGGAATGACGCCTTGTCCAGGCGGTAGGCCAGTATTTCCGTGCGGGCGATTACCGTGGCGCTGCGCGGCGCGCCGGTCATCAGCCCCATTTCCCCCAAGAAACTGCCGCCGTGCAGGGTGTTGATCTTGTGCCGCCCGCCGTTGTTGGGCAATTCCACAAACACGTCGGCCTCGCCGCTGACCAAGATATAAAGCCAATGCGCCGTCTCGCCTTGGCGGATCATGATGTCGCCTTTGGCAAATGGCGTGTATGCCAGCCGCTCGGCGATTTTGGCCGCTTCCTCTTCCTGTAGCGGATTGAAAAACTCCACGCGCCGCAAAGCGTCCAAGCGCTCTTGAAAGCGCTTCATGCGCTTGTTTTGCTCATGCTTTTCGTCTTCGTGGGTCATATGGACGCGGTACAGCGGATACGGCAGTTGTATGCCGGCGCGTTGCAGCGCCGCGTAAATCCGGCCACGCACTTCCGCGTCGGTGCCCTCGTCCGGCTCCAGATCGGTCAGCCAGTAGCGCACCGCGTAACGGAATGTGTTGGGGGCGAAATCCACCAGCACACAATTCGCCGGCGGCCGGTTGGAGACATTGGCGATATGCCCGTTGCGGACGGCGTCCTCGGCAATTTCCACCACCTTGCCCGGCGGATGCTCATAGCCGATATCGAAATACACCCAGCGCCGCCATTGCAGCGGATTGTTGTGCCTGCGGCCTAGCACCGAGAATTTGCCTTTCATCAGCAAACTATTGGGGATAATCACCGTTTCCCAGTTGCGGGTCTCGATGGCTGTGTAGCGCCAGCGGATATCGGCGACGCGGCCAGTCACATTGTCCACTGTAATCCAATCGCCGACTTGTATGGACTTGTCCAGTTGCAGCGCCAAGCCGCCCAGGATATTGCCTAAGGTATCCTGCATGGAAAAAGCCAATACCGCGGTGATGACCGCCGAAGTGGTGACTATGCCGGAAATATCCAGGCCGGCTTCGTGCAGGCGCATAATCAGCCAAGCGCAGTATCCGACCAGTTCGGCCAAGTCCTCAAAAATGCGCAGTAGCTGAATGCGGCACAGCGGCAGCAGCAGGCGGAATAGAAATAGCCCGAACAGCCGGATGAACGCCCCGCCGCCGGCCAGAATGCTGACTTCAAGAATCGGGCGCGCCAGCGCATGAAGTTTCAGCGCGGCCAAGACGCCGCCAAACACAAACCCGGCCAGGGTTAGCGTGAAAAACAAAAAAGTGGCGGTCACCTGCTTGCTGTCTTGCGGCCGCCAGCGGCGCAGCAGGGCGAAAATTCCCAGCGCCAAGGCGAACAACAAGCCTACTTGATCGTTTTCCGAGGCGAAGCCGCGCAGGGCGTTCCAAAAGGATTCTGAAGAGTGCATGACCGAATCGATGGGGGGCGTTTATGGATGTCACCTTGCCGTATGCAAGGAGATATTTTCCGTAGGAGCGGCCCATGGCCGCGAAAAGCTTCGGGCAGTCGGAAGGCTCAAGATCGCGGGCATGGCCCGCTCCTACATTTCAATCAATTGAACCCACCTACCGCGTTCCCGGCTAAGTGTTTGGCGAGTCGGGTATGATTATTTGTCCGCCACCAACAAGCCATGGTTGAGCGGCAAGCCGCCAACCCGGGTGACGCCGGAAAACCCCGCCGCCAGTATGGCCTGCTCATAATCTTTCCAAGCATGTAACATACCCTCGCCAGTGGCGATGGCCAGGAAATAAGGAGAACCCAGGGCCGTGCTCAGCGGGCCAGTGTCGTCGTCATCACCCATCATATTGAAAATGATGACTGCGCCGCCGGCCGGCAGCGTATTCCAACATTTGCGCAGCAATTCCTGGTTGCGCCGCATGGACCAGATGGTGAATATGTGGCAGAAGAAAATGGCATCGACGCCGGGAGGGAAGGGATCGTTGAGAAAATCACCCACCCAAGTGAACACACGGCCCTCCAAGCCTTCCGCCTTGATCTTCTCCTGCGCGATTTGGCAGACCGACGCAGAATCGTAGACGGTCACTTTCAGGTTGGGGTAACGCCGCGCCAAGGCGATGGCGTTGGTGCCGTCGCCGCCGCCCGCATCGACAATATGCGAAAAGCGCCCGAAATCGTAAGCCTCGATAATATGGTTGTTGGCCTGCACGGACAATGCGCTCATCGCATCCTGGAATATCTGCTCCACTTCGGGATGGCTCACCAAGCGTTCGTAAAGGGTCGAGCCATTGCCCGGAAAGCGCCTAAGCCCGACATTGGTTCCCTGCTTCAAGGATTCCAGGAAATCCACCAACCCCGGATAAACGATATGGGCTTGCCAGCCGAGAATAGGGCCAAAATAGCCGGGTTTGCCCTTGACCATCATCCGCCCAATTAGCTCCGCATTGTGATAGCCGCCATCCTCTTTCCGCAGAATGCCCAAGGCCGTCAGCCCCACCAGCAGAATGCGGCAAGGATAGGTTTCCAATTCTAGCCGCCGGGCGATTTCATCCAGGCCAAGCCCCGGCTCGTCGGCCAGCAGCGTATACAGGCCGAGTTGGTCGCCGGCCCAGAGGAGTTGAAAAGCGCTATGTCCTGCGGCAATGAGCAGGAATCGGGAAAAATCAAGTTCTGTCGGTGGGGCCATGGTTCTGCTTCAGTATGATTTAATGAAATGACAATTCCAACCGCCGCTCTATCCGGTCCAACCGTTCTTCCAGCCGATCAATTCTCAAGGATTGGCCGGCGTAAGATGTCGCAATATCGGCTGTATTACGTTCGATCATGCTGACTCGATGTTTCAAGTCAACCATGTCGAATTTGATGCCAGCAATGTCGGCCTGAATTCTTTTCAGGATTTCAAGCATTAAGTTTTCTGTTTCTATTGTCATGGCCTTGCCTTTTT
>CAZOTR010000083.1:11463-17873 GCA_964582755.1 uncultured Methylococcaceae bacterium | reverse complement strand
CGCGACGCAAAGAAGAATTTTGCGCCTCCGCCGGGGGATGAATCCCCCGGCTACCCTCGATAAGCCGCTACGCGGCAACTCAACACAGCTTAACTTAATGGCAGTGGGCATAGATCCCACTCTCCCGCAAACATGCCGACCAGGAAGGCTGGCCCCGCGCAACCGCAACGCTCAAATGCCGAAATATCCCCAGAACCTCATGGCCGTTTGGTCGCCACCACGACTTGGAAATTGCCGAAAAAATAGGTTGAACGCTCGCAACGCCAGCCACCTGCCCTGTCCATGAAAGCAACAGGATCGTACTCGCCCCACATGCTCAAGGCATAAGGCTCGGAAATAGTGAAATAGATCCGGCCAAGCTGGCGCATCAGCCAACTCCTAGGCCGGTGGAACTCCGCGATGATGAGTTTTCCGCCGGGCGCGACCACACGCGCAGCCTCCCGGAAAGCCCGCTCCTTGCCAGAATCAGGCAACTCATGGAACAAAAAGAAAATCAAATTGATATCCACGCTGCCATCTTGTTGCGGCATCCGCCGCGCGTCCGCCTCGGCCAGTTCATAATTTCCCCTGTATCGACTTAGCTTGTTATCCGCGTGAATCAATTCATTCTCGATAATATCGGTGATGCCAATCCGCCCCGCACCGCCCTTTATTGCTGCGCCGACGACGCGAGGCATGACATCGCCAAAGGCGCAGGAGGTCATTAGAAACATCTTGCCCTGTAACGCCGTCCGCTTGATCTCGTCCACGACCCTATCAACCAGCCGGTCATATTGGAACAACAAGACCGCCGCGACCCAAGGCTTCTTGTCGGAGAAGCGGATAAGCCTCATATTGAAATATACCCAATAGATATGGAATCTATCCTCTACCCTGGGGACGAAGGCATGGGCAATGAGAGTCCCCCTGGTGACCACAAATAAATAACCCAGCCCGGCGCACACCAACCCCATAAAAGCCATGCCAACAATTGATTCCGCCATGATTTACCTCATGCGTGATATTTTGATTTCTGGTTTCCATACATTGGCTATGTGGCTCCATTACAAACATGTTTTAAATTAGGGCAGGGCGCTAGGGCGGGAGTTTCGGGAAAACAGCAACACGGATTACAAATACCAAAGGGAAACTAGCTGCTGACAGTCTCCGCCGAGCGGATTTTGCGGCGGGGAAGTAAAGATGTCGGGGGAAACAACGCGGCGCATGGCCGGAACACGCGGGATGTTCCGGCGACAACTTTAACTAGGGTTTAAAGCTCTTTCTGCGTCCACCGTGGCAACCACATTTGCGCCAAAGAAGTCATCACCATGGCCATGGATGCCAAACTATAACCAAAGCCGCCAATCATAGTCAGCCAGGCAAACGCGGGCCAGAACTTGGTCAGCCACCAAGACAAAATATCCGCGATCAGGAAAACGAAAGGCGTGGCAATCAGAATCAGTTTCCAGCGGTAATTGAACTCGGCCATGCCGAAAATCCAACCCACGAATAGGAAAATGAAGCCGATGCCGAACAAATGGATATGGGAAACCCGCGTCAGGCTGGAGATGCTCGCGCCATGGTCGGTTTCGGCCAGTGTCTGCGCCACCTCGGGCTTGGCCACTTGATCCATCCCAGATTCCTCGTCATGGCAACTGCCGCAATGCTTTTGCAACAATGGCCCCACCTTGCCCCATTGATCCTGCGGCGCGCCGTCACGCACCCATTGGATCAACAAAAAACGGACTTCATCCGGTGCCTTGGATTTCATTGAACCGGTCAGGGCAGACTCCAGTTTGGAGCCGGAGCGGTTGCCGTAGTAACTGTATACAATATCCTCTTTGGACAAGCCTGGCTTGCCGTCCGCCATGCCATGGGTGAGCATGATTTGCGCGCCCGCCATCATCAGCCCCACGCCGATCACCAGCAGGAAGCCGGTGAACAAAACCTTGTAAGGCATAGGCAGCTTGCCCAATGTCGTTTTCTGGTTCACGTCAATCATTGCAAGCACCTAGAAATTGTAGATATACGACAGTCCAATGGCATGCACCGAATAAACCGGTGCCTGCGCATTGGTGGGCATCACACCTGTCGGCGTCCCGGCGATACTCATGCCGGTGTAGATATAATCATTGCTGATCAAGTGCTGGTAGAGGTAAGTCAAGTGCGCCGCCGACGACTTGTTGATAGTGAACTTACCGTCCAGTTTGAACGAAAACAACTGGCTCTTCACTTCCGGCATGTTGGCGGCGGGGACGAAGTAATAAGGGCCTGCGGTGGCGCTAGCCCCGGTGACTTGCGCATATTGCCCGCCGCTCACATCCACTTGCGTCCGCGCAAAGCTATAGAGAAAGTCGCCGGTCAAATCGAGTTTGCCGGAGAACAAGCCTTTGTGCTTCAAGCCCAGGCCCACGGTGTCGATATTATTGCTCATGTCGGACAGCCAATTGCGGCAGGGATCGATCTTGGCATTGCTTTGCATGGCCAAGGCATTGTTGTAACAGCCGCCAACGACGGAGCCGGCTTTGGCGCTATAGGCCACCGCAGGGGTGCCGGTGCTTATGGCGTTGCTGCCATAGGATGCCCCCACCGTCTTGGACATAATATCCTGGTAGGTGTAGAACACATGGGCGCTGACGTCTTCGTTGAAGGCATAGCTGCTGTCGAAGTTGACAGACCAGTTGCGCGACGATTGCAAGCCATAGCTGGACTGGTAGTAATCGTCATAGCGGTAATCTCCGTTCACGCCCATGTTTAATTTGTCAGTCACTTGGTAGTCGAGCAGTGAATGAAATTTTTGCTGATTGCGGGGTGCCGTGTTAAACCGGCCCAGTCCGTTGATGTCCAGCGCATTGTTGCCACCCACGACCAAGTTGCTGACGGCGTTGTTGTTGGCAAAGACGCTTGGGTATGGATAAGGAATGCCGGCTTTGGCGTTTGGATAGCCCAAGAACGGCCCCCACGCAGGCAGGCCAGTTGCCGCGTACCGGCTAAACAAGCCAATTTGTTGGGCAGTCATGGGTTGGGCAAAGGAAGCAAGGTAAGCGGTGTCTTGGTTGTAGTTATCCGCGCTGCGGTTGGAATAGGCATATCCCAGCTTGGCGTTGAGCTTGTCGAACAAAGTTCCGCGATAATCGAGCTTGCCGATATTCTCCGTCATGGTGTTCGTGTCGGCGCAGGAAATCCAAGTGCCGTTGCACCAACGGTTGATGTTTTGAATCTCATAGCCAGCCTTCAACCAATGCCCTTTGGCGAAAGAATAGTCGGCATCGAGATTGCCTTGCTGCACCCGCCGGCTGAACGGCGTGTTGTTGCGAAAATTAACGCCCGGCCCGGCGGTGTCCACATCGGGAAACCGGTAGGTGTTGACCGCAGTGGTGTTTTCGCGTTCATCATATTTATACGAAGCAGCCAGATTCAAATCCTTGGTAGCCCGGTTGGTCAGCTTGAGGTTGACATTCTTGAAATCCACCCCGCCGTTGAGATTGTTCTGCACGGGCGAACCCACCGTCAAGGTGCTATACGGCAAAAAAGTTTGATCCTGCCAATTGCGCCCATATCCCCCAGAACCGACGAGTTTGGTGTCCGAGGAAAAATTGTAGCCGCCGGTCACCGTGAATTGATGGAACTGGTTATCCGGCATGGTGCTCATCTGCCCATATAACGGCTGTGAACCTTTCACTGGCGCGGCGTAGGCGTTCTGAAAATTAACGGAATCGTAATCGTTGTGGAATATCGAGCCGTAATAGGCGAACGCGCCAAAAGCCTTTTCGCCCGTGAAATTTATGCTGGCGTTGATCTGGTCCGTGGACTGGGATATGGGATTGGGCAGAATGACCGCGCGGGTCGCCACGATGGGCGCGCCCAAAGGCTGGATGCCGTTTTTGTCCTCATGGCGCATGCTGGCTTTAAGTTCCCACTGAGGATTGAGGAAATAACTGAACCCGCCATCGACCCGGCGCCGCTTGGTGGACAGATCAACCTCGCGGAAACCGGCATAATCAGTAGCCGGCAGCGTCCGCATGTTATTGGCGGTGGTCGGATATTTCCAATTGCCGGGCAAATCGAGCTGGTTGCCGCCCGCGCCAATATAAGGGGACTGGTAAGTGCCTTGGCCGAGACGGTAGATCTCATCGTAGCCGAAGTTCAACTTATACTTGCCCTGGTCTTTGTACTCGCCGGTGAACTCGCGGGTCTCCAGGCCGATATTCTTGCCGGTGACGCGCCAACGGGTGGCGTCCCCGCTGTCGTAGGCGCCGCCGCCGCGCAAGTCAAAATTGCCGATGCCATAGGCGCCGCTATTTGGCAGGCCATTGTACTGGCCGAATTTCCAGTTGCTGTCGGTCACCCCGAGGACGCCCGCCTCTATCGTGCTTTTTGGCTCGGTCAATTCGCGCGCCTCGGCCCCCAGGGCGCTGGTTTCAGCAGCCTTGGCAACGGGGGCCGGCGCCGGTTTGGCGGCGGGGACGGCATCAGCCGACTGGGTGGCTTGGGCCGATTTGGCGACGGGCTTTGCCTTCTTGGCTGCTTTCGTGGGCTTGGCCGCGTTGTGCTTGGGCGCGGCGGCGGCGAGGGCGGCCTGCCCCATCAACAAGGCCGAGACGATCACGCCAAGGCCGACCCGCAGGGTAAAACGTGTGCGTTGGTTGTCCATGATTCTTCCCGATTCTCTTTTTAGCGGTTTATCGGTTGAACTTAGCGCCAGCCGGATGGTTCGATCCGTGGATCATGGAATGGCAGCTTAGGCAATTGAGGCCATTGGCCTGTACGCGGGGGTTCAGGTTGGCCGCAGACTGACGTCCGCCGACCGTGGTCACATCCCCGCCAATCAGGTTGGCTCCACTGTCCACGGTGTTGGCATGGTCCGCCGTGTGGCATTCCTGGCACAGCCAAGGTGTGCGCTGCTTCAACAAAGGAGGATTGTTCGAGCCGTGGGCGGTGTGGCAATTGGCGCAGTCGTCGAACACCGGCGAGTGTTCCCACAGGAACGGCCCGCGCTTCTCGGCGTGGCAGGTGTAACAGGTTTCGTTGGTCGAAGCCTTGATGAGCATTTTCGGGCCGGTGGAGCCGTGCGGGTTATGGCATTCCGAGCAGGCGGTCTTGCCGGCCAGGATCGGATGGACCGAGAACAGATGGGTCTCCGAACGCTGGGTTTTGTGGCAGGTGAAGCAAACCTCGGGCTGGCTGGAACGCTCCAGCACGGGATCCTTGGGCTTGTGGACGGTGTGGCAGGAATTGCACGCCACGCCTTGGGATTGATGTTGGCTGCCCGTCCAATGTGTGCGCAAACCGCTCTCATGGCAGCTTATGCACTGCCCGTCCCGCGCCGGGGATGCCTCGTAGGATTTGGAATGTTCCGCAAAGACGAAATCCGGAGCCGCCCGGCCTTTTTGCTTGGGGTCGCCTTTCAAGTGCTTTTCGCTTTCGCCGTGGCAGGACTGGCACGACGGGGAGCGGGCGTCCGCCCGGTTGCCGTGCGGCGTCTGGTAGAGAGTCAGGATGGGCTTGTTGTCCGTCTCGTCGTGGCAACGGGTGCAGGCCGCGTCACGGTCCAAGGCGTCGGCGGGCCTGGCGGGAGGTTTTGCCGCCGGGGCCGCGACACCCTCCACGGCCTTGACCGCCTCGGCGGGGGCATCCGCAGCCTGGGCGGATGCGAGCAACAGCCCGCAGAGGGTGATTATCTGGATTAGTATTTTCATCGGCTATCCATCTATGCAGGGGCTGGGGCTTCCTGGCAATCACGCCAAGTAAAGAGTCCCAGATTTAAAAACCCCGGCCCAGAGAGTGCCCGCCCTATCGCTCGCGTTGAGGATAGAGGTTATTTCGTTGGGTTTGGACGGCCACCCTAGATTTTAATGGGGTGGCGACCGCCGGCAAGGCGCAATGGCCGGGGATTGGATTTTTATGCGTTTACAGAGACAGGATCCAATCCACCAAGTTCTTGATTTCGCTTGCGTCATCCGACTTGAGGATCGTGTGGTCTTCTTCATGGCCGTCGGGAAACTTGGCTTTTTCCCCCGAGGTAAGGTGGTGCGTCAACTTGGCCTCCGCATCCGGCAATCCCTTGAATTTTGCGGCGATCTTCTTCCAGGCGGGGCCGTCCTTGTCCTTGTCGATGCCGTGGCATCTGAAGCAATTGTGTTGCTTGGCGAAGGCTTGCGCGGCGGCGGCATCCATCTCGCCCGCGCCAGCATCCGCCACCAAACAAAGAGCCAAGGCTCCAGCCACGACAGAAGCATGTGAAGCCCATTTGCCTACAATTTTCATGACTCAATTCCCTCTTTTGTTATATGGATTTCATCTTAGTGCGTTGTTGGCATCTATGTCAAACAACATCTTTTTTTCACAACATGCTGTGTCAAATCGCACAGTCTCTGTGGTCCATTGAAATCCCGGCAAAATCCCTTGATTCTCATGGTTATTTTCACCCC
>CAZOTR010000083.1:0-11363 GCA_964582755.1 uncultured Methylococcaceae bacterium | reverse complement strand
GTGGTCCATTGAAATCCCGGCAAAATCCCTTGATTCTCATGGTTATTTTCACCCCGTCCGCCGCGCTCCATGACTGTTTCGGCAGAACCCGGAAACGATCCGTTTCCTTAATACTGAAAAAATTCAGCCCAACCTGTTGATTTATAGTAAAAACTTGGCTATTCGTTGGTGCCCACCGAGTTACCTATCGCCGCGCTGATACAAGCCAACCCATTCAACTTTGGCCAGCACATGGCCGCGCATGGCCTGCTCCAACTTGGCTTTGGTGGGCTGTTTCAGGTCCGGCAGGACGATGTTCAGGGCGTACAGCTTGTAAAAATAGCGGTGCTGGCCGATGGGCGGGCAAGGCCCGCCGTAGCCGGTGCGCTTCCAATCGTTGAGGCCCTGCCGCGTGCCGGCCGGCAGGTTCTCCGGCAGCACCCCCTCGGGCAAGCCCAAGGCCGAGGTGGGCAGGTTGTAAAGCACCCAATGCACCCACGTCATTTTCGGCGCGGCGGGGTCCGGGGCGTCCGGGTCATCCATGATTAGCACCAGGCTTTTCGCGCGGGCGGGCAAGTCCGACCACAGCAACGTCGGCGAAATGTTGTCGCCGTCGCAGGCGAAGCGTTTGGGTATCTCGCCCTGTTCGGCGAAGGCGGGGGATTCGAGTTTCATAGGTTTACTCTCCTGGCGGGGGAGCTTGGCGGCATTGGCCGTGCCGGCCAGCAAGGCGGCGCAAAGGCCTAGGCGTATAAATCGGGCAGATGGCATAAAGCTTTCCTCAAAATCTGCAAGCAGGCGGCCTTCAGGCCGCCATGAAAGACGCAGCACGGCTATCGGCCGCCGCAACGGCCTGGAGGCCCGGCCCACGAGTGGCTGCGTGAACGGATAACATCCCTGCGAGGGATGTTACCCGCCATATTTGGCGTGGTTGGCAGGCGCTTAGGGCGACACCGCCTGGGTGTAAGAGAATTCCTTGCCCAAGTTGTCTTTGATTTCCGCCTTCAACTCACCAGCCTGGTCGGGGACGAAATAGAAGCGGAAGTTGGGGTCGGTGCTGCCGGCGATGTCGGTTTCCGCGCTGAACACCGGCTTGCCGTTGAAGCTTACCTTGACTTGGTTGACGTAATGGGCGGGCTTGACCATGCGGCTGATCTGGTCCATCTGCATCCCGCTGATGTTGGGGTGGCTGACCAGCAATTGGACCGCATTGGGCTGGTTCAACGTGAGCTTGTCAGCCTCCAACCTGAACTTCATCTTGCCCAGCCGCGCCATGGCCGCGTCCAAGTCGGCACCAATGGGCGCGGAGCAGCCGCCGCTGGCCTTGACGAAGCTCTTGGCCATGCTCAACTTGCCGTCGTTGGTTTCGACAATGGCGCGGATGTTGGTGTAGGCATTGAAACGCAGGCGCGTGGCGATGTCCGCCTTGCCGCTGGCCGGCGTGAAATGGAAGGTGTCGGCAAAAGGCACGGGGTTGTTGTCGATGATGAGGGTGATGGTTTTGATGTGCTTGTCGGCGGTTTGCGGAATCTTGGCGGCGATGGCAATCGGCACCAGCGCCGGGTCTTCGGCGCGATAGGGCGCGGTCAGCTCGATGAGGTTGGTGGTTTCCTCGATGGCGCGGTCGCCGAAGTATTTCTTTTTTAGCACGTTGTTCCAGGCGTCGTCCTCGCTGGCGGCTTGGGCCAGGTTGGCGAGCAACAGGCCTGCGGCGAGCAGGAAAAAAGCCTGGGTTGGCGGGTGGATTCGCATCGGACGGTCTCCTTAAAATAATGGTTATTCTTAAAATCTAAAGTGGCGCCTTGCGTTGGCGCATGGAAGCGGCGGGGATGGCGGCGTCAATCCTCCCATTCCAATTGGGCAAACGAGGTGGCAATGTTGCGCTTGTGGAACTCGTCGAACAAGGCCCAATCGCCACGCGCCGACTGCCCCACCTCGGCCATGGCCTGCTCGATGGTCTTGCCTTGTTTAATATACGCCCGAATTTCGTTCCTCAGCATTTCCAGGTAGCGCGTCTGCGCCTCTGCCGCCTGGGGCCATTGCGCGGCAACCGGCCCGTGGCCGGGAATTGCCAGCTTCGCGTCGATCTTTTTCAGCGCGTCCAATTCCTTGAGCCAGCCCAGCAGGCTGCCGTCGACCACCGGCACATGGCCGATGAACAGCAGATCCGCCAGCCACAGGGTCCGCGTCTTGTCGTCGAACACGGTGAGATCGCTGTCGGTGTGGGCGGGGCCGTGGGCGGTCAAAACTAGCTTGCGCCCGCCCAGATCCAGCTCCAGGGTCGAGTCCACCGGCTGGCCGGGCGGAATGAAATCCTCCGCCTTCAGGCCGTTGTCCAGTTCGCTTCCCGCCTTGGCTAGATAATAAGGCGCCCGCGCCGCCATGGCCTGGGCTAGTTTGCGGTGGCCGACAAACGCGACACCCGGCCCTTTGAAGGCGCTGTTGCCGTAGATGTGGTCCGGGTGGACATGGGTGTTGATGACATGGCACACCGGCACCTTTGTCTTGGCCGCAATCGCCGCCTTGAGCGCCCGGCCCTGGGCGGGACTGCCGCCGGTGTCGATGACCGCCACGCACCGCTCGCCGACGATGAAGCCGATGTTGGCGATTTCGCCATGGTTGTGGCGGTCGGGCAAGGCGTGGACGCCTTGATGCACGAAGACGCCTGCAGCCACTTCTTTAAGGTTCAGATCCTCGGCTGCCGACGGATTGGCGGCGAGGAGGGCCGACAGCAGGGCGGCGAAAATCGAGAGTCGTGCGATCATGTCAGGTTTCCAAGATGAGGCGAAGATCCGCGGGGCGGATACCCCAAGGCCCGCATTTTCGCTTCCGGGGGCGGGATGTTCAACTCCCTAACGACGCTTGCGGAAAACAACGCCAACCTAAAGGGCGGGGCCGGCGGGCATCCAAGCGCATTCCGGGCCAGCCCGAAACCTACCCTCCCCGGCGAGCGTCCCTGCCGTCCGCAGGCCACGGATGGCGCGCAATTCGTGTTGACTTTTTCCCGGAAAGAAGCCAAATTACGCACCCAGACGGGACTGCCAGGGAATCTTCACATGACTCTTAGGGAAAGTTTCCTACAACAATCTAGGCATCCGTCCTTGCGCTGTAGGTTTAACGCGATTTTACGCTTTTACTTGGCATCAACTAAGCGCGTCTCATAGCTGACGCGGTTTACGAGGAGGAAACATATGAAAAAACACATGAACTGGCTGGTGGCCACCGCAGTCGCGGCACTGCTGGCGGCACCTGGCATTTCCCAGGCCAACGCCGAAGTCGAGGCTCTCTCCAAAGATGCCAAGAACTGGGCGACTTGGGGCGGCGACTATTCCGGCATCCGCTACAGCGCCCTGACCGAGATCAACAAAGACACCGCGAAGAACCTCCAGCCCGTGTGGACCTTCTCCACCGGCGCATTGCGCGGCCATGAAGGCGGCCCGCTGGTCGTCAACGGCCTGATCTACATCCACACCGGCTATCCCCACAAGATCTACGCCCTGAACCAGGACACCCAGAGCGTGGTGTGGGAATACCAGTACGCCGCCGACGCGGGCACCGATCAGACGCAAGTCATCGGCGTGATGTGCTGCGACGTGGTCAACCGCGGCCTGGCTTACGGCGACGGCAAAATCTTCATGTCGCAGGGCGACGCCACCTTGATCGCGCTGGACGCCAAGACCGGCAAGCTGGTGTGGAAGGCCAAGAACGGCGACACCAAGCGCGGCGAAACCAACACCAACGCCCCCTTGGTCGTGAAAGACAAGGTCATCACCGGCATCTCCGGCGGCGAATACGGTGTGCGCGGCTATGTCGCGGCTTACAACATCAAAGACGGCAGCTTGGCGTGGAAGGCTTACAGCACCGGCCCCGACGCTGAAATGAAGATCAACCCGGAAAAGACCACCACCTGGACCAACGGTGCGGTGGCTCCGGTCGGCAAAGACTCCTCCTTGAAGAGCTGGCAGGGCGACCAGTGGAAGATCGGCGGCGGCACCACCTGGGGCTGGTACAGCTATGATCCCAAGCTGAACCTGGTTTACTACGGTTCGGGCAACCCCTCCACCTGGAACCCCACGCAGCGCCCCGGCGACAACAAATGGTCGATGACCATCTGGGCGCGCGACGCCGACACAGGCGAGGCCAAGTGGGTTTACCAGATGACCCCGCACGACGAATGGGACTATGACGGCATCAACGAGATGACCCTCATCGACCAGGAAGCCAAGGGCATCGATGGCAAAGTCCACACCAAGCTGCTGACCCACTTCGACCGCAACGGCTTAGGCTACACGCTGGACCGCGAAACCGGCGAACTGCTGGTCGCGCAGAAGTTTGACAAGGCAACCAACTGGACCACCGGCGTCGATCCGAAGACCGGCATCCCGGCGGTGAACCCGAAGTACTCCACCCAAGCCGGCGGCGAAGACCACGCCCAAGGCGCGGGTCCGGACGGCAAGCCCGGCACCGCCGACGACGATCTGGTCTGCCCCTCCGCCATGGGCGCGAAGAACCAGCCGCCGGTGACCTACTCGCCGAAGACCAAGCTGATCTACATCCCCGGCAACCACACCTGCATGACCTACGAGCCGTTCCAGGTTGAGTACACCGCAGGCCAGCCGTATGTCGGCGCGACCTTGAACATCTTCCCGGCTGGCGTTGACGTCAAGACCGGCGAGAAGAACAACAGCACCGACATGGGTTCGTTCACGGCATGGGATCCGGCCACCGGCACCATCGCCTGGAACGTCAGCGAGCCGTTCTCCCTGTGGGGCGGCATGGTCGCCACGGCGGGTGACGTGGTCATCTACGGAACCCTGGAAGGCTACTTGAAGGTGCGCGACGCCAACACTGGCGCCGAGCTGTACCGCTTCAAGACCCCGTCCGGCATCATCGGCAACGTCAGCACCTGGGCCCACAACGGCAAGCAGTATGTCGGCGTCCTCTCCGGCCTCGGCGGCTGGGCGGGCGTGGGCGAGGCGGCCGGCCTGGACGAAGACACCGCCGGCCTCGGCGCGGTGGGCGCGTACAAGAGCCTGAAGTCCCACTCCAAACTGGGCGGCGTGTTCACCGTGTTCGCGCTGCCCGGCAAGTAATCTGAAGCCACCTTCAGGTTGTTAGCCTAAAAGCTAAAACGCCCCGGCCGGGCAACCGGCCGGGGCGTTTTTTCTTTGCAAAACATTCCCGGAAAGGGATGGCACCGCACCAAGCAAAGGGATAACATCGCTCCAAGCGATGTTATCCCTAACCTCGGCCACTCATTTTCTTGCGGACCCCCTTACAGGACAACTATCACGATGGCATTCCAAAAAACCATACTCACCTTGCTCCTGGCTTCCCTAGCCGCCTGTGCTTCCCAACCCAAAACTCCCTCCCCTGCGGCGGCCGACATCCCAAAACCCGCCGCCGCTGCCGCCGAGCAAACTCCGCAGGCCAAGAACGCAGCCCAGGGAGAACCCCCCGCAGGCTGGGAAGGCAAAACCTTCAAAGTCTGCGCCGACCCCAACAACCCGCCCTACTCGGACAAACAAGGCCAGGGCTTTGAGAACAAGATCGCCGAGCTGTTCGCCAAGCAACTGGGCAAAAAAGTCGAATACTTTTGGTTTCCCCAGCGCATGGGCTTCATCCGCAACACCTTAAAAGCCCAGTTGGCGGACAGCGGCGAATTCCGCTGCGATGTCATCATCGGCTATCCCACCGGCGCGGACATGGCGGCGACCACCCAGCCCTATTACCGTTCCACTTATGCCCTGGTGTATGTGAAAAAGCGCGGCTTTGACGATATCAAGTCCCAGGAAGACTTGGCCAAGCTGCCGGAAGAGCGGCGGGCCAAGCTAAAGCTCGCCATGTTCGACTCCTCCCCGGCCACAACCTGGCTGTTGAAGCATGGCCTTACCGACCATGCCATCCCTTATCAAACCATGTCCGGCGACGCCGCCGTCAACACCGCGCAGTCATTGGAAAAGGACATGAAAGAAGGCAAGTTGGACATGGCCATCGTCTGGGGGCCGATAGCCGGCTGGCTGCGCTACCACAACAAAATCGGCCCGCTGGAGCTGATCCCCATGCATGCGGAAGACGCCGACCCAGAGGCCAAATTCGTATTCCCTATGTCCATGGCCGTCCGCATTCCCGACAAAGCCAGGAAGGCCGAACTGGAAAAGCTGATTGCCAGCAACGGGCAGGCCATCCGCAAGATTCTCGCCACTTACCACATTCCAGTCGTGGAATGAGTCCAGGCCACTTATTTGGCAGCAATTCTCATTTTGGCTCGGAGACCCGTCATTCCGGCATGATGGATGCCGGAATCCAGTGCCATGGACGGTAACTACCCGGTTGCGCAAGTGCTTGATTAAAAGGCTCTGTGCCAACGTGCAGGTTCACATCCCTTGCGGGGATGTTGGCGCTTAAGCTGATGGCAGTGCGGCTCCTGCCTGGGGACGCGGCCCTGAATGCCCGGAGGGTTCGCCAAGAACCATAGGCACGCAAAATGCTGAGAACATCTCAACGCGTCGGCTTGACGAACAATTTGCGCAGTTTCGGCAAAAGGCCGTCCTCGGAAACCAAATCTTCCGATGGGTCGATGGCCCAAGAGTCATAGCGCCGCCTTTCCGCCTCCACCAGCAGGCGAATCCGCCTGCGCTCCTCCTCGGACATATTGAGCCTGCCAAAACCAGTGTTCTTGCGCAGGATATAATGCCCCAATTGGTCCAGCCATTCCTCGTTGACGTTTGTATGGCTCGTTTGGAAACCCTTTTCCACCACGCTGTCAAAATTATAGGAAGTCACGCAGATGCCGCCGTTTTCAAGATCCGCATCAATCGCCAAGGTGGTGCGCACACGCAACTTTGCCTGGATCACATACCCGATGATTTCGCGGTTGGCATCCCGCAACGCCCAATCAGTGAAGCGAACCTTCTGGACTAGGAGAAATTGGCAGGCCTCGTCGGTGGCCGGCTTCGTCGCCACCGTGTAGCGCTTTTCCTCCGGGGCGACGCAATCGAAGCGCAGGATGATCGCTTTGGGATTGCGCTGGCTGTCGATGGAAATGTTGTAATCCCTCTGCTCTAGCTTTTCAACCCGCCCAATGCCCGGAAAATCGAAGTCGAGGTTCACCGACCAAGTAACTGCGGCGAGCTGCTCGACCAAATCGACAAGATACTGATGGATAGTCAGCATGGCCGGACGGATTCCAGTTTGATAAGTCCGCTCCAATTCCGCCTGCCTAGCCTCTTCCCGCTCTTTGTCCTGCCGTACTTGGTCGGCCTGCTGTCTTAGATCGTCGAGTATTCCCATGACACCCCTCTGTAGTTGAATATCCAAACACGCGGCCTCGCAATCCATGGCGTCGGCAGCCTCGATTGCTTGCGCATTGTCCATCGAAACCCTTGCTCGGCGGGGAGGCCGCCGCAGCCACTTTATGCGACCCGCGACAGCAGCGTCAAGCCCAATACGGTGCGCCCTTGGAGAATTTTCCCTAACTTAAAGACATTGGCGTCAAGCCTCGCGGCGCATCTGCGGAAACAGAATGACGTCGCGGATGGACGGCGAGTCGGTGAGGAACATCACCAGCCGGTCGATGCCTATGCCCTCGCCTGCCGTCGGCGGCAGCCCATATTCCAAGGCGCGGATATAGTCCGCGTCATAATGCATCGCCTCCTCGTCGCCGGCGTCGTGGTCTTCCACTTGTTTGCGGAAACGCTCGGCCTGGTCCTCGGCGTCGTTCAGCTCGGAGAAGCCGTTGGCCAGCTCGCGCCCGGCGACGAAAAACTCGAAGCGGTCGGTGACAAAGGGGTTGCCGTCATTGCGGCGGGCCAGGGGCGAAACTTCCGCCGGATATTCGGTGATGAAGGTCGGCTCGTCCAGGCGGTGTTCGACGGTCTTCTCGAAGATTTCCGTCTGCACCTTGCCCAGCCCGTCGCCCGCCTTGAGCGGAATCCCCAAGCCTTGCGCCACCGCCGAAGCCGCCTCCAGCGTCGCCAAGTCTTCCGGCTGCAAATCCGGGTTGAAGCGCAGCACCGACTCCAGCAGCGTCATGCGCTGGAACGGCTTGGCCATGTCGTAAATCTTGCCCTGGTAGGCGATCTCCGGCGATTTCACCACATCCTGCGCCAAGCCGCGCAGCAGTTCCTCGGTCAGGTCCATCAAGTCGCGGTAGTCGGCGTAGGCTTGGTAGAACTCCAGCATGGTGAACTCGGGATTGTGCCGCGTCGACAAGCCTTCGTTGCGGAAGCTGCGGTTGATCTCGAACACCCGCTCGAAGCCGCCGACGACCAGCCGCTTCAGGTAAAGCTCCGGGGCGATGCGCAAGTATAACTCCATATCCAGCGCGTTGTGGTGGGTCACGAACGGCTTCGCCCGCGCGCCGCCGGGGATGGGCTGCATCATCGGCGTCTCCACCTCGACGAAGTCGCGGGCCGTCAAAAACTGGCGCACATAGGCGACGATCTCGCTGCGCAGGCGGAACACCTGCCGCGCCTCTTCGGTCATGATGAGATCGACGTAGCGCTGGCGGTAGCGCGTGTCGGTGTCGGTCAGGCCGTGGAATTTCTCCGGCAAGGGCCGCAGCGACTTGGTCAGCAGCCGGATGGACGAGGCCCGCACCGACAGCTCGCCGGTCTTGGTCTTGAACACCGCGCCCTCGACGCCGACGATGTCGCCGATGTCCCAAGTCTTGAAGGCGTCATACACGCCTTCCGGCAGCGCGTCCTTTTGCAGGAAGATTTGGATGCGCCCGGACATGTCCTGGATCTGCGTGAAGCTGGCCTTGCCCATCAGGCGCTTGGCCATTAGGCGGCCGGCGACTTTGACTTGGACGGATTTTTCGTGCAGAACTTCGCTGTCTTCCTCGCCATAGGCTTCGTGTAGCTTTGCAGCCAAGGAATCGCGGCGGAAGTCGTTGGGGAAGGCGATGCCGGTTTCCCGCATTGCGGAAAGTTTTTCGCGGCGCTGGGCGATGAGCTTGTTTTCGTCGAGTGCTTGTTCGGACACGGTGTTATTCCAAATAAAAACAAATTTATTTCGTACTTAATCTTGAAGCGTTGTTTATCTGCGCCGGTGTGCGGGGAATCAATTGGTTAATTAAATCGCCGCGCCGGAAGGTGGCCGACAATTGTTGCAAGGACAAAGAATCAACAGGCTTGTCACCATACAAATGTTCCAATTCTATTCTAATATCCTCAACAGCCCGCTTGTAATAATAGGCTTCCCCTTCATTTTCTATCAGTTCCATCGCACTTTTGAATTTGCGATGATCTAAGCTCTCAATGGTAATATCTAAGTCCACTATCAAGCGAAAGCCCATTCGCATAGCAATAAATCCAGAGGCATAACGCACAAACTTTGGATCACTTAAATCTGGACGACGACGATGATTTTCAGAAATGCGATACAATAAAACAGCGATAATGACTTGTGCACCATTCAGAGAGTCTGTGAAAATGCTTTCATACAGCTTTCCAAAGTGTTCGCGAGTCAAAAATTTAGCCTGATGTGGAGCATGACGCCATACCGCCAAAACAGCCTCTGCTGCCATGCCAGAAGTAACATCTGTCGGTTTTGTTGCACTATCCATGCGTTTGCGGCGATAAGTAAATCCGTGATTCCTGATATCGATTTCCAAGCGTTGTTGTCTTTCGTCGTTTGATCGCAGGTCTTTTAAGTCAACCGGATTCTGGCTGTTAGTGGCTTGGGTAATTTTCAGAACAATGTCTTCGCTGTCCTTAGGCAATTTGTAAATTCGTACCATCACACTGGCCTCAGATGGCGATTTCACACCTTTAGCCTGCATTTCCTCAATAGTTTTGAAGATGGTCATGCAGGTTTGTCCACCATTGACAATTTGCAAATTTTCCACTTTTACCTGATAATCGCTGCCTTGCAACGCATTATATGAAAAATCACTGCAAACCAATGTCAAACCATTATTAAAAAAATAAAAGTCAGCCGGGTTATTAGAATATAAAGTAGCTCTAATGCCTTCATTAACCCGATTCCCATGTAAACCTAGGTAACGGCGGATATTGCGCTCTAACAATCTATCCCCATGCGCTTTCATCAAAGCGGCGACCTCGGTGACAGGAATGCGGCCTATGCACACCCGGCTGAAATTCATGTCCTCAATCACAGCCTTGCCTGTCAGGCGCAAAGTCTCATCGACCGGTTTGATGCGTTGGAGAAGCCAATCAAGGTGTCGTGGTTGACATATTCCCAAACCACTTGTTCACCGAATCCGGCGCGGTCAATCGCCTCTTGCGCGGCTTTGTTCCATTTAAGCCCATTGTTGCAAGCGATGGCCCGCACACGCGGAATGAAGCCGTCGCGAACCATCGAACGTGCTGCCTCGACTTTGGTGCATAGGCGCTCATTGATACTTTCTAGTTCTGCGTAAGGGTCGAACAAATAACGGATCGCATTGATTAGCGCATTCACGCCCTCTTCAGGGAATCCAGCATTGCCATCCAAGCTATTTTTGTATTTGACCTGGAATAGCGTCACCGCAAATTCACCGTCCATCTCCTCGGTCATGTGCATCGCATCAATGCCGAAGTCACCACCGCCTTCCGTCAGGCAGTCAAAAGCCTCATCTCTGTCCAAATCAAGCAAGGTTTTGACGCACAAATGGAGAAACGCCAGCGATTTTAAGCGATCTTTATCTTTGATTTTCAGCTCAAGTTCGGCTTGTTCCCGAATCTCATCCTGAATGCCAACTAGACGCTGGTCAATGATGGATGCATTAATGTTCATTTTCTATATCAAATAACGGTGGGACGGCGGCGGATTACATCGATGTATGTATCCCTCTACGGCCTTATTGCAGCCCGCCGGGCCAGTAATCCGCGTCAAGCGCCTCCTCAAACGTCCAAGGGCAATCCTCTGGAAATGTCTCATAAGTCAATCCGGTTTCCTTGACCGCCGCATCCAAGGCACTTGCCCAGACACTTTCCCGCCACTGAAAGTCTTGCAGGTCGGGCTTAAGACTGGGCATGTCGATGAGGCATTGCTTGATGTCCCGCCGCTGCACGTTGATTGTTTTCCGCCAACTACTGCCCCGCCGTTCCGGCTGGGACTGCCATTTCAAAAGATGCGAAAGCAATACAATCATCCGGTTTCTCAATTCGCGCCTTTCACTTTTGCCCACGTCTTCAATTTCCTCAGCAATATGCTCAATGTCCAGTTCGGCAAAACGCCCGGCCCTAAGCAGCCGGACTTGCTCGTTGGCCCAGGCAATCACGTCGGATTCATAGCTGGCTTTGTTGAGGGTTGCCATAACCATTTGCCTCGTTACCGGTAAAAGACGAGGAGCGCAAGCTAAAGCTTGCACGCCAAAATCTCAAAGCCCGCTCTTCAAACTCGCCTCGATGAACATGTCCAAATCCCCGTCCAGC
>CAZOTR010000082.1:11451-17936 GCA_964582755.1 uncultured Methylococcaceae bacterium | reverse complement strand
TCGCGGTGCGTCCGGTTGCGCTCGTCCACAGCGGTGAGGTCGTACAGCAGCGGATAGGGCTTTTCCATCTCCTGCTTGAGATAGCGCAGCACCGGCAGGAGCTGGTCCTGGCCCAGCCAGAGAGTGGGAATGCCGTCGGCGGTGGGCTGGAATATGAAGGCATCGGCCCCGAAGCGCCCATACAGCAATTGCACAACCGCCGCTGAATGTTCCAGTGTTGCTGTTGACATCGCGGCGGCCATCGGCGGTTTCCTGGCCTATTCCAAATGGAAGGGATCGCGCAAGTCCGTGGCCTGCATCCGCTCCTGCAACTTCCTGTCGCGCTGGCTGGGGTGCGGGGGCTTTTCGATGCCCTGCGGGCCGGCCACCCAACTCAACGGCCGCTTTTCCTGCCCCACCGCTTGCTGCAACAGCAGCAAGCCTTCCAGCAGCGCCTCGGGCCGGGGCGGGCAACCCGGCACATAGACATCGACCGGCAAGAACTTGTCCACGCCCTGCACCACGCTATAAATATCGTACATGCCGCCGGAATTGGCGCAGGAACCCATCGAGATGACCCACTTGGGTTCCAGCAACTGGTCATACAGGTGTTTGACGACTGGCGCCATTTTGCGGAACACCGTGCCGGAGATGACCATCAGGTCGGCTTGGCGCGGACTGCCCCGGATCACCTCCGAGCCGAAGCGGGCAATGTCGAAGCGGCTGGTGAAGCTCGTCGCCATTTCGACATAACAGCAGGACAGCCCGAAATTGAACGGCCAGATGGAGTTTTTCCGCCCCCAGGCCACCATGTCCTCCAAACGCGCAAACAACAGATTGCGCCGGATGGCCTCTTCATAGGTTTCCGCGCCGGGCCGGGGCATGGGGTTGGCCGCTACGGGAGTGAGTGTCCAACGCATGGCCGCACCCCCTATACATCCAAGGATTTCTGGCGGGCGGTGCGCCAGTCCAGCGCGCCGATTTTCCACAAATAGGCCAGGGCGGCCAGCAGCACGGCGATGAAGATGAGGATTTCGGCGTAGCCCGCCCAGCCGCTCTCGCGGAAGGCAATCGCCCAGGCGAAGATGAAGACGGCCTCGATGTCGAAGATGACAAAGAAGATGGCGACGAGGTAGAAATTGACGGAGAACCGCAGGGAAGGGCTGCCGGCCGCGACTATGCCGGATTCAAAGGCTTGCAAAGTGGCTTTGGAAGGGTGGCGGCTGCGTTCGCCGAGCAGGTGCGAGCCTCCCAGCATGACGGCGACGACCCCCAGCACGGCGGCAAAATACGCCACCAAGGGCCAAAGATCCTGGCTAGGCACAGTATCCAGACGCATCGTGACGCTCCCCTTGTTCTTGTTTTTCTAACAATCCGAATGCCTAAGCGCACAAACGGCAGGCTTCGGTGATGGGGCTGGCAACAGCGGCTGTCGCAAACAGCGGCATTGCCTTTTAACATGCCGGCAAATCCAAGTAAATGGCTTTTATCGCTTTCCCAAGCGCCGCTTGCGAAACCGCCGCGATTACTCGCAATGGTAAGGGTAAAAATGATGGTAACAATATCCCTGCGGGTCAGCCCCGCCGGATTCCGCATGGACCAAGCAATACGCCGTCACTTGCTGGGAAACCTCCGGGTAATCCGCGTGGGCCATTTCCAGTTCTTTGCAGTCCATGCAAATAGGCTTGTGGTCGTAAACGGACAGAATCCTCGCATCGCTTGGACCGATGGCCCGGCCGCAACGAAAACACCGGGACGCGCAGCTTAATTCTTCCTGCCAAATGTCCATCCCCGCCTCCATCACTGAACAACACCGCTAAGACCCGCCACAACCGACGCGGGTTCCCCGGCACGGCCAGTTAATCGGCGAGCCACGCCTCAACGCTCGTCCAAAATAGCATAGCAGACCGGCGTCAACAGCAGGCTGGCGGACATGCCGACCAGCAGGCCGGCGGACAGGGACAGCGTCATCGGGATGAGGAACTGGGCCTGCTCGCTGGTTTCCAGCAGGGTGGGCAGGAAGCCGGCGAAATTGGTGAGGAAGGCTAGCATGATAGGTCGGAAACGGGCGGTGCAGGCTTCGGTGATTAGCCCGGCCACCGGCTGCTGGGAATCGCCGCGCTCGTTGATGTAGTCCAGCAGAACCAGGCTGTCGTTCACCACCACGCCGCTGGCGGCGATCATCCCCACCAGCGATTCCATCGACAGCGGCAGACCGGCCAGCCAATGCGCCAGCACCGCGCCGCTCCAGGCCACCGGCGCGGCCAGCAGGAAAATCAGCGGCTTTAGATAGGACCGAAACGGCACGGCGATCAGCGCGTAGATGACCAGCAGGGAGATCAAGGTGTTGCGGCCCAGCGCCGAAGCCATGGCCTCTTGCTCCTGGCGCTCCTGGCCGATGGCGATGTTCAAGCCCGGAAACTGCTGCCGCAGCTTTTTGGATTCATTGGCCTCGATTTCCGCGTACAAGGCGTTGACATCGGCCTGTTGGGGATCGACGCGGGCCATGACCTTGACGATGCGCTGGCGGTCTTGGCGGTACAGCTTGGCATAGCCGGGGGCGAGGCTGACCTCGGCCAGCGCGGCCAGTGGCGCCTGGGCGCCGTCGGCCAGTTTCACCGGCAGGGCGCGCAAGCTGTCCAGCGACTCCCGCTCCTGGCGGGGATAGCGCACCATCACCTTGACCTCGCTGCGCCCGCGTTGCAAACGGTGGACTTCTTCGCCGAAATAGCCATGGCGCACCTGCTCGGCCAGATCCTCCAGCCGCAGGCCCAGGCGCTCGGCCTCTGGCTTCAACGCCAGCCGCACCTCCGGCTTGCCCGGCTCGAAGGAATCCCCCACGTCGTAGACGCCCGCATAGGCCGCGAGCCGGCGCTTGATTTCCGCGATGGCCGGGGCCAACACGGCGGGGTCCGCCGCGCCGACAAACAGTTCGATGTCGTAAGGCGCGTCGCCTTCTTTGTAAATGAAGTCAATCTTCGCGCGTCCCAAGTCACCGATGCGCCCGCGCCAGTCGCGCACGAAGCGATCGACGGCGATGTGCTGGCGACCCGCCGCCGAAAACTCGACCCAAAAACCGGCGGAATGCTCCCAAACCAGGGTTTCCAGCCCGACGATGATGCTTTTGTCGGGCGGCAAGCCGCTTTCAGAGGCCGCCGCCGCCAGCCAGCCGGCCTGCCGGTATTGCGCGTCCAGGCCGTCGCGCAATTCAAACAGTGCCTTCTCGACCTGTTGCGAAAGCCCGCGCACCTCGCTGTAGGGGGCGTCCTCGGGCACGGTCAGGTTGACCCAGAAGCTGTCCTTGGTGACATCGGGGCGCAGCGACTGGCGCACCCGGTCGCTGGCCACCAAGGCGGCACTGAGCAGGATCGCCGCCGCGAACAGCGCGACGGTGAGATAGCGCCAGTCCAGCGCAAGCCGCAGCAACGGACGGTAGGCGCGGACGACGAAGCGGTCCAGCGCGGCGTTGAGCCGCTCCCGCAGCCGGTCCAGCCAGCCGGGAACCGCCTTCGCCTCCGGCGCGTGGGCCAGATGCGCCGGCAGGATCAACAGCGCCTCGACCAGCGAAAACGCCATGGTTAGGATCATCACCAGGCAAATCGGCCGCATCATCTGGCCCGACCAGCCCGGCAGGAACAATCCCGGCAGGAAGGCGACCAAGGCCACCAGCACCGACAGGATGACCGGCAAGGCCACCTCGCGCACGCCGAGTATCGCCCCCGACAGCCCCGCACCCGGCCTGCCCTGGAGCTGGTGTTGCCGGCTATGCACGGATTCGCCAATGATGATGGCGTCATCGACCAAAATGCCCATAGCCAGCAAAAAGCCGAACAGCGACAGCATGTTCAGCGAAACCCCCGCCGCCGGCATCAGCCACAGCGCGCCGAACACCGAGGTGAGGATGCCCGCCCCCGCCCACAGCGCCACGCGCAGGCGTAAGAACAGCGTCAGCACCAGGCACACCAGCACGAAGCCGCTGAGGCCGTCCTCCACCAGGGTCCGCACCCGCTCCTCGTAAGCCTGCGAATCGTCCCACCAAGTCTTCAGCGTCAGGCCCGCCGGCAACTCGGCCTGTTTGGCGGCGACATAGCCGCGCACGCGGCGGGCCACTTCGACGGTGTCGTGTTCGGCGTGGATTTCCCAGCCCTGGGCGTTTTCGCCGTCGTGGTGCCACTCGGTGACGCGCTCTTCCAGCCCGTCCTGGACCGTGGCGATGTCGCCCAGCAGCAGGCGGTTGCCGTCGGGGGCGGTGCGCAACACCAGCGCGGCAATCGCGGACGGCTCCGCCGCCTTGCCCTTCACCCGCAGCAGCAGCTCGCCGGCCGGGGTCTTCACCAGCCCGCCGGCCAGATCCAGCGAGGCGCGGCGCACCGCCGCCGCCACGTCGCGCAAGGACAATTGGTACTGGCGCAGCTTGGCGGCGGACACCTCGATGGCGATTTCGTAGGGAACCTCGTTGTAATTGCGCGCCTTGGTCACGCCTGGGATGCGCGCCAAATCCTCCTGGATGCGGTCGCCCACCTGCCGCAAGGCCAGGGTGTCGGCGGGTCCGTGCAAAGCCACCCAGATGACGCCGTCGTCATCGTCGCGCATCCCCGGCTTGACCTCGATCTTTTCCACGCCTTTGGGCAGGCGCTGGATCGCCTGGATCTTGCCGCGCAAGGTGTTCATCAGCAGATCCAGGTCGTGGTCCGGCAAGGCCGCCACCTTGATCGAGCAATCGCCCTCGGTGATTTCGGCGTCCAGGCGCTTGACCCCCGGCACGTCGTAAATCGCCTCTTCGATGCGGATGCAGACGGCCTCTTCCGTTTCCAGCGGCCCGGCCCCCGGATAGCTGGCCTGCACCAGAATCTGGTGCGGGCTGAGGCGGGGGAAGACTTCCTTGTCCACCGCCAGATAGCCGAACGCGCCGCCGACCAGGATCAGCAGCATGAGCAGGTTGGCGGCGACCGGGTTGGCGGCGAACCAGGCGATCAGCCCGCCCGCCCCGGCGGCCGGCGGCGAGGGAGGCGTCATTCTCCGCCCCCGGCCTGGACACGCACTTTCATGCCTTCCACCGGCACGGCGATGCCGGAAACCACCACTTGGTCGCCGGGGGCCAGCCCGCTTTTCACCAGGACGCGGTCGGCCTCCTGGCGCAGGATGTCCAGGCGGCGGACATGCAGCAAGCCGCCGGCGTCCACCAGCAAGGCTTCCTCGGCGGCGTTTACCGCGCCCTTGGGCAGGACGAACACTCCGCGTTGCTCGCGGCCTTCGATCTCCGCCTGCACGAACAGCCCGGCCAGCAAGGGCGGGCCACCGTCTTTGCGGGCGTAAGGGTCGCGCACCTCCGCCACGGCATGGAGCAGGCCGGTGGCCGCGTCCAACGCCCCTTCGGTGCGCACGACGCGGGCTTCCCAGCGGCGCGGCGCGCCGGCGAATTCGGCGCTGAGGATGGCTTTGGGCTGGCCTTGATCCTGGCGCAAGCCCAGCGGCAAGTCGAGCAGGCCCAGTTGGTCGGCGGCCAGCGGCAAGCGGATTTCGGCGGCGTCGGTCGAATACAGCCGCGCCAGTTTTTCGCCGACCTGGACATACTGCCCCAGGCCGATGCGCTTGTCGTGGACGCGCCCGGAAAACGGCGCGCGCAATTCGCAGCGGCTGCGCTGCAACTGCGCCTTGGCAAGGTCGGCCTCGGCGGCTTTCAGCTTGGCGCGGGCCTCGGCCAGTTGCGGCAGGTGCAGCGCCAGCGGTGAAGGCTGGCCCTCGCCCAAGGCCTGCCATTCGGTTTTCGCCTGCTCGGCCTGGGCCTCCTCCGCCGCCAGCAGCCGCCGGGCCTCGGCGATGCGCGCCTGGGTCTGGGCGATGGCAACGTCATAATCGCGGCTGTCGATGGCGACCAACACCTCGCCTTGGTTGAAGAAGCCGCCGACGACAAAGCCCGGATGCAGCTTGACGATTTTTCCCGCCACCTCGGCCACCGCGTCGATTTCGCTGCGCGGCGCCACCACGCCCTGGGAATGGACGTTCAGCCTGACGGTGTGCGGCTGGACGCGGATGACGACGGCCTGCGGCAGCTCGGCGTGGGGGGCTTGCCGCTCCAATTGCGGCTTATACGCGATGACCGCCCACGCGCCGACGCTGCCTGCCGCCAAGACCAGCAAAGGCAGGATGATTTTCAACCGGCGCATCAAACGCTACCACCCAAGGCCAAATATAAATCGATGCGGTTGTTGAGCAACTGCCGCCGGGCGGCAAGATGGGCGCTTTGCGCGGTCAAGGTGCTGCGGTAACTGTCTAGCAAGGTCAAAATCTCGATGAAACCCATGCGGTAAGAATACACCGCCAGCTTCCGGCTGGCGTCGGTCTGCTCCACCGCCTCGCGCAGCGCCTGCTCCTGCGCCTTCAGCCATTCCTCGCCGGCCAGGGCTTGCTCCACTTCCCGGAAGGCGGCGAGCGCGGCGCTCTTGTAGCCATTGAAGGCTTCTTCCACGCGGGCCTCGTCCAATTGGACCTGCCCACGCAGCCGG
>CAZOTR010000082.1:9734-11351 GCA_964582755.1 uncultured Methylococcaceae bacterium | reverse complement strand
GCCCCGGCGGGGTAACGCCCCAGCAAGGTTTCCAAGCGGCGGCTGGCGATCTGCACCTGGTTGCGCGCCAAGGCCAGCAGGGCCTCGGCATTGGCCAGGTCGGTGAGCGCCAGCCGCAGATCCAGCCCGCGCGTCAGCCCCCGCGCGAAGCGGCCCCGCACTAGCTCGACGAGGGTGCGGCGGTCGTGGATGGATTGCTCGGCGACCGCCACTTGCAGCCGCGCCTCGGTCAGATCGAAATACGTCTGCGCCGTGCGCGCCGCCAGCGACAGCCGGGCACCGGCGAGATCCGCCGCGACCGCCCCCGCCTCCTGCGCCGCCGAGCGCTGGCCGGCGGCGATGCGCCCCCAGACATCCAGCTCCCAATTCAGGTCGAACAAGGCCTCGAACGCGCCGTACTGCACCGAGCCATAGCCCGAATCCGTCACCTGCGAGCGGTCGTAGCCCGCCGCGAAGCCCAGTTGCGGCCAGCGCCCCGCCCCCTCGATGCGCGCCTGCGCCCGCACTGCCTCCACCCGCGCCGCCGCGGCGCGCAGATCGTAATTGTCCGCCAGCGCCTCGCGGACCAGGGCGTCCAGCACCGGGTCGTCGAAGCCGGCCAGCCAGTGTTCCGCCGTTGCCACCGCCTGCGCCTGCGCCGCCCAGCGGGCAGGCGCAGGCAGGCCGTCGCCCGGCGTCCGTTGTGGCGCGGTCGAGCAAGCCTGCGCGGACAGGCACAGCGCCAAGGCGCAGCCCAAGCGTTTTCTCATCGGCGCGGCGGCAAGGAAGGCGCGGGGGTGGCCAGGATGGCTTCGATCAGGCGCAAGCCTTGCCCGGCCTGTTCCGCCTCGCGGAATTTAAGCTGCATCAGCTTGGCTTGCGTCCTGAAGTAGGAGGTTCCGTCAATTTGCCCGACCAAGCCCCGCAATTCCCCGGCGGTAGTATTGAGAATGTCGCCTCGCAAGCCTAAGCCGTGGTACACGGCGCGGGCGGCGATGCCCAGGGTGTCGTTCACATGCGGAAAAAGAATCATCGGGACGCCGAAATAAATGCATTCTTTGACGGTGTTGGCGCCGCCGTGGTTAATCATCAGGCTGGCCCGTTCCAGCAAGGCCAGTTGCGGGGCGCGGTTGACGACGATGACGTTGGACGGTATCGAATCGAAATCACCGGCATCCAGCCCGTTGCCGGTGGCTATCACCCATTGCCAGCCTGGCCGGACGGCGGCGGCGTCCATGACCGTTTGGAAAAACCGCAACAACTCCCGCCTGCCCAGCCAAGCCATCGTGCCCACCGCGCACAAGGCCAAGGGGCGGCCGGCTTCCAGCCGGTCCCAGGGAAATTCGCATTCGCCGCGCCGGCAGTCTATCGACGCCTCGACGTAATAGCGCCCCGGCAGGGCCGCGCCGGGAAACTCGAATTCCGCAGGATAGAGTACCAGTTCCGGCAATTTCATGCGGAAGGTGGCGGTGTCGGTCAGGGTTTCGATCTGCCCCGGCGGATAGCCGCACTGGGCGGCCAGCCTGCCGATCTGCGCGGGCCAGTCCACTTGCAGGCCGGCCCGGACATAATAGCGTTCCACGACGCGGTGCGCGAACCACAGTTTTTTCCAGGCCAGGAAGATTTGCAGCCTCGCCC
>CAZOTR010000082.1:0-9634 GCA_964582755.1 uncultured Methylococcaceae bacterium | reverse complement strand
ACGCGGTGCGCGAACCACAGTTTTTTCCAGGCCAGGAAGATTTGCAGCCTCGCCCCCAAAGTGTTCCCCGGCGGCAGCGAGGTGGTCACCGGCGGAACCGCCGAATCCTCGCCCCGGCAGAGCATGGAATACAAATAAACCGATTTTATCCCCGCCGCATGGGCCAGCAAGGCGGGAATGGTGATGGTCTCGCCGCTGTTGACGAACACCATCAAATCCGGTTTGACCCGGCCCACCGCCTCGGCAAACGAAACCTCATCGCCGTTGAGCAAGGCCTCGAAAAAGGCGTTGAACTTGCCTACCATGGCGCGGATCGCCGGCAAGGCGCTGGCTTTGTCCAGCAGCCCCAGGCTTTCATGCTCGGCATAAAAGCCTTTGGGAAACCAGCGCCCGAATATGGTGACAAACTCAAAGCCATTGTTTACCGCATCCTTTTCGCTGTCAGGCAGGCCGAGATAATAGACCCCATGCCCCTGCTCTCTCAAATCCCTTGCCAGCTTCAGGCTGGCGTTAAAGGCGCCGGTCATCGGCAGGGTCACAAACACAATAGAGGACGAGGACATGGCGGTCAGCGGGGCGATTCGGCGGTGAACACCGCGTCGGCGAAGATCGACGCGATTTGGTTGATCTGCTCGGGGGAGACGATCAAAGGCGGCAGGAAGCGGACGACGCTGCCGCGCCGCCCGCCCAGTTCCAGGATCAGCCCCCGGCGCAGGCATTCGCGCTGGATGCGCCGCGCCAGCTCGGGACAATAGGCCGGGCCGCTGCCCTCGCGGCCCTCGCGGTCGATGATTTCGACGCCGACCATCAGCCCCCGCCCACGGATGTCGCCCAGGCACGCGGCCTGGCCCTGGATGTCGCGCAGCCGCCCCAACAACAGCTCGCCCATCGCCCCGGCGTGGCGGTCCAGGCCGTGCTGCCTGACGAAGCGCAAGGTGGCGCGGCCCGCCGCCATCGCCAATTGGTTGCCGCGAAACGTGCCGGCATGGGCGCCGGGCTGCCAGCAATCCAGTTCCCGGTGGTACAAGACCGCGCTCAACGGCAAGCCGCCGCCCACCGCCTTGGACACCACCACCGCGTCCGGCACGATGCCGGCCTGTTCAAAGGCATACATCCGCCCGGTGCGCCCGACTCCGGTTTGCACCTCGTCGATAATCAACGGGATGTCCTTCTCCAAGGTGATGCGGCGGATCTCCCGCAGCCACTCGTCCGGGGCCGGAATCACCCCGCCCTCGCCCTGCACCGCCTCCAGTATCATCGCCGCCGGCGGCGCGATGCCGCTGTTGCTGTCGCCGAGGATATGCTCGATATAAGCGATGCCGGCGCGGCTGCCCGCCTCGCCGCCCAGTCCGAACGGGCAGCGGTAGGCGTGGGGGTAAGGCAGGAAATACACCTCCGGCATCAAGCCCGCCACCGCGAGCTTCGGGCCGGTTTCGCCGGTCAGCGCCAACGCGCCATGGGTCATGCCATGGTAAGCGCCGTGGAAGGCGAGGATCGAACGCCGGCCCTTGGCGGTTTTCACCAGCTTCAGCGCGGCCTCGATGGCATCGGCCCCGGAAGGCCCGCAGAACTGGATGCGGGCCTGGCCGGCGAAGGCCGGCGGCAGGCTGTCGAACAACTCCTCGACGAAGGCGTCCTTGGCCGGCGTGGTCAGATCCAAGGTCTGGAACGGGATGCCGTCCGCCATGACCTGCCGCAGCGCCTCGACCACCACCGGATGGTAATGGCCCAAGGCCAAGGCTCCCGCCCCGGCCAGACAGTCGATATAGGTGCGCCCGTCGGCGTCCTCGACATAAATGCCCCGGCCCCTTTTCAGGCTGACCGGCAGCCGGCGCGGATAGCTGCGCGCGTTGGATTCCAACGCGGACTGCCGGTCCAGGAAATAGTCGTTGTTTTTCAAACCCGGCCCGGCCGGCGGCCGGGTCGGCTCGTGCGCGATGCGGTTGGCTTTTATATAGTCCACGGCATGTTTCATAGCAATGTCTCGGAGGCGTTGACGGTTAATGGCGGGCGGCAGCCGCCCAGGGCGGGCTGATGTCCACGACGGATTCGGTTTTACCGGCCAACAGGCCGGAGGCCACTCCCCCTATCCAATCGCGCTGCTGGTCGCGGTAATGCGGCGAGAGGGGATGGCCGGACTGGCCTGTGGGCATGTGGAAAATGGCGTTGGCCTCATGCCCTGGCGCGACGACCAAGCGCCCGCTGGCCCCTTCGCCGGGTGCCGCCATGCGGACGCAATCCACGCAGCCCGGCAGGGCCTGCGCCGGCATGTCCAGCAACGGCGACAAGGCGGGGAAGGCTTGGGAAAACACATGCCCGATCTTCACCCGGTTCAGGCAGCCCCACTCCAAGCCGTCCAGGCCCGTGCCGCAGCGCTTCGACACGGCCTCGGCGGCGGCCTGCAACTGGGCCAGGATGAAAGACTTCCAGTCTGGATAAGCCTTGTCGGCGGGCAGCAATTCGGGCGCTTGCGCCGCAAGCAACTGCTGCAAAGGCTCGTCCATATTGCCCCAGCTATAGACAAACGCCGGCTCCAGCGCCCGGCAGCGCGCCATGAACGGCGACAAGGCCGCATCCGCCAGACGCTGGCGGAACTCGACCAGCACGGCCAAGCCTTTGGAATCCGCCTCGGCATAGCCATCCCAGGCTTCGAGATGGCGCTTCAAGGCTTGCAAGCGGCTGTCGCCGGGGGCGTCGCCTAGGGCTTGCAACGCCAGGGTCTGGTAAAAGCGGTAAAAGTCCGTCTTGGCGTCCAATTGCAATTGGAGCAACTCTTTCTCCGTCACGCCCCGCATCCGCGCCAGCCGTTCGCTGATGCGCCAGGCCCGGTAACCGTTATTGAAATCCTGGCCGACGACATGGGGGAACTCCTCGCCCACCATGCGCTGGTTGGCGTTGACCAGATAGCCTTGCGGCGGGTTGACGATGCGCGGCATGGACTCGGGCGGCACATAGCCGTTCCAACCATGGCGGCCATCCGCCCAGGAGCGGGCGGCCAGCCCATCCAGCCCGGCGCGGACGGGAATCTTGCCGGTGTACGTCCAGGCGATGTTGCCCCGGCTGTCGGCGACCAAGGCATTCAACGGCGGCCCGCCGGCGCGGGCCAGGATGTCCAGCGCCTCGAAGGCGTCATGCGCCTGCGCCAGCTTGCCCAGCGACAAATCCGTGCCGTCCGGGTCCAGCAGCGTCCAACGCACCGCGACGGCATGGCCCAGCAGCGGCTCGGCCAGCACCGGCCCCCACAGCGAACTGCGAACCTCGATGTTCCTATCCCCGCCCCCCCGCACATGGATCGTCTCGATCCGTTTTGCAAACGGCTTCGGCCCGTCCGGCGTCTGGTAAGCCTCCGGGTCTTTTGGATCTTGATCCAAGCGCACCAGATCCAAAAAATCCCCGGCGGTGTTCGTAAACCCCCAGGCCACCTGGCCGTTGCTGCCGGAGATGAACAGCGGCACGCCCGGCAAGCTGATGCCGGCCAGCCAAGCGTCGCCGACATGGATTTCCGCCCGATACCAAATATTCGGCACCTGCAAAGCCAAATGCATGTCGTTGGCCAACATCGCCCTGCCGTCCCAAGTCTTGCCGGGCGCGACCAGCCAGCCGTTGGAGCCGGCCAGAAACTGCGACGCCCGCACCAACCCGCCCAGCTTCTCGCCGCCGCGCCCTGGCAGCAGGGCTTGCAATTCCCGGCCAGGCAGCGGGAGGGGGGGACGCCTCGCCTTGCCGCCACCGACGCCATCCGTGTAGCGGTCGGAATCCGGGGTAAAAAACCGCATGACCTTGGGATCCAGCGCGGCCTCCATCACCGTCGCCATGCGCTCATCATCCTTGGCCCAGCCGGTCAACATGTCGAACATGCCCAGCACGACCAGCAGGCTATCCTCGGGACGCCAAGGCGCGGGCCGGTAGGCCAGCAGCGTGAATTCAAACGGATAGGCCGGCAGGTTCTCCATCGCCTGGTTGACGCCCTGCGCATAGGCCCGCAACAAAGATTTCTGGTCTTGCGGAAGCCGCGCAAACACCTGCGCCGCGACCGCCTCAAACCCCATGCGCCGATGCCAGTCGTCGGCCTCCAGCGCGGCCTCGCCAAACAATTCCGCCAGCCGGCCGGCCGCGTTGCGCCGCAGCAAATCCATTTGAAACAAGCGGTCCCGGGCGGCAGCAAAGCCCAGCGCGTGGAAAGCGTCCTCTTGATTTTGCGCGACGATGCGCGGCACGCCCAGCCGGTCATACTGGATTTGCGCGGCGGCTTGGAAACCGTCCAGGCGGTAAGCGGCGTTAGCGGCTGGCAGCGAAGCCCGCAGCCACAAAAACGCGCCAGCCCCCAGCGCGGCAATCCCCGCCCCCGCGAACAACAATCCCCAAGCCAGGCGTTTGAGCGTCCGACGCCCACAGGAGGGTCCAGTCACAAGACCACCTCCGCTTCCCAGCGGATGTCCGGCTCGATACTGGCTTGGCGCGCCGGCATTGCGGCGATCTTTCCATTTTCCAACTTAAGGCAGCGGTCGGCCAGATGGAAATAGTGATCGTCATGGGTGATGACGATCACGGTTTTTCCCCTGGCTTTCAGCGAAGGGATGATCTGCGTATAAAAAATATCCTTGAACAGCGGGTCTTGATCCGCCGCCCACTCGTCAAACACATAAAACGGCCTGTCCTCCAGATACGCCGCCAGCAAAGCCAAGCGTTTGCGCTGCCCTTGCGACAGGTCCAGCGTGGACAACTGGCCGTTCTCGATTTTCACCTTGTGGTCTAGCTGTAGCCTTTGCAGATACTCCAACGCCCTCCCGTCCAGTTCCTCTGGATCGAAGCCCGACAGGCTTTCAAACAAATAAAAATCCGAGAACACCACGGAAAAATGCTGGCGGTAAAACTCCCGGTTATTTTGGGTGATGCGCTTTCCATTCAGCCTGATGTCCCCGGTTTCCGGCGCGTACAGCCCGACCAGCAACAGCGCCAGCGTGGTTTTTCCGCTGCCGTTCCCGCCGACGATGAAAACCACCTCGTTAGGCGCGACCGTCAGGCTCAACGGGCCTAGCGTAAACGGTCGCTCTTCCCTTTCGTGGTGGTATTGGTGGGTCACTTGGCTCAGTTCCAAGGAAACGGCTATCGGGAAAGGCAGGGTTTTCGCGTCCAGCGCCTCCGGCGCGGCGTCGAACATTTTCCCTAGCGATTCCATTTTCCCCAGCGCGATGCCGGCGCGGATAAAGGTCGGGATGCCATCCAGCACGGTGGTCAGCGGAGACATCATATACAGCAGCGCCAAGGTGCAGCCGGTCAGCGAGTTGGAATCCATCTCAAAATACACCGGCAACACAAACACGGCGCTGCCGATGACGAGATAAAAAAGCGTTTGCCCCCAATTGGAAGCCAGAATATACGCGGTGATGCCCGAGGTATAATCGCGGCAATAATTGGCCGCCGTAAACTCCAAGCCTTCCGACAGAAAAGCGTCGCGGCGCTGCCGGTTCAGCTTCAATTCCTTGATGCCCGAGGTCAAGCCGCGCAAATGCCCAAATAGCACATCGCCATGCTCGCGGGCGGCATGGAGATGGCTGGAACCGCGCCGCGCCTGTAGCCGGAAAAACAGTATCCCCAGCGCCATCATCGCCACCACGACGCCTAGCATGGCCTGCGAAAGCCAGCCCACATACAACAGCACGCCGCCGACAATGGCGCTGTTTATGCAAAGTATTGGCACCCATTCAAAGGCATGGGCGACTACCGCGACATCATCGGTCAGGTTGGCCAGCAACAAGGGCGCACCCAAGGTTTGCAGGCGTTGCAACGGAGCCGCCAAAATGCGGCGGCTAAACGCGATGCGCAGATCCTGCACGGCTTTCTGCCCCAGGCGCGTCACCAAGATTGACGCCGTGGTCCTGGCCATGAACACCAGCAAGCACAAGCCGGCAAAATACCACGCCAAATCCTGCCGCGACGGAAGGTCCAAGCCGATGGCGGCGTTAATCAAGGCGATCAACGTGACGCTGCCCAAGCCGCTGAAGATTCCCGCCAACACGGAAAATCCCAGTTGCCAAGGGGCGCTGCGAAAAAAATAGGACAACAAGCGCATGGGCGGTTCAGGCCATAGCCGACACAAGCTTGCCGGCGGGAACCGGCAAAAACCCTTGCTTGATTAGAAATCTGAAATAGACATTGAGAATACTCTCGTCAATGCGCGGACAGGCTATGCCGCCGCCTGCCAGTGCCTCCAAGGTTTCCGCGCATTGATAGCGTTGCGCCTGGCTCTCCCCGTCTTCCCCGCCGTCGGCTTCCAGCAGGGTAAGAAACGGGCTTAACGCAAACCCGTCCGACACCGACGCGACCCGCCAGGCGGCTTTAAGCCAATCGCCGAACGGGGCATATCCAACCTGGAAACCCAGGGTATTGCCATAGTCGATCATGGACTTGCTGGAGACTAGGCCGGGGTTGCTGATATGGAACGTGCGCCCGTGGTTTTCCGCCTGCATCGACAGATGGACAATGCTGCGGCTGGCATAATCCACCGGAACCATGTTGAACAATATTTCTTCCTCAGGCGCAAGATTCATATCGACACAGGATTTTATCAGGCAGCAAATATAATCATCGGTGTTCCATGCGCCATACCGGGTATCTCCGGTGATCGACGCAGGCCGATAAATGGTAGTTTCCACGCCGCGCTGCCGCGCAATCCGCACCAGCTTTTCGGCCACCCATTTGCTCTGCACATAACCGTTGCGGTTGAGCGCTGGCGAACTTTCAGGAAACTCGCTCTCCGCAAAGCCCAGCGGGTTTTCAGGCGTTGCAGAATCGAACACGCCAACCGTGGAGACATAATGGAATGGCTTTTGCCTGCCAGCGCAGGCGAAACGCAAAGCCTCATGGGTGCCATTGACATTGGCCGGTTTCAGCAGGGCGTAAGGCTGGAAAAAGTTGGCGAGGGCGGCATTGTGGTAAACGCAATCTATTTTCTGGCTCAGGGTTTCCCAGTCGCCAGGCCGCATGCCCAGCAAGGGCCGGGCAATGTCGCCGACAACCGGGACTAGCCGGTCCAACGTTTCCGGGGTGTTTAGGCCATAACGCTTAAGGTTTTTCTGGATTTTTTCAGCGGCCCCTGAAAAAGAATCGGCGCGCACCAGGCAATACACCGTCGCACGGGTTTGCTTAAGCAGTTCATAGGCCAAGAACGCGCCCAAGAACCCCGTCACTCCCGTCAACAAAACCGCTTGCGGGCCGCCAGGGCGGGCCGCCGATGCCGCCTGCGGATATATCGCGTCATCCAGCCGCGCCTCGGCTTGCAGATCGACCCACGCCTCGCCGCGCTCGATTTTAGGTAGGATTGGCATGGTGTCCGTTGCCGGCAGGGCCATGAGTTTTTCACTCAGCCAGGCTTGCTGGCTTGCCGAAAGCTCGGCGACGCGCCGGGCTAGGTTTTCCATCGCGGCATTCTCAACAGTCATAGCGGTTCACTTCCATTTTTCCAAACGGCCTTTGCGCGTCTTTGAAGCCTTTTTGCCGGGCGGCTTCCAAGACAATGTTGGATTCTTTGATGTAGGGGTCGTTGTCTTCCGGGGTCAGCGCCATGAAATATTTCAACCAAGGCTCGCGGCCTATCGCGTAAATATAAACACGCTCTGCCCCGACCGCGTCCAGCAGATTCAACGCACCTTTGGAGTCGCTGCCGTTGGAGCGGCGCGACAGATTATGGCTGTGCTGGGGCTGCACCGGCAGCAAGGGTCCATAGACCCAAGACAGCGGCGCGCCTATGCACTCCATGCCGAGGAAAACCGTCTCAATCGGACCCAAAGCCTTGCGGACATGCTGGTAAAGCCGCTTGTCCAGGCAGTTGGAATCGGCGGCGAACAGCGTCAGTTTTTTCCCGGTTTTGATGATATAACCGCTTTTGGCGTGGGGCAGGTCGCTGTGTTCGCCGAGGAAAGGCGAGCCGATAATTTCCCCCCCAGGGAAAGGAATGGATTCCAGCGCGTCGATTTCCACGACATTCTTGAAGCCTAGTTTCTGCGCCATCAGTTTCAGCGAAACATCGCCGTAGAATATGCCCGAGCTTTTAGGCACCACCAGGCAGCCGATGCGGCGGCGCAGGCGCAGCAGGGATTCAAACACAAAATGGTCGTGGTGGCCGTGGGTAATCAACACATAGTCGATGCGGGCGGGCAGGTCGCCGAACGTGAACCGCCCCACGCCGCCTTCCTTAGGGATAACCGGGATAAACGGGTCAATCAGGATGGCGACGCCGTTCCATTCGACTAACACGCTGGCATGGCCGCAATAGCGGATGCGCAGGCCATGGCCAGGCGGGGCGTCGTACTGGCGCGCGGCGCTGGCCGCGCTCAACAGCGGCAGCAAGCGTCCGTCATCGGCGGGACTCAAACCCAGCACCTCGCGGATATGGCCCAAAGGCTGCGGCTGTTCGTCCAAGCCAAATAGAGCATCGACCCGTTCGCTGGAAAACGGTATCTTCCATTCGATTTCATCGGCCTTGGGCAGGCGCGGCGTACTCATGTAATAAGCCCGCGAATCATCCCGGGCTTGGCTGAACAGCCGCAGCGACTGCAAGTTTTCCTTGTAATAGGGGCTGGCGTAAAAAACGCTTTCCAGGCAGCGCACCACGGGATTGTTGAAATAGTCATAGTTCAGTTCGACATAGCCGCCTAGGGGTTCCGGTATTTTTTCGTAATAAGGATTCAAGCCTTGCCCCTCGGCTTCTTCGGCCAGCACCTTCTGAAACTCAAATAGCGATTTGCCCAATTGCAAAATATCCTGGTGTTCCTGTTCGATGCTGCTTAACAAAGCGCCCACTTCGCCGGCCCGCTCCGCGCCAATATCGACGAACGGCCCGCCCAGCATCTTGGGGTTGCGGCTGGATTTGACATGCAGCTCCGGGCTTTGCAGGTAGGAAGCCAAAGTCCTGGTCTGATAGTTCGCCATGTGCAGGCTATAAGGCACCGGCGAAAACACATGGGGCCAGGCCACCCATTGGTTGACCAAGGGTTCGACCGCCGCATGGCCGGCCAGTGTGTACAGGGTTTTTTCGTTCATGGTTTCCTCAAACCGGCTCGTCGTTCAATAAGGCTTGTTCCGCCCCGCCTTCCATCTGCTCCAATGTGCGCAGCAGGGCTTCCATGTGTTCGCCGCCGAGTCGCAACACTTGCTGCTGGGTGACGGCCAGCGCCAAGCCTGCGATAGTCGGCGTCTCGAAAATGGCCGCCACGGGCAGTTCGACGCCAAAAGCCTCGCGCATCCGCGCCATCACCCGCGTGGCGAGCAAGGAATGCCCGCCCAAGTCGAAGAAGTGGTCGTTGCGCCCGACCCGTTCCAGGTTGAGCGATTCGGCCACGATCCGCGCCAGTTCCTCCTCGACCCCGCCTTGCGGCGGCTCGTAGGCGGGCGCGGCAAAAGCACCGCCCTCCGGCGCGGGCAAGGCCTTGCGGTCGAGCTTGCCGTTCGGGGTCAAGGGCAGCGCGTCCAGGAACACGAAGGCGGCGGGAAGCATGTATTCGGGCAGGGTGTCGGCCAGCCGGGCGCGCAGGTCTTCCGCGCGGACCTCCGCGCCGGTGTAATAGGCCAGCAGGCGTTGGTCGCCGCCGTCCCCGCGCACGACCACGGCGGCCTCGCGCACCGCCGGGTGCGC
>CAZOTR010000081.1:0-17940 GCA_964582755.1 uncultured Methylococcaceae bacterium | reverse complement strand
GATTGAAAAAGGGGGTTTGTGCCTATGAAGGCTAGAGGACTGGCGGGCATTGGAGAGTCTGCTTTCCGTACCTTGCTGGAATTTGCTGAAAAATGGCGAAACTCAGGGGGGAGGAGGCAACTGGCGGTGAAACAAAGCCCGTAAAGTTCGATCCAAGACCCGCCTTAAGAGGCGGTTTTTTCGGTTCAAGTCTCATCCGCTAAGGCAATGCCGGTTCAGCCTGGTTTTGCCAAGTGTGGGGTAATTGTGGGGGGGATAAAAAAGCAAAAGGCCAGAATTTTGTTCTGGCCTTCGCATATAACACTTTGATTTTAATTGGTCGGGACGACAGGATTTGAACCTGCGACCACCTGTCCCCCAGACAGGTGCGCTACCAGGCTGCGCTACGCCCCGCTTGTCAATCGCCTATGTGGCACAACATAAGCTGCATATTATACAGAATTTTATAAAACTGCGTCAAGCCCAATGAACAGGGCAAGCGCACTATATCGCCCTTGGCAACCGGATAAGATACGGTGACCACTTTGCCTACGCCGTGCGCCGTCCGGCCCTCGACCATGCTTTGCCCCGTTTGCCAATGCCCGGAGGAACAAGCAGCCCTCTCTTCAGGACATTCTGATAATCGTTTTCTGTGCGGTACTGGGCGGCATCGAGGCTGGGTAGGGGGAGATGCCAGCCCGCAGACGAAAAGGAGGCGTGGTTCCGGAAAATTCCTAGAACTTCCCCAACGACATCCCCTCGCAAGCGCAGTTTGACGAGAACGCCAACCGCATCCTCAACGGGCATTCGGCGGAGAACTTGGCCTTGGTGCGGCGACATATGCCTCTGAATGCTATGAGCCACCAAACGCCCCTCCAAGGATAGCCTGAACACCTGCAAACTTAAGGCTTCTTCATTCCACGATAATCACCGACCCGAGTCGACCTTCGGCAAGCCATCCACATAGCGCGATTGCATCAACTCAGAGTCCGCTGGTATTACTTTCAACCCAACGCTCGCCTTGCTCCAAGGTTTCCTTTTTCCAGAACGGGGCGCTGTGTTTAAGCCTTTCAACAATGTGGCGGCAAGCATCGAAAGCCGCACCACGGTGGGCGGCCCAAACCGCGACGAGAACGATGGAGTCGTTGGGATGGATTTCACCCACCCGGTGGATCACCAAAACATCGACCAAATCCCACCGCGCACGGGCATCATCAACAATTTGCCCCAAACAGCGCTCAGTCATCCCTGGATAATATTCCAAACTCATCCGGGCGACCACTTCCCCAAAATTGAAATCACGCATAGTACCGACAAACACTGCCGTGGCACCATACTTGCCGGACTTCTCACACAGTCGTTGTTGGTAAGCTTCCAACTCACCATAGGGTGAAAATCCCATTTCGCTGATGGCAACAGCCATTTCAACCCCCTGTCACAGGCGGGAAAAACGCCACCTCATCGCCCTCTTGAACAACCGTCTGCGGTCCGGCATATTCCATATTGACCGCGCAGAGAACCTGCTCGTGCAAAGGCTGGCCCCCGCTGACAACCTTCCAAACATCGGACACTGTGGCAATATCTTCAGCCACCAAAGTGTCTTCGATACGGCCCATCTTTTCCCGCAGGCTGGCAAAATAGCGCACTCGTATCGTCATTGCGTACCCCACTCAATCCCCACCCAACCGTTTCCATGGGAAACGAACCGTTTCCGGCGGCTTGACTAGCCGTCACTCAGGCAGATGATTCCGCCGTCTTCATAAAGGGATTTTTTAAAGATTGTGTGAGGAAAGACAGGGCGCGATCCATCAGCGGGGTACTTGCGTCTTCGATCACCCGAGCTTTTCCCTCGCGCAGGCGCGCAACTAATTCATTGACCTTCAGCTCCATTACCTTCACTCCGCGCCTATTGACAAAAACGCATAGCGATGTGGCCGGACTCTTCCAAGAGAGCTTCGCACGGGATGTCCGCCCGTCCTCATCGGTAAACTCTATCCAGTCACCTATATTCAAGCGATTAACCACTTCCATAAACACACCCTGTGCGTAATCAGTCTTTTGGCCCGAATCGGTGCGCGAACCTCCCATCGGGGCATCACCCATGACTACTTCCTCAATATCAACGTTTGAAATATCGGGCAAATGGGATCTGATTTCCAGTATCGCCTCGGCAAGCTCCGCATCCTTGATGTTTACCTCGCTGGTCGGGAAAACTTTCGCCATCTCCTTAAGTGGGTCGGATTCCGAACCAAGTCGGGGAGAAACCGGAGACCGCAAAGCGCTCATATGGCAGACTTCCAAATCTTTCAGCAATGCTGCTATCTGATGGGGATCAAGCGATATACTCTCTAGACCCTCCTTTATCGACTTGAGCAGCGCCGGTATCGCCCGGATGACTTCTTGGCGTTCGCGTGGATTTGTCGGCGGAGTGACGCTCCACATCAGCTTGTCCATTATCTCCAACGAGTGCTCCCATTCTCCATCCATTTTATCTTGGCGCAAATAGGCCAGCACAAGAACATCTTTCCAATCATTATAAAGGAACGACCGGAAAGCTGCGGATGTCTCCCTGCTTTGCAACCTCAAGGTGATTTCAGAAGCCACTGCTTTTTTGGCCAGCCAAACTTTTTCCTTGCTCTGCGTGACTTGGCGCGTACGGTCTTCGGCAATCTTGCTGCGCTGCGTATCTTTGTCCATGAAAGAGGTGAGATCCTCCAGCAACTCTTCAAACAGGCCAACTTGCTGATCAAACTCTTGGAGCACTCTGCTGACGATCTCCTCCACTTTCCGAATTATCGGATTATCCGCATCGGCCTCCGCAGGCCCTAGCCCTATGCCCGCTTGGGCCAAGCCATTCAATAACGCACGGGCAGGATGGCCTTTCTTGGCGAAAAAAGACTTATCCAAAATTGCCACCTTGATCACCGGTATCTGTAAACGTGCGATCAGACCCCTGATGGGCACCGAAAGGTTTTTATCGTCAAGAATAAAATCAAATATCATTCCCACCATATCGATAATATCTTCCTCTGGCCGCCCAAGAGTCCTTGCCCTCTTGTCACCTTTACCCTTGCCCAGTTGGAGGGAGACATATTGCTTCAGGCCTTCCGCCGTAGTCGGCTGGTCTCCGGGCAATGCACCATCGGAGGGAAGCTGCAAGGAATTCAACGCACCCAAAACTTCCCGGCTATCCACGATGATCGCATCCGCCATTGCCGATGACGAAATGGGGGAAGTTCCCAATTGATTGCGCCATCCATCCAGCAAGGACTGCATGGAGCGAAAAGCTTCCAGGTAAGCTGCCGTCTCAGTGGCATCTTCGACGCTGCCCAACTGGGCAAGCTGCCCTGCCGCATCCACCGAACCCTGCCGCTTGACATTGCGGGTAATAGACGGCAACACACCATTCGCCGCGAGCTGCGCATTCAATTCGTGATACACCGACCCGAAATTGCACAGAAGTTGCCGATCAAATATCTTGTATATAAACAATTTGACCTTTAACTCCATGGCCAAGGGCTTAAGCACTGCCTCAAACTCTTTGCATAACACATCAGGCGAAATTGGCAGACTCCCATAATCCCTTTCTTCACCCAACAATGCACAGAATCTTTGGTTTAACGGAAAAAGCTCCTGCTGAAACAGGCCATTGCCTTTTTCAATCATGCCATAGACAGCCAGCGACTCCTCCAACACCGCATCCTCCATCAACAGGAACTCCCCCCTTTCCTCTTCTGCCACAGGAGATCCATTCCTCCCCATTTGCACTTGGCGGGATTCATTCCAATACTCCTCATATTTAGAGGATATCGCCTCAATATATTGCGCTTGCAGGCCACCTCGTTCTTTGCGAATATATCGCATAGCCTCAAAGAACATGGTTCCCAGTGCGTTGGTTTCAGCTTTCTCCGACATCTTGAAGAGATCATCGTCAAGCCGGGAAAAAAACACGGGCAACAGCTCACCCATCCGCTCCGATATAAGTAGCCAACACTCATTGATAATACTATTTTCGGATCGAGCATTACCGGTTTTCGGCTTCGACTGCTGCCCTTCGAAAGCAATGATCTTATTGTTGCGAATAGCCATAGTTTGCCTCGATTGAACGGATAATGCCTAGCTAAAGACAATATCGGACTCGTTACAAATAAATCAATTATCCAACCTGCCATCTCTATCGGTCGGGCAGTGTCACGATTTGCCCCTTCCGATCTTCCGAGATTCAATAAAACTGTGTGGCGACAAGGGAAAGACAGCAATCCCTCATAATCCAGCAATTAACAGCCCCTTCCGCCACAGAAGACGGGGTTGTTTGGCTCCCTGTGCAATCAGCCTACCCGGATCATTCAGGAGCGAAAACCACACTAAATCTATGGCCTACGCTCTCTGCGTAGGCCCCTGCAAAGACCGGCGGCGGTGTCCAGCGCCATCGTGCCAACCACGCCAAATTGGACTTTGACCGACGGCGTTGGAACTCAGTATAGATCCTCTCGCTTGACACGCCAAGCTTGCCATCGAACATTGTCACTGCCCAGCTTGCCTTCCCCCTCGTGCGGCTCTCATGGGAACTAGACGCCCGTGGGATTTTCCAGCGAGCGCATCAATCTGGAAATAGCCCTATCCATCAAGGGGATGCTGGCATCCTCGATAATTCGTGCTTTACCAAGCCTCAAACAACAGGCCAAATCCGCCAACCTCATCTCCAAAAGCTTTGCTCCTTTGGCATTCACGAAAACATACAAGCCACTCGCCCGGCTTTTCCACGACAGCTTGGCCCGCCGTGACTTGTGCTGCCCTTCGGTGAACTCAACCCATTGGCCGATCTCCAGCAAGCCGGCTTGGCCGACAAACCCATCTTCATCACCATTCTGCAAGCCCGCAGGGATGGCCTTGGAAACAAGATCCTCCTCTATCCTCAGCAGGTCGGCGTCTTCCTTACAAGGATTTCCACCCCCTCGCAAATTACCCTCGATTTCACGGATCAACATCGCGAAATCGGGATCTCTGAAGACGATCTCCTCGACTGCTCGATTGGAGGACCCAAGCTGGCGTTGGACAGGCAAACCCTGCAAACGTTCGTCCAAACAGATCTCAAGCTCCTTGAACAACTCCATGATCCAATTCTGCTCGTAGGCCAAACTTTCCAGTCGGCTTTTCATTGCGTCCAAAAGGGACTGCTCGCCCGGCTTGTGCCGCCTCAGAGCTTCCGCATTCGACGGGGAAGTTATAACGCCAATCAGCTGATCCATCAAGCTGATTGCGCTGCTCCAATTCTCCTTATCCTTACTCCGCCGCAACCACGCCAACACCAACACATCTTTCCAGGCGTCGCAAAGAAATGCCTTAAGAATCAAGGGGCAGACGGTCCCATGCAAGCTGGACGCAATCACATAAGCGACCACCTTCTTGGCCTGCCGGACATGCTCCCTGCTTTGCGTGGCCTGGCGGGTGCGCTCCTCGGCGGCCCGGTTGCGCCGATGCTCTATCGCCATGAAAGCGGTGAAATCCTCCAGCAGTTCGTAAAACAGGCTGACGTTGCGGTCCAACTCAGCCAAAATCCGCTCGACGACCGCTTCGATTTTCTGATAGACGGGGTTCTCGGACTCCGACCCATTATCCAGGCCCATGCCAGCCTGGGCGAGGCTGTTGAGCAGGAGGCGCGCCGGATGGTTCTTTTGGTCAAAAAAAGTTTTATCCAAAATTGCGATCTTCAAAACCGGAATTTGCAAGCTTGCCAGCATTGCTTTGACCGAAGCCGGCAAATGGCTATCCTCCAGTATGAAGACGAAAATCATGCCCACCATATCGATGACATCTTCCACCTGACGCTCTAACGGGGGTGTTTTGCCGTCGGCATGGAAAGCGGCGATCTGCCGGGCGATGAGCCGCTTCATCTGTTCGGCGGACAAAACCCCGCCGCCCGTTGTCAAGCTCCCCCGCGAAGCTTGCTGCAACAAGCCAAGGACATTAAGCACCTCCGCGCTGTTCGCCATAGCCCCCTTATGCCCGGATGCTTGGGGAGACACGCCCAGACGGCAACGCCAAGCCTCCAATAAAATCCTCATGACCTTGAAAGCATCCGCGCCGCCGTCTCCTCCTCCTTTCCCAAACCGCTGTGACGACACGGCCGGCCTCGCCTCCTCCATGGGGGGGCGCTTCGCCTGTTTGGGCTTCGCCAAGTCGGGAAGGACGCCCTCTTTGGTCATAAGGGCATTCAAATCATGGTAAACGGAACCGAAGGAACTCAGCACATGCCTGTCAAAAATCTTGCAGATCAATAATTTGACATCAAGTTCCAGACCCAGGCCATTGAGTTCCGCGACGAAAAGCCGGCACAGCACCAAGGGCGAAACGGGGTTGGTTCCAATCGCCGCGCCGGGACTTCCACGCAAGGCCATGAAACGCTGGTCCAAGGCCCAAAGTTCTTTGTGGAACAGCCCCACCCCCTTCTCAACCATGCCATTGATGGCGAGGCTTTCTTCCAGCGCCTCATCTGCCAGCAAGGCCAACTCGCCGCGTTCCTTGGGCGTTTGCCCCAGGTTCGGCAACGGCTTGTTGCGCCAGAACGCCTCGTAAAACGCCGTCAAACCTTGCAGGTAACGCTCCCGCATCTCGTCCCGTTGCCGCCGCAAATAGCGCATGTAGTTGAAATAATGCGCTTGCCGGGCGCTGTCGCCGGCCTTCTCCGACAGCCTGAACAATTCGTCATCAACCTTGGCGAAAAAGCGCACCATCCTTATGGTCACCCCGCCGATGAAGACCGACCGGCCTTGGACGAAAACCCTGTTTGGGCTCTGTCTGGCATTCTCCTTTTGCCATTTTTCAAGTGATACGACTTTCGACTCGCCGTTCATGGGCAGATCTTGAACCTAAGGTGGGGTTTACAGCCGTGGGGTTTTTCTTCATATTCTAAGACATATTTGACAATTGTCATCAACCGCCGCCCCCGGCATCCGCAGGATCGCCGACACGGGCCGCTTATCCCATACCGATCATGACCTTGACCATCACAGAAGGCTGGCTCGAAGCAGCCGCAAGCGTCGTCCCCTCCCCCAATTTCGACGCACGGCCACGGGAAGAAGACATTTCCCTCATCGTCATCCATTGCATCAGCCTGCCGCCTGGGGAGTTTGGCGGAGAGTGGATTGACCGCCTGCTCACCAACACCCTGCCTGCCGACGCGCACCCCTATTTCGCGGGCATTGCCCACCTGCGGGTTTCCGCCCACCTGCTCATCCGCCGCGACGGCGGGCTCACCCAATACGTGCCTTTCCACCAACGCGCCTGGCATGCCGGCGTGTCGAGCTATCGGGGACGGGAGGTGTGCAATGATTTTTCCATCGGCATCGAATTGGAAGGCACGGAAACCGTCGATTACACGGACGCCCAGTATGCCCGCCTAGCCGATGTCGTGGCGGCGCTGCTGGCGCATTACCCCACGCTGTCGCGGGAGGCGATCACCGGCCACAGCGACATCGCCCCCGGCCGCAAGACCGACCCCGGCCCGTCTTTCCTGTGGGAGAAATTCTATCGCTTGCTTGCGGAGCGGGGTGCCTAAGCCGGGCTTACTCGGCTGGGCGGGGAGCGACGAACGCTTCGACGAGCAAAATGACCACGCCCACGGTGATCGCGGAGTCGGCCACGTTGAAGGCGGGGAAGTGCCAGTGTTGATAGAAGGCATCAAGGAAGTCGATCACATAGCCGTAACTGATGCGGTCGATCAGGTTGCCCAAGGCACCGCCCAGCACCAGCGCCCAGGCGGCGGCTTCCCAATGGCGTTCCTTGGGCAGATGTTTGAGCCAATAGACGATGGCGACGCTGGCGGTGGCGGCGATGCCCACGAACAGCCAACGCTGCCAGCCACCGGCCCCAGCCAGAAAGCTAAACGAAGCCCCGGTGTTGCGCACATAGGTCAGTTGGAACAGCGGCAACCATTCGATGGTTTCGTACAACTGCATGGTGGCGTCCACCAACCGCTTGCTAAGCTGGTCCAGCACGATCACCAAGGCGGACAGCCAAAGCCACTTCAGCATCGGCAAACCTCAGGCGTGGCGGCGGGTTTCGCCCGCGCCCGCGACGTTCTCCACGCAGCGCCCACACAACTCGGGATGGTCGGCATGGGTTCCGACATCATGGCGGTGGTGCCAGCAGCGCACACACTTGGTTTTATCGCTGGCGCGGACCCGCAATTCCAGTCCTTCGATTTCCGTGGGCAGCTTGCCGGCATGTTTCGGGTTTGCCGGCAGCGCCGCCGCGTAAGACGTGATGAGCACGAAGCGCAATTCGTCTTCCAACAGCGCCAAACGGCCCAAGATCGCCGGTGCGCAATAAAGCTCGACCTCGGCATCCAGGGAAGAGCCGATCTCGTTGCGGATGCGCAGCACCTCCAGTTCCTTGCCCACCGCCTCGCGGACCTTTAGCACGAAATCCCAGAATTCACGGTTCATGGAGCCGGCTTCGTCCAGAGGAAACAGCCCCTCGTACCAAGTCGACAGGAACACCGACTCCGCCCGCCCGCCGGGCAGGTGACGCCAGATTTCCTCGCTGGTGAAGCTGAGGATGGGCGCGAGCCAACGGGCCAGGGCTTCGGCGATATGCCACGCCGCCGTTTGCGCCGAACGCCGCGCCAGGCTGTCGGCCTTGCAGGTGTATTGGCGGTCCTTGGTCACGTCCAAGTAGAAACTGCCCAAGTCCACCGAGCAGAAATGGTGGACTTTCTGGTAAACCAAGTGGAATTGGTAGGTTTCGTAGGCGCTGACGACCTCCTGCTGCAACTGCCAAGCCCGGTCCACTGCCCAGCGGTCCAAGGGCAGCATGTCCTGCGCCGCGACCGCGTCCCGCGCCGGGTCGAAGCCGTTGAGGTTCGCCAGCAGGTAACGGGCAGTGTTGCGCAGGCGGCGGTAGACGTCGGAGGTGCGCTTGAGGATCTCGTCGGAGACGTTCATCTCGGCGCGGTAATCCGTCGCCGCCACCCACAGGCGCAGCACGTCCGCGCCCAGGTTCTTCACCACTTTTTGCGGCGCGACCACGTTGCCGGCCGACTTGGACATCTTCTTGCCCTGCGCGTCCACCGTGAAGCCATGGGTCAGCACGGCGCGGTAAGGCGCGACGCCGTTCATCGCCACCGAAGCCAGCAGCGAAGACTGGAACCAGCCGCGATGCTGGTCCGAGCCTTCCAGGTAAAGGTCGGCGGGAAACGCCAGGTTGTCGCGGCGCTCCAACACGCCAGCATGGGTGACGCCGGAATCGAACCACACATCCAGCGTGTCGGTCATTTTACGGTAATGCTCGGCGTCATCGCCCAGCAGTTCCTTCGCGTCAAGGTCAAACCATGCGTCGATGCCGCGCTGCTCCACCCGTTGGGCGACTTGCTCAACCAGCTCCAGCGCGTTGGGGTGGATTTCGCCGGTCTGTTTGTGGACGAACAAGGCGATGGGCACACCCCAGTTGCGCTGGCGGGAGACGCACCAGTCGGGGCGGTTGCCCACCATGCCTTCGATGCGCGCCTGCCCCCAGTCGGGTATCCATTGCACCCGTTTGATTTCGTCCAAAGCCTGCGCCCGCAAGCCGTTCTCGTCCATGCCGATGAACCATTGCGGGGTGGCGCGGAAAATCACCGGGGTCTTGTGCCGCCAGCAATGCGGATAGCTGTGTTCGATGCTGTTGACATGCAGCAGCGCACCCCGGTCTTTGAGCAGTTCCACCACTTGCGGATTGGCGGTCATCACATGCTGGCCGGCGAAAAACTCGGTGCCGGGCAGGAACACACCGTCATCGCCCACCGGATTGTCCACCTTCAGGCCGTATTTCAAGCCCGCCACATAGTCTTCCTGGCCGTGGCCGGGGGCGGTATGCACCGCGCCCGTGCCTGCTTCCAGCGTGACGTGGCCGCCGAGGATGACCGGCACTTGGCGGTCCAGGAACGGATGCCGCAACAGCAGGCCTTCCAGCGCCTCGCCCTTGCAGTAGGCGATGACGCGGTAATTCTCTTTCGCGTAGCGGACCATGGCATCCTTCATCAGCGCCTCGGCGAGGATCAGCCGCTCGTCCGCATCTTCCAACTGCACCACGGCGTAGTCCAACTCCGGGTTCAAGGCCACCGCTTGGTTGGCGGGCAGGGTCCACGGCGTGGTGGTCCAGATCGCCACCGACAAGGGCCCGTGGCCGCTGTGGCCCTCGGCCACATGGCAGCGGGACAAGGCCAGATCCGCGTCCACCACGCGGAAGCGCACGTCGATGCTCAACGAACGCTTGTTCTCGTACTCCACCTCGGCCTCCGCCAAGGCCGAGCCGCAATCCGTGCACCAATGCACCGGCTTCGCGCCTTTGGTCAGATGGCCGTTCGCGTGGATCTTGCCCAAGGCGCGGATGATGTCCGCCTCGAACTTGAAATCCATGGTCAGATAAGGGTTCTCCCAATCGCCAAACACGCCCAGCCGGATAAACTGTTCGCGCTGCACGTTTACTTGCTTGGCGGCGTACTCGCGGCAATGGCGGCGGAACTCGTCGGCACCCACTTTCACGCCCGCCTTGCCATGCTCCTTCTCCACCATCAGCTCGATGGGCAAGCCATGGCAATCCCAGCCCGGCACATACGGCGCGTCGAAACCGGCCAGCCCCTTGCTCTTGACGATGATGTCTTTCAGCACCTTGTTGACGGCATGGCCGATGTGAATTTCGCCGTTGGCGTAAGGCGGGCCGTCGTGCAGGACAAATGCGGGCCGGCCCTGGCAAGCCTCACGAATCTTCCGGTAGAGTTGCTTTTCCTGCCAAGCCTGCAACTGCTCCGGCTCGCGCTGGGACAAATTGCCCTTCATGGGAAAATCGGTGCTGGGAAGATTGAGGGTGGTTTTGTAATCCATAGGTTTAAGTTTGCTAGTTCTGAACGCTTAAAAATCGAAGGAGGCGAAATAGGCCCGCGCTTGCCCGGCATCTTTTTCGATTTGCCCGCGCAGCGCCTGCACATCGGCAAAACGCTGTTCTTCGCGCAGCTTATGGTGAAAATGGACTTCGACCAGACATCCGTAAAGGTCGCCGGTGAAGCCGAACAGGTGGGTTTCCAATTGCACGGCGGGCCGGCCGTCCACGGTGGGCCGGGTGCCGACATTCGCCACGCCGGGCAGCGGGCGGTCACAAATGCCGGTCATTGTAACGGCAAACACCCCGCGCAAAGGAGTCTTTTTGCGCAACAGGGCAATGTTCGCGGTGGGAAAACCGAGCTGGCGCCCCAGCCTGGCCCCCTGGCGAACCCGCCCGATGACGGAATAAGGACGCCCGAGCAAGGCCGCCGCCTCCGCCATGGCCCCCGCCGCCAAAGCGTCGCGGATCAAGGTGCTACTGACCCGCTCGCCACCGACTTGCACCGAACGGGTGTCGGCCACTTGGAAGCCATGGGCCGCCCCGGCCTCGTTGAGCATGGCGAAATTCCCGCGCCGGTCCTTGCCGAAACAGAAGTCATCGCCCACCACCAGATATTTCACACGCAGGCCGTCCACCAATACGTCGCGGATAAAATCCTCCGGCGGCGTCTGGGCCAGGCTGTGGTCGAAATGCAGCAGCAAAACGCCATCCACCGGCAACCGGGCCAAATGGGCCAGTTTTTCGCGGAAGCGGGTCAGCCGGGCGGGGGCTTGCTGCGGGCTAAAATATTCACGCGGCTGCGGCTCGAACAAAATGACCACGACCGGCAATCCCAAACGGTGGCCCTGTTCAGCCAAGTTTTCAATCACCGCCCGATGTCCCAGGTGGACCCCGTCGAAATTGCCGATGGTGGCGACGCAACCTTCCGCGGGCAAGGCCAAATGCCGCAAACCTCTTGCCAGCCACATATTACACAGCCTCCCGCAAGGCCAGATGGGCCGGGCGCAGGCCGCAACCCCACAGGACGGCGAAATATCCCGTCCCGCCGACGGCGATCCACAGCATCAACTGGGCGATGCGCTCATGGGAAGTCCATGCCGCCCAAGGCAAGCCGGCGGCGCAACCCACGAGCAGCAGGCCCATCGCCACATTGCCGGCCAACAGCCGCGCCAGATAGCCCGGCCATCCCGGCCTGGGCCGGAAAATGCCGTCCCTGAGCAGTTTTTGCAACAGCAAGCCGGCATTGAACAAAGCCGCCAAGGCCGTGGCCAAGGCCAGGGCCGCGTGGCCCCAGCCCAACCGCGCCAAAGGAAAAACCAAAACCAAACCCAGCAGCAGATTGGCGATTACCGAGTAAACCGCATGGCGCACCGGCGTTTGCAGGTCGTGGCGGGCGCTGAAACCCGAGGCCAGGATCTTCACCGCGATGAAGCCGACCAACCCGGTGGAATACGTCATCAGGCTGCGCCCCGCCATCTCCACGTCGCGCGCGCCGAATTCGTCGTACTGGAACAGCGTGGACATCAAAGGCTCCGCCAAGGCAACCAGCCCCACCGTGGCGGGCAGGCCGATCAACAGCACCCAGCGCAGCCCCCAGTCCAAGGCATGGGAAAACCCCGCAGCGTCCTGCCGCGCATGGCTCTTGGCCAGATGCGGCAAAATCGCGGTCCCCATGGCGACGCCGAACACCCCCAGCGGGAACTCCACCAGCCGGTCGGAATAGTACAGCCAAGACACGCTGCCCGAGGCCAGGAACGAGGCAAGCAACGTGTCTACCAGCAGGTTCACCGGCGTCACAGAGACACCGAAAATCGCAGGGGCCATGCGCCTGAGCAAGCGCCGCACCTGCGGGTCGGCGAAGGCAATGCGCGGCCTAGGCAGCAAACCCGCCGCCAGCAGCGCGGGAATCTGCAAGCCCAGTTGCGCCACCCCGGCCAGCAACACGCCCCAGGCCAAGGCGATGGACGGTTCCGCCATCTGTGGCGCCAGCCACAGCGCCGCCGCGATCATGACCACGTTCAACAAAGCCGGCGTGAAGGCGGGGACGGCGAAACGGCCATGGGCGTTGAGAATGCCGCCGGCAAAGGCGGTCAGGGTGATGAAAAACAGATAGGGAAAGGTGATGCGCAACATCTCGCTGCTCAGATCGAACTGCGCGTCCTGCCCGAAAAAGCCTGGGGCGAACACCAGGATCAACACCGGCGCGCAGAGGCTGCCCACCACCGAAGCCAGCAACGCGAGCAGCCCCAGCGAACCGGACACGCGGCCCAAAAACAGCCGCAAACCGGCGCGGTCATTGTTTTCCCGGCATTCCGACAGCAGCGGCACGAACGCCTGGGCAAAAGACCCTTCCGCGAACAAGCGGCGCAGGAAATTGGGAATCCTGAACGCGACGAAGAAAGCGTCGGTGGCCGCGTCCGCGCCGAAATGGCGGGCGATCACCATGTCGCGCACGAACCCAAGAATCCGCGACACCAACGTCATCACGCCCACCGTGGCGGTCGATTTCATCAACTGTCCGCTCAGACCCGCACCTCTCAGCTTCTGCCAAAAAAGCGCGTAGTATAAGGACTCGCCCGGACCGCGCAAAGCGCTTTCCCACAGGGTTGTTGACATTGCGGCGCCGTCTGAAGGAGAATGCCGCACTTTTTATAATTCCGCCAACCGTCAGGGGTTCCACTTTGGCTAATATCAAATCCGCGAAAAAACGCGCCCGTAACTCGGAAAAGAGCCGCGCCCAGAATGCCGCTGCCCGCAGCCGCCTGCGCACCTACATCAAGAAAGTCCTGCTCGCGGTCGCCAGCGGCGATCTCGAAAAGGCCCGGGCCGCGTTCCGCGAAGCCCAGCCAGTGATTGACTCTTCGGTCACGAAAGGCTTGATCCACAAGAACAAAGCCGCCCGCAGCAAGAGCCGCCTGAGCACCCGCGTCAAGGCGTTGCAACTGAAGAGTGCCGCCTAATTCCGATCCTGCGAGGGCGGCCTCCAAGCCGCCCCTGCTCAGATCAAACCGGCTATCCGCCTTCCTCCCTGTCGCTTATTGCGCCGAAAGCCGTGTCTTAGCCGCTCGGACAGTTTGCGCCTGTCCCGGCTGGGTTGGCGACGCAAATCTTCCGCAACGGCCTGTTTGATCTTGCCACCACAATCGCAATCGACAGAAAGTCCGCTCCGGCTTGCCGATATTTTTGGCTTCGCCGCACTATCTCCCAAATAGCTTCGCACCCTTTGCCTTGCCAGGGGATGGCAGTATGGTTGTGGGTTGCGGCTCGTCCACCAGTCGATGGGCTGCGCGTGAAGCCAAGACGCCAAGCGGGTTCAATTCGGCTTGCCTTCCCGCAAAGCTTCGGCTTCCGCCAACGGCAATCCCGTCGCGGCGACCACTTGGGAAATGCCCAGCCCCATCGCCAGCAGGTTTCGCGCAATCGCCACGCTGCGTTCGTGGGCACCTTCTTCCCTGCCCTCTTCCCTACCTTTTTCCCTACCTTTGTCCAGGCCCATTTGATAAGTCGCCAGTTTTTCCATGTCGAAGGCCAGCATGTCGAGTTCCTCGCGGATGTCTAGGTTTAAGTCGCGGTTGCTTGCCAGAGTATCCAACATGTCCACATATTCCCGCAAGCGCGGCGGGTTTTCGCCAAAGCGCTCTTGCAAGCGGGCCAGAATGCCATGGACGATGTCCCGTGGCGCCGCGTCTTTGAAGTCGCAGAGTATCGCCAACACCCAGGCGTCGGGGGAGTCCTGCCGCAACAAGGCTTGGCAATCGACGGTGTGCATGTCGATAAGTCCGTAACGGTAGGTGAATTGCGGCAGATCCAGGCCGTCCGCCATGGTTAAGGGTTTCTTGCCGATGTAAACCAAGTATTGCCGCACCGGCAGGCCCGGATAGGCCAGCAGGCTGTCGCTCAAATAACGCATCATGCGGGCGGGCATGAGGGCTTGGTTGTCGTTTTGGATCTCGATGTGGAGCAGGAAGGGCGGGCCTTCGGCCAAACGGACCTTGGCGAGGAGGTCGGCACGGCGCTCTTCGATGCGTTGCTGCTCGCCGTCCAATAGTTCGACCTCGGTCACCGGCAGATCGAACAAGTAGATGGCGAAATCCCGCACCAGCAGTTTAAACAGGCTCTTGGATATGAGGTCTTTGTCTCCCATGGGGTGCGCTCAATCCTTCACCGGCCTCTTCTCCAGCTTGCGTTGCAAGGTGCGCCGGTGCATCCCCAGGGCGCGGGCGGCGGCGGAGATGTTGCCCTCGTGCTCGACCAGAATCTTTTGCAAATGCTCCCATTCCAGGCGCTTGACCGACAGCGGCTTGCCTTTGATCTCGACATTGGCGTCGCCTTCGTCCTTGTGCAGGGCGGCGACGATCTCGTCGGCGTCGGCCGGCTTGGTCAAATAATGCGTCGCGCCCAGCTTGATCGCCTCCACCGCCGTGGCGATGCTGGCGAAGCCGGTCAGCATGACGATGCGGGTGTTGTCGTCCAACTCGACCAAGCGCTTGACCATGGACAGGCCGGATTCGTAGCCGATGCGCAAGTCGATCACGGCATATTCAGGTTCGACTTGCTCGGCCAGCTCGATGCCGCTGGCCAAGTCGTGGGCGACGAACACATCGAAACCGCGTTTTTCCATGGCCATTTTCAAGACCAGGCAAAACGTGGCGTCGTCGTCCACCAACAACACCCTGGGCTGTTCGGAAATAGGCTCTAAATTACCCTGCATGTCACAAATCTCCTGGTTGGCCCGCGACGGGAAGGGTGATGCGCGTCAAGGTGCCACGGTGGCCCTGGCGCGCTTGCATGTCGATCTTTCCGCCTAGGCGCTCGATGGCGGAGAACGCCAGGAACAGGCCCACGCCCAGGCCATGTTCCTTCTTGCTGGACACCGGATCCTTGCCGAGGCGGGCGGAGACTGCCGGCGCTATGCCCGGCCCCTCGTCGAGAATGTCCAACACCGCATAGTCGGGGGTCCAGCGTGCCCGCAAGTCGATGCGCTCCGGGGACACGTCGGCGGCGTTGTTGAGTATGTTCACCAAGGCGTGGGTGAGGGTGCGCTCGGCCAGAATGTCGGGCGATGGCTCGTAACCGGTTTTCAGATAATTTAGCGGGGTGGGCAGATCCTGTTCGCGCCAGTCGGCGACGACCTCGTCGAGATAGCGGGAGACCGGCATGTTCCGCCCCGATTCGGCGCGCAGCTCGCCGGCCGAGGCCGACATCACCGACAGCGCGGCCTTGCAGCGGTCCACCTGCTCACGCAGGATTTTCATCTTCAGGCACAAGTCCTGGGACTGGGAATGGGTGTGTTGCTTGTATTCCTTTTCCAAGTCGTGGATGAGGATGGCCATCGTACCCAAGGGCGTCCCCATCTCGTGCGCCGCGCCGGCCGCCAGGGTGCCTAGGGCGACGACACGCTCGTTGCGCAAAGTCTGCTCCCGCGCCGTGGACAGCTTGCGGTCGAGCCTGCGCAGGGAATTCGCCATGCCGACCACAAAATAGGCCACCATCACCGCGCTGAACACAAAGCCAAACCACATACCGAACACATGCAATTGGATGTCGTGGTGGTCCATCATCAGATGCTGCTGCTGGCTCACCAACATGCTCTGTTGGTTCACCAGCATGTGCTGCTGGTGGTCCAGCGGGATTTCGATGTCGCCCAGAGCCATCGGCACGATCCGCGGCAACGGCTCGTAATAGCGCATCAATATCGTGTAGGCCGAGGAGGCGAAAATCACCAGATACCACGTGTAGGTCTGCGGCAGCACGGTGGCGGCGATGATCAAAGGCAACAGGTAAAACCACGTGAGCGGGTTGGTCGCCCCGCCGGTGAAATAGAGGACGCCGGTGATGGCGAGGATGTCGCAGCACAATTGCACCACCAACTCGCCCTCGGTGACCGGGTGCTCGCTGCCCAAGCGCAGCCAGGTATACCAGTTCAGCCCCGCCTGCAAAGTGATGATGGCGGTCAGCGCCGCCTGGTGCAGGGGAATGTCCAACCCGTAAACGCTGATAAGCACGGTGACCGCCTCCACCGCGACGATCAAGTTGCGCATGACAAACATCCACTTGAGGTTGGTCCAGGCGGAATCGTCGGAGGTGAGGGGTTCGGGAATACTGATTAAGGTTTCGTCATTCATCTCGTGATTCTACCCACTGTGGCGGGTTGGCAAGCCGCGGCATTGCCGGCCATCGCGGACTTTCCGCCATGCGCGACAATTTGCCACATTTCATTGAAAACGCTTCGAGGATACCATTTAAAGCAACCCATTTAGGATTTCCTAAATCTGCGGCCTGAATGCTTCAAAATCCTCCTTTTTCATATGCAGGGCGCGTATTGGCCCTGCATTTTCTTTTTCCGCTCCCGCGCAGTCCCCAAACCTATGAGCCGCATTGCGGGTTCTTGCCCGCCGCCCGCGCCTGCCGGCTCAATTCCAGCGCCGCAGGCAGCCGGTTTTGCAAATCCTGGATGCGGGTGGCGTGGGAGGGATGGGTGGACATGAATTCGGCCTGTTCCGCCCCGCCCGGCGCCCGCCCCATGTTGACCCATAGCTTGACGCTTTCGCCGGGGTCGAAGCCGGCCTTCGCCATCAAATCCAGGCCCATCAGGTCGGCCTCGCTTTCCTGCGTCCGGCTATAGGGCTTCAACACCCCGTATTCCGCGCCCACGCCCAGCAGCCCCATCAGCGCCTGTCCGCCGGGGCTGGTCGGATTCGCCACCGCCTGGGCCAGTCCAAGACCCTGCTGCACGGCCATTTCCTGCGACGCCCGCTCGTTGCTATGGCGGGCCAGCACATGGGACACCTCGTGGGCGATGACCGTGGCGAGTTGGTGCTGGTTGGCGGCGACTTTCAACATGCCGGAATTGACGCCGATCTTGCCGCCCGGCAGGGCGAAGGCATTGGCCGAAGCATCCTGGAACACCGCCACTTCCCACTGGCCGCCGACCTCGCGGGTCAAAGCCTGCGCCACGCAGTCCACATAAGTGTTGGCCTGCGGATCGCGCAGCGTCGGCGTTTTCGCGCGCAGGCTGGTGAACGTTTGGCTGCCGAGGGTGGCCATCTGGCTGTCCGGCATCAGGATAAGCTGGCTGCGCCCCGTGGGAGAAGTGGCGCA